>NZ_JALQDT010000058.1:0-56515 GCF_023631085.1 Caballeronia sp. INML1 | reverse complement strand
CCGAGAGCAACAAATCAGCACTTGCGAAAGGAGGTAAAAACAAGGATTCTTGATCCCCGTTCGAGCCCCGAAACAGGCGCCTTTCTCTGGCGCCATTACGCCGAAAACACCCGGCTCCTTTACGGCGAAAGGCAACACCGCTGGCGAGACTGCCGGGCACGCCGCCCGGCGCGTAGTCCGCGCGTGCCGTCCACGGACCGAAGTCGCCGTGGTAGTAGATCGCGTTGTCGTCCCGTCCGCTCGTGCCTCCGGCGATCGCCGCCGCTTCGGTGACAGAAAGATAGTCGAGATCGAACGGCTCGAACTCCTTGATCAGCCTGTGCTGCAACGTGAATTGATGGCCGATATCGACCCGTCCGAACGCCCCGCCGACACCGATCGTCGAATTACGCTGGAACATCTGGTTGGTCGTGCTGCTGTTCGCGCCGGTCGAGAGAACGTAGCCCGCCTCCAGGTTGAAGCGAACGTAGTATCCGCCGCCCAGGTCCTCCGTGCCGACAAAGCCCCAACGGTTCGATTTGTACATCCCGTTCGAGGCCATCGTCAGCGCCGCGCCGCCTGCCTTGGTGCCGTTCACCAGATTGCGCAGACCGCCGTCAAGCGGAACCGTACAGCGTGACGCTGTTTTGTCCGTACGCGGCGCCGCTCGACAGCCCCACCAACGTCAATGCGGTCAGCGACCGTCTCATTCCACTTCTCACCATTTCTCCTCCAGTTGACATCGTTAAATTTGTGCATCGAGGATCGGCGGTGTCATCGCCCTCCTCGTGTAGGTCGGTCTTGAAACTCACGCATGTCGAGGCTATCGATTCGTCATGCTAATCGATAGATATCGCACACTCATTCACTTCACTTCGATGCTCAATGCCGCGTAGGCGTGGCGGCGGCGGATGGCGTCGCCGATGGCCGTTGCGACGAGCAGCCGGTACGGTGGTAAAGCCGTTTGCCCGTCTGCGCTTCGAGCTCCTGCCAGATGTCATGGGAGCGCTTGATGAACGGAATGTAGTCTGCACCTTCGCCTGCCGCGAGCCGTGTGATTCGCGTGTTGCCGTGACTCGACCCTTTGTTGTGTGGCGGTGCAAACTGGTCGATACCGAGGACGCTCGCGCCTCGTTTCGCCAGCTGATAAAGCGTCGCGCTCCCGAACGCACCGAGGCCGACAACGATAACGTCAAATGAAGTACGGCTCACGGCTTCCCTCACGTGTTAAGCAATAAGTGTTGAAGGCCGATACCTTACCATCCGATGTTAGCGCGATGGCAGAATGGTGCATCAGATCGGGCTTGCGGTTCAGAATTTGTCGTTTCGTTGCTGCGAGGGATGGTTGTCGGTCGCTTCTCATTTGCTGCATTCTGTATGACGCTCGCCATGCTGCTTCCTCTCCAAGGAACTAGCATTACTTTCGGCGTCGCGCTTGTGCTCTCGATGCTTGTTCAATGGAGCACGCGGATGTTGCTCAGACGGTTTCGGCGGGTCGCATCCGGAACGCATAACGCTGCCAACGAGGGCAAAAGTCATGACCCGCGCGGAACTGACCGAAATTCCCAGTCACGAACTGGTCCATCTGCTTGATTGGATGGTGTGGGACATGAATCACCGAGCTCAGAGCGATGAGACGCCAAGGCTTTGGAGGCATTGTGAACCTGTCCTCCATCGGCGGACAGGTCGGATTCCCCACCAGCGCAATTTACGCGGCGAGCAAGCATGCTGTCGAAGGATTGACCAAATCGGCGGCGCTTGAGGTTGCGTTTTTGGGCATTCGAGTGAACGCGGTCGCCCCAGCTCCAACCGAGTCCCCGATGTTTGACCGACTTGCTGATTACGGCATGACCAAGGACGTCCTTGCAGGGATTACTCCTGTGAAGCGAGCGGGTAACCTCGCCTTCATGCCGGGGGAGATAAGGCGACAAAGATCGGCGTCAATCGCGTGGTACCGGTGCGCGCTCAATGGGGTCCCGTTGTCGCCGTCGGGAATCTCGAAAGCCCAGGTTAGCGTGGTTCTCACGCGGACCGCTTCAGGAGCGGAGACCGCCACGCGCATCTGCGAGAACGCATATGACGCGCGAGCGCGGAGTCGGCGGCGCGGCTTCCTGCAGTTAAAAACGCATCGAGGAGCACGCCAATTTGCCGGTGTCGACGTCCACGCAGAACGAACTCTGTCGTCGCCGGCGATGCGGGCCTTCCTCGATGCACCGCTGATGCTTCAGATGTCCCCGATCTTGAACGGCAGCTCGAAGTTCCCTCCGCTGTTGATGAGGCTGATGTACTCGAGATATCGCGACTGCGCCGTATTCTGCGCGGCGACGAACTTCCCCGGGATCGGGGCTTGCAGCTCGTTCGGAAGGATCTCGTTTATTAGCTTCTGATACATTTCCTGCGCCGCGTGAGAACTAGACCGATTGTCCAGTTCGAGCCTGCCGTGCTCGGTAGCGTAGTCGTAATACTCAAGATCGCTCGATCCGCTGATGGTGGTCGTCGACGGCGCCCAGTACGAGTACGTTCCGAGTTTGCCCGCCTCGGTTCTCACGCCAATGATGTGCGATGCCGAAGAATTGAAGTTGTAGACCTCTGGCACGATCTCGTCGGATGCAAAGACCACATACGGCCGGCCTGGCGCGCTCGCGCTCTTCAGCATTGGAAGCAAGTCGTGTCGGTTCCCGTACAGCTGCGCATAATCTCCAGTCATCCAGCTTCGCGTGCCGCCGTTGGCAAAGGTTGCCAACATCGGCAGGATATCAACTGACGAGGTCAGGCCGCTGCGAACGACGTCAAGATCCCCGTTGTACTGCCCGGTCGGATCCATCACGATGAGCGGGACGTTAAACGCCTCTTCGTAGCACGTCCCGGTCTTACCCGAAATCAAGCCATGAGCGCCTGCATAGTCGCCATGGTCCGAGGTCAGCACGATGATCGTCTTCTTCGCGACCGCAGGCGGCAATGAGTCAACGACCGCGCCAATTTTTGAATCTACTATCGACATGATCTGTGTGTAGGAATCGAGCCCGCGCTTCCAATAGTTGAAAGGCGCCTTGGCAACCCCCTTCGTCTCGGAGGGCGGCGGCAGGTTCGGATTGACTGGATAAGCCGAGATTTCGAAATCCGTACCTCGCGTGTCCTGCACGCCACCCCAGACGGCTTCCTGCAGCGTGCGGTTGAAGGTCTGCATCGGCGGTTTGTTGGCCGACAGTTGCGAGGCAGACTCCCAGTTCGGCGCAGTTGCCGGATACCCGTACTGCGGCGGATTGCGCAGCGGGTTGAACTCCCAGTTGTACGTCGGGGGCCCTGCGGTGTAATCGATCCACTGGGAATAGCCATTCGGGTTGTAGTTGTTCGAAGCAAAAAGCTCCGTAAAGCGCTTGAACTCCGTGCCCGCGGGGAAGAACTCCTTGTCGTGCGGATTGATGAAGCCGACGGTCAAACACCAGGGCGGGTCGGCCGGCCTGCGCCGCTGCAACCACTGCGTTGCCTGGTCCGCGATGTTCGTGTCGCTCAGGTAGCCTTGTCCCGGGTCGCCAATTGTGCCTTGAAGGTTGCTGCCCGTCGGATCCGGGTACGTCATCCCTTCGAAGCCGTAGAGCCCGAGCGGCCTTTGCCCTTTGTGCACGATCGACAGATGCCACTTCCCTATATAGGGCGTGATATAGCCGAGCGACTGCAGGACCTTGCCGTAGGTTGGAAACTGCCGGTTCAGCACCGGCTGGATCGAAACCTTGGTGTCGGGTGAATCCAAAATGGTCGTGAGCAACCAATTCTGGTGGGTGTACAGCCCGGTGACGAGCGCGGCGCGCGCGGGACTGCACGCCGAGGCTGCGGTGTAGTGGCCCGAAAATTTGACTCCCCTCTTCCACAAATCGAACGTTCGGGGCATATAGGCCTTGAGAAACTCGCGTGCGTCCTGAACCCCTTTCGGAAACACCCGGGGAAAGCGCATTTCATCCAGGAGAATGAACAAGATGTTGGGCTTGCCGCTTGGGCCGTCCCCGGCGCCCTGGGCGGCGGCGTTCGTCGTCGCAATGGCTGCGCCAACCGCGGAGGTCTTTTTGATAAAATCTCGCCTATCCATAAGTAGTACTCCTTAGAAAACCTAGTGGGGATACGCTTTTGTCCGGGCGTTGCCCGACTTTGATACGATTAATTCAGCCGGCGCCGTTGTTTAGCTATCGCAAGCGGTGTTGGGCCAAACGAAGGATAGGCGAAACCGCCCGTCGCCCCAGCGAAGAATTAATTTCATACGATGTCACCACCGCAAGGGGACGGCGGCCTCGGCGTGATGCTGGCGGTGTCTGTTTCGACACAGTGGTTCACGAGGGCAAATCGCACCGGCGCCGCTTATTGGTTCTCCGGCATTTTGGAAGAATAATGGCTAGTAATCACCCATTTGTGCCCGTCCCAGACGTGGGTGAACGTGTAGCGCGCTTTGACGATCGAACCGTCCCGGAACTTGAAGGTGTAGGTTCCGGCGTCGATCGCGGTATTGCACTCGATCATGATTTCGCGGAAGTCGATGGTGCCATCGGGCTCGCTCTCGAGAAAATGCTTGGAATAGTCTAATTTCTCATCGACAGACACGCGCGGCTTGTTCGAGACGGTCGGCAATAGAACCGAGCGTGGAGCGGAGTTCGCCACCACTTTCTGAGGATCACCCGTTTTAAGCGAATCGTTCCAGCGATCAAACAACGCAGCAATCTGCTTTTCTGATGCCGGATGGCAGGTTTCAGTCTTCGCGAGGGCACTGCCGCTTAGAACGAACAGCACTGCCGCAATTGCGAATCGTTTCGGTAGGTGATTTACCATGAAAGCACCCCTCTGCCCGTCGAACGTGGTGGCACGAACGCCGTCCTTTCGCTGAGACTCCCGAGACCTTTTATAGTTGAAAATTCGCACAACACCAACAACATTTGGTTCGCGCTTTTCCGCCGTGCAAGCAATGTGCGTTAGCGCACGTAGTCCCGACTTTGGTCAACCGGAGTCGTTCGGAACCGTTCAGACAGTCCCGCGCTCCCGCAACTATCCAGGTGGTCCAACTGTGCGACCGCCTGGCCTGAGTCGCCGTTTTGATGGGCAATCGCAATACAACCGCCGCGTACACGCGAGCAAGCCTCACGCGCGAACGAGTCAACGTCGATGCCCTCGAGTTCGAGGTACACCACGCCCGACTATTCGCTGGAGGAACGGGTTCGTTGTCGCGCTCCGGCACGCCTACGCCGTTCTTCACCCTTGCCAAGTCGACGCCCCTCACTCCCGTCCCGATCTGCTCTACCACTCGAATGCGGACCTTTGCCTTTCCAGAGGCAATGTGGCCTTTGGCGGCGACACGACGACGCGCTCGAAGTCTGCGCTAAACATACGACAAACGGCCGGACGCGCCCTGCCCGACCTCGCGTGCGCGGGCGTAGAATTTCAGCAGACAGCCAACTGGGGCCGGACGGTGAAACGAGTCATGCTGCGCTGGCTGCGTATCCTGATTCCCGCAATCACACTGGCGTGGATGCCTTCTGGCATTCACGCCGCCGATGACTTCGCGTCCCTTCGTGCGACGATGATCAGGAACATCTCGGAGCTTGCGACCGAAACCTCCGTCGCAACCGGCAGAGCCGCAATCGATCCGCGCGTGCTCGCCGCGATGAACCAAGTGCCTCGCCACCAGTTCGTGCCACCCGACGACGAGCGCAACGCCTATGAGAACCGGCCTCTTCCCATCGGCTATGGCCAGACCATTTCCCAGCCCTATATCGTCGCGTTGATGACCGACCTGATGATGATCAAGCCCACTGACGTCGTGCTGGAAGTCGGCACCGGCTCAGGGTATCAGGCGGCGATTCTCTCGACCCTCGCGCGAGCGGTCTATACGATCGAAATCATCGAGCCTCTGGGCCAAGCGGCTCAGGAGCGCTTGCAACGGCTTGCGTACAAGCGCGTAGAAACCAAGGTAGGAGACGGCTATTACGGATGGGAAGCCCACGCGCCCTACGATGCCATCATCGTCACCGCCGCCTCGAGCCACGTCCCCCCTCCTCTCGTGCGGCAGTTGAAGCCCGGCGGCAGGATTGTCATTCCCGTAGGCGCGCAGTTTCTGACGCAATACCTGCTGCTGATCACGAAGGCGAACGACGGGACCGTCTCCACCCGACAGATACTGCCCGTCCGCTTCGTGCCTCTCGTCGGGCATTGAAACGAGCGACCCAACGAGATCGCGCGAACCCGCATCGCAGCATGGCTGAGCGCGCGCCCTCCGCATCCCCTTCAGGTTCATGCCATCATGCCTGCCGTGCCGTTGCTCTCCGTCTCGCTGCTTTCAGCCGCTGCCCTCGGTTACGAGCTGCTGTTGATGCGGCTCTTTTCGATCATTCAATGGCATCACTTCGCGTACATGATGATCAGCGCGGCGCTGCTGGGCTACGGAGCAGCCGGCGCGATGGTCTCGCTTGCGCAGCGCTGGCTCGTGCCACGGTTCGCAGCCGTGTTTGTAGCCGGTGCAATCCTGTTCGGCGTCTTTGCGGTCACCTCGTTCGCGTTCGCGCAGCGCATTGCGTTCAACCCGCTGGAGATTCTCTGGAATCCGCGCGAACCTTTGCGCCTGCTGTTGATCTACGTGCTCCTTTTCGTTCCTTTCTTCTGCGCCGCGACCAGCCTCTGTCTCACCTTCACACGTTTTAATGACCAGATCCCGCGTATCTACAGTTTCGACATTGGCGGAGCGGGCGTGGGCAGCGTCGCGATCATCGGCGCGCTGTTCGTGCTTCGTCCGCTGGATGCGCTGCGGGTACTGGGCGCTGCAGGCATCACGGCAGCGGCGCTGGCATGCGTCGAATGCCGCTGGCACCGGAAGTGGTTGCCGATCCTGTTGCTCGGCGCCGCAGCCATGCTGGCCACCGGCCTGCCGCGAGACTGGATCGTATTGCGGCCATCGGAGTACAAGGAACTGAGCCAGGCTCTGCGCATAAAGGATGCGCACGTGGTCGCCGAAAGCTCAAGCCCGCTGGGTGTCGTCACGGTGGTGGAAAGCCCCTCGATTCCCTTCCGACATGCGCCCGGGCTTAGCCTCAACGCGACGATGGAACCGCCGCCGCAACTCGGCGTATTCACCGACGGCGACGGACTGTCCGCGCTCAATCGCTATGACGGGCGGCGCGAGCCGCTCGGTTATCTGGACTCTATGACCTCCGCGCTCCCCTATCACCTGCTGCGGCGGCCCAAAGTCCTCGTGCTCGGCAGCGGGGCAGGAGGCGACGTATTGCAGGCGCTGTATCACGAAGCGAGCGCAATCGACGCGGTCGAACTGAATCCACAGATCGTCGAAGCGGTTCAGCACCGCTTTGCCGACTTTTCCGGCAAGCCGTACAGCGCACCGAACGTTCGCCTATTCGCCGGCGAAGCGCGTGGTTTCGTCGCTGCGCGCGGTGAGCGCTACGACCTGATCCAGGTCGCGCTGCTAGACTCCTTCAGTGCCACCTCGGCCGGGCTTTACTCCCTTTCCGAGAGTTACCTCTACACGGTGGAAGCATTTCAGGACTATCTGCGTCATCTCAACGTAGGCGGCATACTGGCGATCACTCGCTGGGTCACGCTGCCCCCGCGCGACGTCCTCAAGCTGTTTGCGACGGCCGTACTGGCGATGGAGAACGCCGGTGTAAGACAACCATATCGACGGCTCATGCTGATCCGCGGATGGAAAACCGCGACGCTGCTGGTCAAAAACGGGGAATTCGATGACAGGGACATCGCCGCGCTGCGCAGCTTCTGCCATGCCCGTTCGTTCGACGTCGAATACTACCCGGGGATGCAGGCCGCAGAAGCGAATCGCTACAACGTACTTGAAAGGCCCTACTTCTTCGAAGCCGCGCACGCTCTGCTGAGTCCCGGGCGAGAAACGTTCTGGGCGCGCTACAAGTTCGATATCCGCCCCGCCACGGACGACAAGCCGTACTTCTTGCACTTCTTCAAATGGCGATCGCTGCCCGAGTTTCTCGCGTTGAAAGGGCGAGGCGGCATGACCTTGCTGGAATGGGGATACCCGGTACTGATCGCCACCCTGCTGCAGGCGACATTCATGGCCTTCGTGTTGATCCTCTTTCCTCTGTGGGTGATGAAGCGCCGGACGTGCACGGCTCACGGTTCATCGCGTTTGGACGCCACTTCCCGCAATGACGCCACAGCTTCGGTGGCGGCGATATCGGAAAGCAGAGTCGCGATCTATTTCGTCGCGATCGGCTTCGCTTTCATGTTCATCGAGATCGCGTTCATCCAGAAGTTCGTTCTGCTCCTGAGCCACCCGCTCTACGCTGTGGCGGTCGTGCTGTGTGCGTTCCTCTCGTTCGCGGGACTTGGAAGCCGGTACGCGCAGCGCCTGCAGGGTCGCGAGGTGCCGGTCGCCCGTTCCGCGACACGGCCGCGCACGATCAGAAAGCACCGGTCGACTGCGGCGACCGCCATCGTGGCCCTTTCTGCCATCTCGCTGTGCTACCTGCTCGTGCTGCCCCATCTGTTCTCGTTCCTGATACCTCTATCCGACCCGGTCAGAATAGCGATTGCCGTGCTGCTCATCGCGCCGCTCGGCTTTGCGATGGGCATGCCCTTTCCGCTTGGGCTCAACCGCGTTGCCGGCTGTGCCGAAACGCTCGTGCCCTGGGCGTGGGGCGTCAACGCATGCACGTCCGTCGTGGCTGCAGTCCTGGCGACGATAGTGGCGATTCATCTAGGCTTTACTGCGGTGGTCGTGACAGCGGTCGTGCTCTATTTCGCCGCGGCGGCTGCCTATCCCTGATCCGCCCAATCCAACTTGACCGGGCGCCCCTTTGAGCGGGATCGCGCTCAAAGGGCGACCAGCCCGGCGAGCGTCCGCTCGAGCGACGCGACATTCTTGCCAGGCGGAGTGTCTTGGCCGCTCGATCAAGCGTCGATCCGACTACTCGCAGTATTCGTGACAGCCGCCATGTCGCGTTCGCCGCGCCGAGCACGAAAAGCGGCGCATCCGCGCGTCGGTTGCCGCCACGCCGAGGCCATCGCGCACGAGTTGCACGATCACCGAAATCGACGTCCAACCGGTGATGCGCGTATCTGCGAGCGGCACGCCGTTGGCGAGCGCGAGCTTGTCGACGATGTCCTCCAGCGCGCGATGCGGTGCCGTCCCGCGCCCGAACGTCAGGATCGGATGACGCAATACGCGTTTCGCGAGTCCGCTGCGCGAAAGCGGTAGCCGGCCCCGCGCGCGATGGATTCTTCGTCGCTGCCTTCAACGCGAATGCGTGAATCAAAACACATCACAACGAAAGTGAGCAAGCGGGCAACTACCCCTTTCCCGCAAGAGGCAGGAGTCTGGTCGCCTTCGCAAATGGAACGTCTGCTGCCAGGGGGCAAGCCGACGTCGGAGTGACCAAGCGAGATCCCCGTCGAACGTCGCTCACTGGCCGAGAGCGCCAGCTCGATGAACCTTCTACAGGGCTGTCGTTAGGGTTGCCCGTGTCAGCTTTTCGGTGGCGAGTCGGAACGCGAACAAACGGCCATCTGCCGACGTTCGAATCGTTGCCGCCGATAACTTGAGACGGGGCGAATGCGGCCATTCGCCTTTCACGAACGACCGCCGTCAGCACGAACAACCAGCGATAGCCGATCAGACAGTCGAATAGAACTTATGCATTTCGAGCCTTTGCACCGGGTTCATTCTTGTTACCGCGTCTTAATCGCGGCTCTTCCCGATTGTCGATGCGTTAGCATCACCCAAAGCGGATCGTCGTACCGGAACGCGCGGCGTCGCGAACTGCCAGTGTGACTTCGAGGGTTCTGGTCGCGTCAAACGCATCGGTCAGCGGTTGCTCTTTTCGCCGAATCACCGCGCCGAAGTGTCGCATCTGCTCGATGTACGGATTGGCCGCGTCGAAGTGCACCTCTTCGTCCTGCAGCGGCTGCAACCAGCCGCGCTCGCCCGGATAACGCCACATCCGCAACGTCGGCAAGGCGACAGACGCCTCAGTTCCGCACAAAAAATGACTCTCGACCGGAGTCTTCGGAAAGGCCGGGTTCTCGCCCGACGACAGATCCCAACTCCACGGCGCAGCACTGCTGTCTGACAGGGTAATCGTTGCGATTGCTCCGCTCTTGAAACACAGCAGCGTGGCCGCCGTGTCCTCGACTTCGAATCCGCGAATCGCATTCGACGTAACAGCCTGCAGGCTTTCGATCTCGCCGCATACGAAGCGCAACAGGTCGATCTCGTGAATCAGGTTGATGAGGACGGGTCCCGCAGCAGGCGTGCGGCGCCAAGCTTCGTTGAAGTAGGCGTCGTGTTTGAGGAAAGTCGCTAGCACCGATGCAGAGACGAGCCGCCCGAGTTGTCCTCCCTGAACCAAAGCCCGCGCGGTGCGGACGATCGGATTGTGCCGCCGGTGATGGCCGACGAGCAGAGGAACATCGGCGTCGGCAGCCGCGCGCCCGAGACGCAAGCCTTCGTCGACCGTATCGGTGATCGGCTTTTCGACGAGCACTGCCGTGCCGGCGGCGATCAACTCCAGCGCCATGGGAACATGCAGCGCGTTCGGCGTGGCAACAATTGCGCCGTCAGGCTTCGTCTCGTCGATGAGCGCGCGATGGTCCTTGAACCACGGGATCGAGAACTCCTCGGCGAGCGCCTGCGCCGCCGGATTCGGGTCGGCGATGCCGACGATTTCGAGCCCCTCGGCGCCCGCTGCGCCAACAAGATGCGCACGACCAATCGCGCCTGCACCAATAAGACCAATCTTCGAATCAGACATGAGAAAAAGGGTCTCCGAGAATCAGTGAGTAGTGGCGTTGCGCAACACCGGCGCTGCGCCCGCGCTGCGGCGGCCCTTGATGTACGCCGCGACGATGGCGATCGCGATTGGCACGGTCAAGGCAAGGAACAACTGCCCGAAATTCCACTTGAAACTGAGCAAAACCGCGCCGATCGACGCGCCCGAGATCGCGCCGAAGCGACCAATGCCAGTCATCCAGCTCGTACCGGTGGCGCGCATCTCGGTCGGATAGTAACCGGCGGCCATTGCGGTCCAGCCAGTGTTCGTTGAGTTGATGCAATAGCCCAACAGAAAAACCAGGGTCATGAGGCCGTAGAGGCCCGGACTCATCTTCGCCAGCGCAACGGTGAAGATGCCTGCAGCGAGGAGCGTGCCGATCATCACCTTGTGCGGGTTGAAGCGATCCATTTCCCAACCGATGATGATGTTGCCAAGCGTTCCGCCCACTTGAAGCATGGCGCCTACCAGCGCGGCATCGGCAAGCGAAAAGTTGTTGTCCTTCACGATGATCGGCAGCCAGCTATTGAGGAAGTAGACCGTCATCAGGTTCATGAAGAGGCCGACCCAAAGAGCGAGCGTCACAGTCGTGTGCGGCTTGGCAACGATAAGTCTGATCGCGCCTTTGCCGGCGTGCTCGCGTTCCGCGGTGATCAATCTCGTCGAGGCATCGACCGCGTTGGGTTCGATCTGGTTGACGATACGTTCGAGCGCGCGTCGGCCACCGTGTTTGACTGCGAGAAACTTCGCGGATTCCGGCAGGATGAAGCACAGGACGAGCGCAAACAGGATCGGCACAACGCCGCCGACAACCAGAATCGATGCCCAGCCGTGAGTCGGGATCAAATAACTCGAAAGGAAGCCGCCACCGGCCGCACCAAACGTGAATCCGCAATAGATCACCGTCACCATCAGCGCACGATACTTCTTGGGCGCGTACTCGGAGGCAAGCGTCGCGGCATTGGGCTGAGAGGCGCCAAGTCCAAGTCCCGTGAGAAAGCGCATGATCGAAAGCACCTCGACGTTCGGCGACCATGCGGAAGCGAGACTCATCAGCCCGAAGAAGAAAATTGCGCCGATGATGACCTTGCGACGGCCGAACCGGTCCGCCAGCGGACCGCCGGTCAACGCGCCGATCGCGAGCCCGAACAAGCCCATGCTCAGCACCGGCCCGAGCGCGGCGCGTGTGAGCTTCCAGTCGGCGACGACTGCGGGCGCGATGAAACCCATCGCGACAACATCAAATCCGTCGAGAATCAGGACCACGAGGCCCAATAACAGTATCTTCCAGTGAAAGGGCCCAAAAGACCGGGAATCCAGGAATTCCTGAATGTTGAGTTGTTTCTCGAATGGCATGGTTGTCTCCTGTGGATTTCTGGCGAGCGACGGGCATGCTCAGAGCAGGCTTCGCATGTAGTGAATGCTTTCGGCGATGGCTTGCTCATCGCTCTCGTAAGCGGGATGTAGATAGTCGATTTCCAGCGCGAGCAGTCCTGCGTAACCGTGTTTGCGTAGTTCGGCGAAGGCGCGTGGCATGTCGATAATTCCTCGGCCGACCGGCACGCTCGGCCAGAACGCAAAATCGCGCGGATCGCCACCCTTGGCAGCAATGTCCTTAACGTGGGTCGCCCGGGCGTAGGGCGCGAGCTTTTCAATCGCGACGGCCGGGTCTTCGAGCATGCGCAGGTTATTCGCGGTATCCAGGCACACGCCGAGCCACGGCGAATCGATCGTATCAATCAGCTCCACCAGTTCGTCCGCGAGCATGTCGATGTGATTTTCGATGGCGAGCACGACGCCGTGCCCCTTCGCATGCGCGGCGGCGTCGGTCAGAAGTGGGACGAGCTTTGCCTTGTGGTCGCTCCAGTTGTCGGGGCGGGTGCGGCGGCCGCCGCAGCAGATCCGCATGACCGTCGCGCCCACAGCAGCGGCTATTTCCGTATGGCGCTTCAGGTCGGCAACTTCCTCGGGTGCGTCGCCCGAGCGGAGGCCGGACGGGTGGCCCCATGCCCACGCGGGCTCGAGTCTCAGTTCGTCTAGGTCGGCGCGCAACGTGGCGATTTCTTCGGGCGACGGATTCGGCATGAAGCACGACTCCAGAGAAACACCCGCGACGCCCAGTGCCTTCGCCCGGTCGAGGAAGCCCCGCATAGTTATCCGCGTTCCGGGATCCTGCTCGAGGCCGGCATAGACCTCGCCGAAATAACGGTGATAGCTGTATGAATCGATGGCAAGTTTCACGGGGCAGCCTTCGCGGTTTGTTATTTGGATTACTTTACCAAGTGGATTATCAATCCACATCGAGCGTAAACCCGGATTGTCGTTCCAGATGAATCGCAAAGCCACATGGGTTAAAATTTCGATCCATCGTCATCACGCTTAAGGTGCATATGACCGCAGTCCGAGACCGAGCCTTGGCCATCGTCGAGCTTCTGGCGCACAACGTGCACGGCCTGCCAATGTCAGAAGTGGGCGACCGTCTGGGCATTCCAAGGACGGCCGCGCATCGAGTGCTGGCGGATTTGAAAGAGAGCGGATACGTCAAGCAGGACCCGAACAGCTCGCAATACATGCTGACTGTGAAGCTGGCGTCGCTCGGTTTGAGCTATCTCGCTGCGACCGGCATCACCGACGCCGCGCAGCCCTTGCTCGACGATCTGGCACAAGTGAGCGGAGAACTGGTTCGCCTCGCGGTCGTGGAAGGCGACGATCTGATTTGGGTGGCGAAAGCGCAAGGTGCGCGAACCGGGTTGCGCTATGATCCAGATGCCGGTCTGGAGATTTACCTTCCTGCGACGGCGAACGGGCTTGCGTTTCTCGCGGCCGTCGATGAAGACCGGGCGCTGGCACTCGTGTCGCGTCAAGGAATGGACCGCGCTCGCGAGATGGGCCCAGGCGCGCCGCAGACTTTGCGAGCGTTGATGGAACAAATAGCGCAGACAAAAGCACGCGGCTTTGCCGTCGTCTTCGATGCCTATGAGGCAGGGACCAGCGCGGTTGCGGCTGCAATCCGCATCGACGAAAAAAGCGAGCCGATTGGCACTGTCAGTATTGCCGGGCCGTCCATACGGATGACCCGCGAGCGTATGGACGCCTTCGGGCCTAAGGTTCTGCAATGCGCGGAGGCACTTGCGCTCGCGAGCCGCAGTTCGCCCATGTTTGGCCGTCGGTGAGGAAGCGATCAGCCAGTCATCGTCATGGGCGTGCCTACACATTCCTCGGTGCACCGACGGCACAGGACGCTCCGACGCAAAAACTGTCTGCGATCATCTCCCGGTGTCTGAAGGCATCGCAGGAGCGGTCAGTCGCGAGCGGCCGACATATGGCCGTTGAGGGTCGGTGCTGAAGTTCGAGCTGCGGTTGCACGGCGCGCCAACTGCGATTTCAGCAACCGGCCCCGAGACCTCGCGAAACGAATGCGGCCATCGCCGCACTCAAATTTTGAGTCACGAGACCTTCGTTCCCGAGAGCGACAAATCTCCCACAGACCAGCATTGTCAGCACGATCGCATTGACTGGTGCGGTCGCCGTTGTCGTATCGAACGAACCGTTCGCACCGACTTTCAACACCGCGACTGACCCGTGTCGGCGGAGCTTGCCATGCGAGGATTGCCACTGCGGAACAGTGCGAGCCGATGATGTTCGCAGTCGTGGCTCTACCGTCGTCCCTCCATTCAATTGCCCGGATAACGTTAGCGATGCACTACCATTCAATCACGCACACGCCAAAGCGACGGTCTTGTGCCGAAAATGTCCGGAGACGACGATGAAAATCATGGTGATATTGGCATGTGTAGTCCTCTCTTCTAATGCATTCGCCGAGTGCAGAACAAGTGCCACCGGGCGCACAGTCTGCGATAACGGGCAGAAAGCCGGCGGCTATGACCGCAACACCGGCACCGCCTGGAAGTCTGAGAAGGATTCGGACGGTGTAACCACAACCCAGACGAGCAAGGGCGGAGAAGCGAAGACCAAAAATGGCAAGGGCGTATACAAGAGCCCAAGCGGCAAGACATGCGTTAAGACCGCGAACAATCAGGGATGTAATTAAACAGATATTGCTACTCCTCGACCACCGAGATTTTCTCGGACGTCAAACGCGCGCATCCGGCTCGCGCATCGAGCCTGGTCGCTCCGTACGTCGCTCAGTTTGCAAGCGGGCGCGAGCAACTTATGACAATGCCGGGAGCGTCGATCGACTCGCATTGCGCAGTCCGTGTCGGACGCCCTGCGGATTGCGGTTCGACAAAAAGAAATATTTGGCGCTTCCAGTTCGGTGGGCGGGAATACTGCTTGTGTGGTCCATACTAGCGTCCGCGCAGGAAATGGAGCCGCGCAGCTATTCGGCCGTCCCGGTTGGAACGAACTTCGTGGTGGCGGGCTATGCTCGATCAACCGGCGACGTTTCGCTGGACCCGTCGCTGCCCATCACCGATCTTCAAGCCCGAATCAATACGTACTCACTGGGCTATTCTCACAGCTTTGGCGTCGCGGGACATGTCGCCAGCGCTGCTGTGTTGCTTCCTTATGCCAATGCGAACCTGACGGGGAATGTAGCAGGCGTGCCAGGCCAGGCCTGGCGTTCGGGGCTAGGCGATGTACGGTTCCGGCTTGCCGCGAATCTGCTGGGTGGTCCCGCGCTCACGCCAGAGGAATTTGCCCAGCGTAGCCCGAGCACCATACTGGGCGCCAGCCTGAGCATGGTGGCGCCGACCGGTCAATATCAGCCAGCCCGTATCATTAATGTGGGTTCGAACCGATGGGCGTTTAAACCTGAGCTCGGATTGTCTCAGCCAGTCGGCAACTGGTTTGTAGAAGGCGCCGCTGGGGTGTGGGTGTTCACCGACAATACAGACTTTTTTGGTGGCAAGCGACGAAGTCAGGCTCCGCTGGCCGTGTTCCAATGGCATGGAGGCTACACGTGGCGGCCCGGACTGTGGATTGCCGCAGACATTACGTATCTCACGGGCGGCCGGACAAGCATCAACGGCGCCCAGAACGCGGATCTGCAAAGCAGTACTCGCTATGGGATCACGTTGTCGGTTCCTCTTGCTGCACAATGGTCAACCAAACTCGCATGGTCGCGTGGGTTAACGACACGCATCGGCGGAAATTTCCAGACCATCGCGGTCGCGCTCCAATACCGCTGGTTCAATCGCTGACTGAACGTGGAAACACGTGTGCTCGCCACTATTTCGCGCCACGGCCGGCGGCTTCCCGGCTTGCCGGCGGCAGATCCACCTCGAGCTTGCCTCCGATGTCGATCAGGCGCTGGAAATCAGGGGACGCATGATGATCCGTCCCGGGGCAGCGACAACAGTCAACCGCCTTGTGCGGCAGCAAAAAACTCGTGTGGAGTTCATTTAGATAGGCTTCACGTCCATCTCCGCCGATTGGGCGAACGACACGTCTATTGCGTAGATCGTCGACCCGGCGTGCGCGACGCACTCATGGCTTTGGCTTGTCGAGATGAAACCTTGTCAGATTAGAAGCTCACGCGGTGCTCGCCTGATCAATATTCTGTTGCCGTCGCTGGGGCTTTCGATATTGGGTATCCACCGCGAGTTCTTTTCCTTGCTGGCCGCCTATTCGGAGCTGCTCATTTCATTGCTGGGCTTGTATTGCGCTGGCGCCGTGTTCTTGAACACCTACTTTGGCAGGGTGCTGCTGCCGCTGGGTAAACCTTTTGGTTTCATCCAGAAAGGGGCTGGGGGTCAGCGAAAAGGCGCGTTGCAAGCGGCGGACCTCCTCGACCTTAAAAAGATCGCCTGAGGCGTGACGCTGCTCGACAGTCATCAGCCTCCAGTACCGGCTCGCAGTAGGAGAGTCGTCGGCGCTTGATCGGTTGGAAGCGCCCCACGAGTCATGTCATGAAAGGCGTCGGTTCGCGCCTGACTACCGCTACCACGGAGGAGTTATGAACGAGCTTAACGGCTACGACTACGAAGATTTGAAACCGGGGATGAGCGCTACGTTTGCGAAGACCATCACCGAGGCGGACGTCGTGCTGTTCGCCGCGGTCTCTGGCGATAACAACGCGATGCACATCAAGGAAGAGTTTGCGCAGACCACCCGGTTCAAGGGCAGAATCGCGCACGGCATGTTGACCGCGAGCGTCATCTCAGCGGCCATCGCCGGCAGGTTGCCCGGGCCGGGAACCCTGAGCCAGACCCTTCGCTTTAAGGCGCCGGTGAAGCCCGGCGATACCGTCCACGCCACCGTGACGGTGGTTGCATTGTTGCCTGAGAAGAGGCGCGTGTCACTGACCACCATCTGTCGCGTGCTCAACAAGGTGGTGATTGAAGGGGACGCGGTGGTCATGCCTACCTCGAGGCAAACCGCGAGACCTGAGGGCGGAAGCGATAGCTCAGAAGACCGAACTCTAGCCAATGCCATAGCAGCCTAAGTGGATATCACCCTCCCCCTGGGTGTCAATTCGCGAGACAAAATGAAATATCAGGACACCGCCAAGACGACGCTGCTGCCGATGTCATCAACGAAGTATGAGCGGACCGTGCTTCCGATTGGAGAGGCGCGAACGTTCAGCCGGCACTCGGTCATCCTGTAGTAGGCGGTGCCGGAAGGTGCCATGCTGCTGGTTGTTTGAGAGTAAGCGCTAAAACGAGCACACCTATCTTTGTCGGCTTCTAAGAGCGACGATTGCGTCCGCAACCCACATTGCGGACGCAAGCCATGAGCGACGATGAGTTTGACTTTCTGCCACTTCGAGTCATTCGAGAGTGCTCCAACGGCAAACGACGATACGACCCTGACGGGAAGCGCCGACTGATTGAGGCGTGCTTGCGACCAGGAGCGTCAATCGCTGGGCTCGCACTTAGGGCTCAGGTGAACGCAAACCAGCTTCACAAGTGGATAAGGCTACATGAGAGAGCAAACTCTGCTCGTGCAGCACGAAATACGGTCGAGCCGTCAGCGGCGGCCTTCATCCCGGTCCTAGCTATTGAACAGGGCTCTGCGCCGCCGGCGTCTAGTCACAAGCAATCAGCGACTGCGTCGCGACCAACGGCGCGCCTGTCAGCGCATCTCCCGAACGGGGTAACCGTCGAACTTGAGTGCTCACGGCATGATGCGACACTCGTCGCGGCGTTGATCGCCGCGCTGGGAGAGCATTGATGTTCCGCCTTGATTCCGACCTTCGCGTTTATTTGCATCGCGAACCGATTGACTTTAGGGCGGGAATCAATAGCCTCACGGCGCTGGTCGAGCAGTCGATGCAGCTCGACCCCTTCGCTCGCGCCGTGTTCGCTTTCCATAATCGGAAACGCAACCGCGTCAAGCTGTTGTTATACGAACGCTCGGGCTTCTGGCTGATGTTGAAACGCCTCGAGGCAGACCATTTCGCGTGGCCATCCCGGAAGCAGCCCGTGATCGAGTTGACGACCGAACAACTGCACTGGCTTTTAGACGGCATCGACATCGACGCGGTACGACGTCATCCGGCCCGGCAGTACCATCATACGAGTTGATGCGGCGCGCCTTCTCCAGGCGACGTTCCCGATAGCTGTTACAAATTTCCGTAAACCCATCGAGCGTTGCATTTCGCTACTGTGGGTACCATGGATGAACGCGAATTCTCCCAATTGCCTGTCGGAAGACGTCCCAATACGTCAACTGCGCGAGTCCCAGACCTTGCACGGCAGCGGTTCGCGCCGCTTCGACACTGGTCGTGGTGAAACAAGCATCCACGCGCTTGCGGATCAATGCTCCGTCGACGACAAGCGGCCACCGTCGCACCGCACTCAGTCGGATGCAGGCGTGATTGTCCAGATCGGCAACCGTCGAGGGTCGCCCGTGTTTCTTCAGATAGGCCGGCGCGGCGCAAACGAGGCGAGGATTGGGAGCGATCTTCTTCGCCACCAGCTCGGAGTCCTCCAAGGGCGCAATCCGCAAGGCCACGTCGAGGCCCTGCCCGACGATATCGACCTGACGATCCGAAAGATCGAGGTCGATGCGAAGCTCCGGATTGGCTTCGAGCAAACTCGCAAGCATGGGCAGCACGACCGATTGTCCGAACCCGCTTGGAGCCGTCAGACGAAGCACGCCCGACGCCTTTCCCGGCAACGGGCTAAGCTCGGCGCGCGCGCCGGATTCCGCATCCACCATCGCCGTAGCGAACGGGACGAACGCTTCGCCTTCGGCAGTCAGCGTGAGCGACCGGGTCGTGCGATGAAAAAGACGCACGCCGAGATCTTCTTCCAGCGCGGCGATGCGTCGCGACACCTGCATGGGAACGACGTCGAGCTGGCGCGCCGCAGCGGAAAGACTGCCCGCCGACGCGACGGCGAGGAAGGTTTGAACGTCTGGAAGGAACATGGTTTATATCCGATAAAGTTACGGCGGCTTCACCATTCGATGTCTGTTTTCCTGCCCTCCCAACGCCTAGGATGAAGTCACTTTCCTTCCTTGACGAGACGCGAAATGAACGACTTCACCTCGCAGATCCTTTCCCCGTACGACGGCAACGGCATTGCGGTGCGCAACCGCATCGCAGTCGCCCCGATGACGCGCATCACGGCTACCGAATACGGCCATCCGACACAGACGATGTTCGACTACTACGGTCGGTTCGCGAAAGGCGGCTTCGGTCTTGTAACGACAGAAGGTATCTATACCGACAAGGCGTTTTCGCAAGGATACCGTTTTCAGCCTGGCCTGGCCGATGACGAACAGGCGCGCGCATGGGCAGCCTTCAATCGCGACATGCACGCACATGGCGCAAGCGTGTTCGCGCAACTGATTCACGCAGGCGCGCTGAGTCAGGGCAATGTTTATCGCAAGCACACGGTGGCGCCATCGGCCGTTCGGCCCAAAGGCGAACAGATGGCGTTCTATTACGGCGATGGACCGTATCCCGAGCCCAGACAGATGACGGATGCCGAGATCGATGAAGCGATCAGCGGCTTCGTGCAGGCGGCACAGCGCGCGGTGAATATCGGGCGATTCAGCGGTGTGGAAATTCACGGCGCGAACGGCTATCTGCTCGACCAGTTTCTGGGCGCACAAACGAATCTCAGAAACGACCGTTGGGGTGGCAGCACGAGAGCGCGAGTACAACTGCTCGTCGATGTCATGAAGTTGGTGCGGCTCGGCGTCGGCGATGCAGTGCCGGTCGGCATCCGCATCTCACAGGGCAAGGTCAACGACTTCGCGTCGAAGTGGCCCGGCCGCGAGGCGGACGCCGAAGTGATCTTCGGCACGCTCGCCGACGCAGGCGTGAACTTCATCCACGTGACCGAGCACGAAGCGTGGCAGCCCGCATTCGAAGGCACACGCGACAGCCTCATCGCGCTAGCGCGTCGCTGCGCGCCGAACGCGACGATCATCGCGAACGGCGGCTTGCATACGGCCGAGCGTATCGCCGGTGCGCTCGGGTCCGGCGCGGACATCGTGACGGTCGGACGCGGCGCGCTCGCCAATCCCGATCTGCCGATGATGCTCGCGAGCGGGCGCGAACCGAGGCAGTTCAATAGCTCGATACTGCAACCCATCGCCAGCATCAAGGACGACGAGTTGGCGATGCAGTTCTCCGCCTGAACGCGGTTGTAAGCGCGGGCGCGTATCCTCAGTCTTCGACACGCGCCTGCTGCGTGTCCACATTCGAGCGCCGCCAGTGCGCCGGCGTCATGTCGAAGTGCTGACTGAACGCGCGCCTGAAGGCCGCCACGGATTGATAGCCGACGGTCTCGGCCACCACTTCGGTCGATACGCCTGGCCTCTTCAACTCATTTGCCGCCAGCGCCATTCGGATGCTGGTCAGCAGATCGATGGGTGAACGTCCCACCTTGTTCTGAAAATGACGGATCAATGTTGCGCGCGACATGCTGCATAGACTCGCCAGTTCCGGCAGGGTCCAGTCGCGCGCCGGCTCGTTGAAGATCGCGGCGAGCGCCGGCGACAGACGCGAATGTCCCGCGACCGTCAGCAGACCGGCGGGCGCTTCGTCGGACTCTGCGCTCGCACGCAACGCCAGCGCGAAAAGCGCCGCCGACAGCGCGTTCATCATCGCGTAGCCGCCGAGATTGTCGGCGATCGATTCCGTGCGCATCAACGCGACGAGACCATTCAATTGTTCCAGCGCCGCGCCCTGTCCGCTGCCCTTCGCTGTCGACGTACGGACGACGAGCCGCGCCGGCAGATATGCACGAACGAAGCGGTCATGCGGCGGCGCCAGGACGATCCGTCCGCACAGCATGTCCAGACGCTCGCCGGCGCCCTTGTTTTCGCTGATGATCAGGTTCAGCGCCGCGCGTTGCCGGGCAGGTTTCGGCCGCGCCCCGCTGCCATCGCGAAGCGTATGCGCCGAACCGTGCGTGAGCATCACGATGTCCCCGGCGCGCAGATGTTGCGGCCTGCCGCCGCCGGGCGTCTCCAGCACGGCCGATCCGCCGAGAACCATGTGGTACGGCATCTCGCCCGCGTCTGAATCGGCGTAAATGACTTCCCACGGCGCGCCGTACGAACAACGAAGTTCGAGCTGGCCGCGCACGGTCATCATGCCGAGCAGGCGGCTCAGCCAATCGATCGACATCGACATGCTTACCTCGAATGAAACGATGAGACTTTTGAGCATGATATTGAGAATTTAGCGACTCAACAAGCTCATCCGGCGACCCTAAAGTGGAGGCTCCCAACCACCGCCGAATGAGGTCCACCATGAGTCGCATCTCCATTCCCGCCGTCGCCAACGCTACGGGCGACACCGCCGACGTCTACGCACGCGTTCGCAAGATTGCGGGCGGCAGCGTGCCGAATCTGTTCGCGGCGCTCGGCCATCTCGCGCCCGCGACGCTGAACGCCGCGCTCGACGCCGAAGGCGCGCTGGCCGCCAGCAGCCTGAGCAAGCAGGATCTGGAAACCATCAAGCTGCTCATCAGCGAGCAGACGGGTTGCGACTACTGCGTAGCCGCGCACGTGATGCTCGGCAAGATGACCGGTCTGACGCCGGAAGCGCTCAGGCAGATTCGCGCCGGCCAGCTGACCGGTGATCTCAAGCGCGATGCGCTGATCCGCTTCGTGCGGCTTTTGCAGACGACGCGCGGCACGATCGGCGCTGACGAACTCGCCGCCATCCGCGCGGCAGGTTATCGCGATTCGCAACTGGCGGAGATATCGCTGGCGATTGCCATGACGATCTTCACCAACACGTTCAACCGCATCAACGACACCGACGTCGATTTTCCGCCCGTCGAGTAATGCAGACACTCGCGAGCGGATTCGTCCGCTCCACATCGATTCATCCGTTAGCTGATTGGGAGAAGGTCATGTCTCAGATCGAACAGTTCGATACGTTGATTCTAGGTAGTGGTCAGGGCGGCAAGCTTCTGGCGTGGCATCTGGCGCGCTCGGGGCAGCGCGTCGCCGTGGTCGAGCGGCAGTGGGTAGGCGGCTCGTGTCCCGCCGTCGCGTGTCTGCCGAGCAAGAATGAAATCTGGAGTGCGCGCGTGGCGCATCTGACGCGGCATGCCGCCAATTTCGGCGTAGCGACGGGACCCGTCGCCGTGGATATGGCGAAGGTTCGCGATCGCAAGCGCGGCATGGTCGAACGGGAAGCCGCGTTTCACGTACAGGCGTATGCATCGAGCCGCGCCGAGCTGATCATGGGCGTCGGACGGTTCGTCGGACCGAAGACCATCGAGGTGCAGCTCAATGACGGCGGCACCCGCACGCTCGGCGGCGATCAGGTGGTGGTCAACGTCGGCACGCATGCCGCGATTCCGGATGTGCCAGGCCTGGCGTCGGCCGATCCGTTGACGCACATCGGCGCGCTGGATCTCGATCGCGCGCCATCGCATCTGATCGTGATGGGCGGCGGCTATATCGGCGTCGAGATGGCGCAGGCGTATCGGCGCTTCGGCAGCCGCGTGACGATCATCGAGCGCGGTGCACGACTGATGTCCCGCGAAGACGCGGACATCGGCGACGAAATGCTGCGCATACTTCGCGCGGAAGAGATCGACGTCGTGCTGGACGCGCAGACGATCCGCGTCGAGGGGCACTCGGGCACGCAGGTGCGCGTCGTCGTGCGCACGCCTTCGGGCGAGCAGACCATCGAGGGCAGCGACATTCTGGTCGCAGCCGGGCGCATTCCGAACACCGCCGATATCGGCCTGGAGCGTGCAGGCATCGAGTTGGACGAGCGCGGCTATATCCGCGTGAACGATCGGTTGCAAACGTCGGCGCGCGATGTGTGGGCGATCGGCGAGGTCGCGGGAAGCCCGCAATTCACGCATGTTTCCGTCGATGACTTCCGGATCGTGCGCGACAACATGGCGGGCGGACACCGCAGCACCGGCGATCGGCTGATTCCATACACGCTGTTCACCGATCCGCCGCTCGCGCGCGTCGGCCTGAGCGAAACCGATGCGCGGCGCGAGGGCATCGCCGCGCGCGTCGCGACGCTACCGATGAGCAGTGTGCTGCGAACCGAAGCGACCGACGAAACGCAGGGCTTCATGAAGGTGCTCGTCGGCGCGGAAGACGACCGCATTCTCGGCTTCACGATGATCGGCTCGGAAGCGGGAGAAGTGCTGGCCGCGGTGCAGACGGCGATGATCGCAGAACTTCCGTATCCGAAGCTCCGAGATGCCGTGATTTCCCATTTGACGATTGCAGAAGGTCTCGGGCCATTGCTGTCCAGGTTGCCTGAGCGCGCCGTGTAGTAGTGGCACGCGGTAGCTCGGGAGTCCGAGCTACCGCGCCCGTGCGGAGCCGTTCGTCGTCTAGACTGCTTCTATGGCGCAGAGCCCGTGGCACCCACTTGACGGGTGAGATTCGTCGCTGCATCGCGCAGATGATACGGTCGCAGGGCTCACAATCGACTCTGTTAGTCCATGTGTACGAGCGGTCCAACGGAGGACGTCATGTCTGCGACCGAACCCTGGATATGTCCGACGTGCGCAAATCGCGTCACCACACCGTTCTGCCCGATGTGCGGCGAGAGCCCGCTCCGGCCTTCCGACCTTACCCTGCGCGGGATCGGAGCGAAGGTCCTGCACGCGGTAACGACCATCGACGGGCGCCTGCTCCGCACGATCTGGATTTTGCTGCGTCATCCCGGCGAGCTGACGGTCGCGCATTTGAACGGAAAGCGGATGCCTTATGTGCCGCCGTTCCAACTGTTTCTCAGCGCCAACGCGTTTTTCTTCGCGATGCAGTCGCTGACCGACACCCAGGTCTTCGGCTCGACGCTGCAGTCCCATCTTTATCTTCAGGACCGGAGTCCGCTCGCGCGGTCGCTGGTGGCCGAACGCGTCGCGAAACTACGGACGGACCTGCCTCAGTACACGTCCATTTTCGATCGTGCGGCCGTGCTCAATGCCAAGTCACTCATTATTCTCATGGTGATTCCGTTCACGCTGTTGTTGTGGACGACCTTCCTCCGCGCGCGCAAGCCATTCGTCACATTGTCTTTTTCTCGCTCCATCTCTATGCGTTCTTGCTGTTGCTGTTCTCGCTCGCGCTCGGCGTCGCGGCCATCGAGGTCCGTCTCGGCGGCCTCGGACTCGGTTCACCCGTCGTCGACAACCTTCTTTCGATCATCAATCTGAGCCTCTGTGGCGGTTATGTGTTCCTGGCGTTGTTGCCAGTCTTCGGCTCTCACGGTGTGACAAGGCTCGTTAAAGCGGCAACTTTGGCGCTGACGGCTGGCCTCATCGTTCTAGGCTACCGATTCGCAATCTTTCTAATCACGCTATACACGGCGTAATCACGGAACATCTTGTGCAAAGCACGGAGCACGCTGCGCCCGGACGGCGTAAAGTGATGTCCGCGAGGCCTGGGTCTCGACGGCGCCACCAAGCCGGCGAACCGCACGAGCGTTCCGCGAATCCAGCATCGCGATCCGAGCCCTCCGCATCACACAAACAACCCAGGAGACAGTCATGGCTGACCCAAAGAATCCCTTCGAAGATCTGACCAGGATGCTCGAACAGTTCAAGGTGCCCGGCGTCGACATGTCGGCACTGGTCGAATCGCGCAAGAAGGACATCGAGGCTATCGTCGAAGCGAACAAGACCGCGTACGAGTCCATGCACCAACTCGCCCGGAAGCAGACCGACATGCTCACGCGCGCGATGCAGGACATTCAGGAAGCGGCGAAAACCGGCATCAGCGATCCGGGCAAGCAAAACGAATTCGTACGCAATGCCTGCGTGAAAGCGCTCGAAGACATCAAGGATCTCGCGGAAATCGCACGCAAGTCGCAGGCCGACACGATGGCGAACATCACGCAGCGCGCCAACGAACACGTAGACGAAATAAAGAAGATGCTGCAGCGAAAATAGCGCGGTTTCGTCCAGTCGGAATGCTGCACTTCGGCGCGCCCTGTCTGATGACAAGGCGCGCGGCGTGCTTTTGACGATGACCCCAGGGAGACAACATGGCCTCGCCGTTCAACATGCCGGAAGAGTTCGTCCGGGGGTTTTTCAAATCCGGGCAGACGCTGCTGGAAGCCTATATGGGCGTGGCCGGCAACACGACCGACGCGCGTTCGGAGTCCGGTAGGACATTGCCCGCGCTGGCGCTCGCGCAGGCTCAGGCGCATTACTGGCAGCAGCAGATGGCGCTCTATGCGGGCATGATGGCGAGCGCGACCGGCCAGAAGCCAGAGCCCGCCATTCAGCCAGAGCGCGGCGACCGCCGCTTCAAGTCGGATTCCTGGCACGACAATCCGTGGTACAGCCTCCTCAAGCAGACTTATCTGCTCAATTCGAAGCTGCTCAACGATATGGTCGAAGCCGCGGATATCAACGCGAAGGAGAAGCACAAGCTGCGTTTCTACGCGCGCCAGTTCATCGACTCGATGAGTCCGGTCAATTTCGCTGTCACCAATCCGGAGGCGATGCAAACCGCGATCGAGACGCAGGGCAAGAGCATGCGCACGGGGTTCGCGAACCTGCTCGAAGACCTCAGGCGCGGACGCATATCCATCACGGATGAAAGCGCCTTTGAAGTCGGGCGCAATGTGGCGGTCTCGAAGGGATCGGTGGTATTCGAGAACGAACTGTTTCAACTGATCCAGTACGCGCCGCTCACGGAGAAGGTTGCCGAGCGGCCGCTCGTCATCGTGCCGCCATGCATCAACAAGTTCTATATCCTCGACCTGCAGCCGGCGAATTCGTTCGTGCGCTTCGCGTGCGAACAGGGGCAGACTGTGTTCCTCGTGTCGTGGCGAAACCCCGACAGGGACCTGGGCCACATCACCTGGGACGACTACATCGAGAGCGGTGCGATCAAAGCGATCGAAGTGGGCCAGGCGATCAGCCGCGCCGACAAGGTCAATGCGGTCGGCTGGTGCGTCGGCGGAACGATTCTGTCGTCGGCGCTGGCGGTACTGCGCGCGCGCGGCGAAGATCCGGTCGCGAGCCTCACGCTGCTCACGACGATGCTCGATTTCAGCGATCCCGGCGACCTGGGCGTATTCATCGACGAGGCGGGCGTCACGCAGCGCGAGCAGACCATCGGGCGCGGCGGCATTTATTCGGGCGGCGAACTGGGCTTCGTGTTCCAGACGCTGCGTGCGAACGACCTGATCTGGCCGTATGTCGTCGACAACTACCTCAAGGGCGGCGCGCCGCAGGCGTTCGACCTGCTCTACTGGAATGCCGACGGCACCAACCTGCCCGGGCCGATGTACGCCTGGTATCTGCGCAACATGTATCTCGAGAACAATCTTTGCCAGCCGGGGCGGCTCACCATGTGCGGCACGCCGGTGGATCTCGCGCGCATCGACATGCCGAGCTATATCTTCGGGACGCAGGAGGATCACATCGTTCCGTGGAAGGGCGCGTACCAGTCGACGCGTCTCCTGGGCGGCGAGACGCAGTTCGTGCTCGGCGCGAGCGGACATATCGCGGGCGTGATCAATCCTGCATCGAGGAACAAGCGCTCCTACTGGATCGACGGCAAGCTCGGCGACGAACCAGAAGCGTGGCTCGAATCGGCCACTTCGCAGCCGGGAAGCTGGTGGACGCACTGGAGCAAGTGGCTGCAAACGTACGCGGGCGAGCAGGTCGCCGCGCCGAAGAAACTGGGCAGCGCGAAGTTCGCGCCGATCGAGCCCGCGCCGGGACGTTATGTTGCGAAGCATCCACCGGAGGCAACGGTCGCCTGAGCATTCATGACCATGCCGAAAGCCGGGTCAGGATCCAGGGGTCGCGTCCGTCTCGCTGGCCCGCGCCAGGGCTTGCGTATCGATATATTCCCGGATGTTCGCGAGCTTGCCATTTCTAACGGTAATGGCGAAGACCCAATCGTCCTTGAACGTCTTATTCGTCGCTTTGATTTTGCCCGTAGCGACGCCGATGACCAGAACCCGGTCTCCCTACGCGACGAATTCGGGGGGCGCCAGGTATGTCATTTCCACCTCGTTCGAAGCCTTCTGAAGCACTTTCGCCAATCCCGCGTGCCCGCGGTGCGTGCCAGCCAGCGGCCAGTCCTCGCCCGGAATGATCCACTCGATATCTTCGGCAGCCAACGCCAGCAGACCTTGCTCGTCGCCGCGACCGATTGCTGCAAAAAAATCCTTCACGATCCGGACATTCTCTCCAGTGCTCATCGAGTTCTCTCCATTTCATCAGTCGAACTTGACCAGGTCCTTGAAGATCAGTTGACCCCAGCTGTTTCCGCGCCCCTGCACGAGCAGTCCACCTTCCGAAAGTCCGCCAAGTTCGATCGGCGAGAAACCGAGATCTTCCGCAAGCGCTCCAATCTCCGCTGCGGCGCCGTCATTGTCGCTCGCCAGGAACACGACTCGCTTCCCACCATGTACGGACGGGTCTTACGCGAGGACCGCGGCGGCCAGATGATTGAAGCCCTGACCAGCCTTCCGCCAGCGAAAGCCTGCGCGACGAACCTGGACGAAGCTTGTCCTCCCAGTTCCTCGGGGGACACGCCGTATGCATTGGTCACATCGACGATGGTCTTCCCGTGCCAGCTCGGCAACGCCTTCGTGACATCCTGGTGCGACTCGAAACGTCAGCCAAGAAGACAATGTCCGCCTCGACCGCTTCAGCCAGTTTCGTTGGAACGATCGTGGGTCCGATTGCGGCGGCAGCGGAGGCAAAGCTTTCCGGGTCGCGAGTGGTCGCGACGCATACTTCGATGCCGCTTCGGGCAAACGCCTTGGCAAGCGCCTGGCCAATCTTGCCGAAACCAATAATTGCGTAGCTCATTTAATCTCCTTGGTTTGCAACGCCCTGCGAGCCGCGAGTATCGAATGGAGTGACCGGCAGGGCGCAGCGCGTCAGAGTTGCGCAAGGCCGCCGTCGACGGCGACCTCGCTGGCGGTCATGAAGCTGCTGTCCGGCGACGCGAGAAAGGCGGCCACCGCTCCGATCTCTGCCGGATCGGCCATCCGCTGGAGCGGCGTCATCGCGGCGAAAGCCTTCTGGCCTTCCTCGCCCAGCGCCTCCTTCGCGAGTTCGGTGGCCGTCGCCCCGGGCGACAGCACATTTACGCGGATGCCGGTGCCCTTCAGGTCCTCCGCCCAGGTCCGAGCGAGGTTGCGCACTGCGGCCTTGCTCGCGCTATAGGCGCTCATTCCCGGGGCGCCCGTGGTGCCGGCGCTCGATCCGGTCAGGATGATCGAACCGCCCTCGCCCATTAGCGGCAGCGCCTGTTGGACCGTGAAGATCGAACCCTTCACATTGGTGTCGAACGTTTCGTCAATGTGCCCGGCGGTGATCTCGCCTAGCCGAAGCTGGCTTCCCGCCCCGGCATTGGCGAAGACGATGTCGAGGGTTCCGCGCTCGGCCTTCACCGCCGCATAGAGTCGATCGAGGTCGGCCGGATCCGAGACCGAGCCCTTCACCGCGCGGGCATTGGGCCCAAGGTCAGCCAAAGCGGCGTCGAGCGCGTCCTGCCGGCGGCCGAAGATGAAGACGAAGGCGCCTTCCTCGATGAAGCGCTTTGCCGTGGCGCGGCCGATGCCGGTGGCGCCGCCGGTGATCACAGCGGTCTTTCCATTCAGTCTGTTCATGTCGTGCTTCCTTCGAAACAAAAGTGACAAACACCATTCTGAGACTCTTGTTTCATGAAGCCAATTGACTGAATATCTATAAATGCCATCTACTTTTTAGATATCTGTGCTCGACAACGTCACCATCAATCAGCTTCGGGCCTTCGTCGCCGTGTGCGACCAGGGAAGCTTTTCCGGGGCTGCACGGGAACTGAGGCGTGCACAGTCGGCGATCAGTCACGCGATCAACGCGCTCGAGAGCGCCTTTGATGTGGTGCCGTTCGAGCGCAATACTCGGAAAGCGACGCTCTCGGCCGCGGGCCGCAGCCTCTTGCCCGATGCTCGCGGGGTGATCTCACGCACCGAGGAAATGAAGATGCGCGCGGCGTCGATCGCCGAGGCCGGGGTCCCATAGGTCTCGATAGCCGTGGATACCTATTTTGCGCGTGCGCATTTGATCGAATGCCTGCGTACCCTGCAGGCCGACTTTCCAACGGTTGCAATCAATCTGCGCATGACGACGATGCAAGGCGGCGAGCGTCTGGTTCTCGAAGGCACGTGCGCGTTGGCAGTGACGATCACCGACGTGCCGGAGTTGAGCCCAGGCACCATAGAAAGGCAGCATTTATGTGAGGCGCGAATGGTGACCGTCTGCGCGCCATCGCATCCGCTAGCCGCAACCGCGGGGCCCATCCCGCGGGAGGAATTTGGCCGGCACATCCAGCTCGTCGTAACCGACAATCAGCCCGATGCAGAAAAGACACAACAGGGCCAGCGAACGCCAATGGCGAGTGAATGACCTCGGCGCGAAACACGATCTGCTAAAGGGAAGCTTGTGCTGGGGGCACATGCCGCATCACATCGTCGCGGAAGACCTCGTGAATGGAAGCCTTGTCGAACTTCAACGGCGCGCATGGCACATGCGCCCCCTCACCTTCGTGGTCTCGCAGCGGCGCGGGTACTCGTTTTCCGAATGCGAGACACGGCTGGTCGAGCTCCTTGGCGATCCTCGGCGCTTGCCGAAAGATGCCAGCCAGCGCTCCGTCTCCCCCAAAACCAAAAAAGCCCGAAGGCCTGCGACGCGCAAGCGACGGTCTTAAACCCCGAAACCAGCGAATCGTGCGTTGGATGGCACGGACTTGTCCTGATCCGTCGGGGGA
This sequence comes from Caballeronia sp. INML1, assembly GCF_023631085.1. Lineage (NCBI taxonomy): Bacteria > Pseudomonadati > Pseudomonadota > Betaproteobacteria > Burkholderiales > Burkholderiaceae > Caballeronia > Caballeronia sp. INML1. The sequence continues at coordinate 26,612 of NZ_JALQDT010000058.1, read as the reverse complement.
TTAACCCGCAGAGATTGCTGTGATCCACACGGAGAGCTAGAGTTGTGGTTAACTATATGAATCATGAACACGGCCTCCTTCCACGCTAATGCCGACCTACGGCTTCCGCGCTATCAGCTGATCCGCGACGACCTCGTGCGTCGAATCGCCAATGGGGAATGGACGCCCGAGCAGGCGCTACCGACCGAGGCCGACCTTTGCGAGGCCTATGTCGTCTCGATCGGTACGCTACGGAAAGCCATCGAATTGCTCGTAGCAGAAGGCGTCGTCACGCGCACGCAAGGGAAAGGAACATTTGTGCGTCGACCGCGGTTCGATTCATCCCTCTTTCGCTTCTTTCGGTTCAAATCGGCGGAAGGCCAAGCAGTCCAGCCGATCGGCAGAGTTTTGAAGCGTGAGATCGTGAAGCCGAACAAGGCGATTCGCGATGCGCTCCAAATGGAGCCGACCGAAAAGAGCATTCACCTGTCCCGAGTGCGTCTCATCGATTCGAAACCGGTTCTCCGCGAGGAAATCTGGCTCTCCCGACCCCGCTTCGATGCGTTGGCGACACTTCCGCTCGACGATTTCGGGAACCTCATGTACCCCCTCTACGAGCGGGCTTGCCGGCAGATAGTGGCATCGGCTACTGAAACCCTGACCGTCGAACAGGCCAATCAAGAGGATGCGGCGACACTTCACGTTGACGTCGGCAGCCCCGTTATTATGGTCAATCGAGTGGCGCTGGACTTCGCCGGAACACCGATTGAATGGCGCACAACGCGAGGCGCCGCGACAGGGTTCCAATATCAAGTAGAAATCCGGTAACCCTCCCTCTCTAGCCCGCCCGTGCGCGGACTCCTTGACAGACAACTTTCTCCCGGCTTTACGCGCAACCCGCGCGTGCCTTTTTGCGCCCCGACCGACTTATGTTCGCGCTCCGGCTGCTCCCTGCATCGTTCGGGTAACACCTCATAGTTCGCCCGTGTCATCCAGAGATATAAAGATATATATGTTTATATCTTGTGTCGGATGCCACTGCCCGTCTCCACGAGGGACCGGTGTCGCAGGCGACATTTCTGGGGGGTACATGGATTCGATTCCGATTTCTGAACAGCATGTGATGAGAAAAATGGCGTGGCGACTCATGCCGCTGCTCATCGTGATGTTCCTCATCGCGTTCATCGACCGGCAAAATGTCGGATTCGCAAAGCTTGAAATGGTGCAAGCATTGGGGATGACCGAGGCGGCCTACGGTTTTGGCGCATCACTGTTTTTCATCGGTTATCTGCTGTTCGAAGTGCCGAGCACTTTGGCGCTCCACCGCTTTGGAGCGCGTACATGGCTGGCGCGAATCATGATTACGTGGGGCATCATCACTGTCTTGCTCGCCTTTACGAAGTCGCTGCCCCTGTTTTACTTTTACAGGTTCGCGCTCGGAGTAGCTGAGGCAGGCTTCTATCCTGGCGTGATCTACTACCTCACGCAATGGTTCCCGCAGAGCTATCGAACGCGCGTGCTTGGGTTCTTCACCCTGGGTAGCGCACTGGCAAACATGCTGGGGTCGCTTGTCGGTGGCCTGCTGCTTTCGCTCGGCGGCACGTGGGATTTGCAGGGCTGGCAGTGGGTGTTCATCGCAACCGGCATTCCGGCCATCCTCATCGCCTTTGTCGCGCTGAAGTATCTTCCGAACTCGGTTCAAGTCGCGCCATTCCTCTCGCAGGCGGAGAAGGAAATTGTACTGGCGGCTTTTCAAAGGGAGGCGCCTACCGAGGCGAAGGCGTCGCATCCCTGGGCTGCATTCATCGACCCCAAGGTTCTCATGTTCGCTGCAACCTACATGCTGATGTCGACGTCACTCTATGGAGTGACCTACTGGATGCCTACACTGGTGAAAAGCTATGGCGTCTCGTCGACGGTCAACGGACTGCTCAACATGATTCCGTGGGCACTGGCAGCCTTGCTCCTGCTGTGGCTGCCGGGCAAGCTCAAACGAGAGCGCGTTGTCCTCCGAGCGATGACCGTCGTTGCGGGCGTTGGAGTCGTTTGCTTCGCCTCGAGCCTGATATTGCCAACCGTTTCCCTTCGCTTCATTGCACTGTGCCTCGGCGGGGCGTGTATTCCTTTGCTGTATCCGTGCTTCTGGCGCTTCCGCCGCGCTTCTTCTCGGGTGCTCGAGCCGCAGCGAGTGTTGCGGCCATCAACTGCATCGGAAATCTCGGAGGTTCCTTCGGTCAAAACCTCATGCCCTATGTCGGCAAGATCAGCGAGAGCCACACTGCGCCGATGCTTGTTCCTACCGCATGTCTTTTAGTGCTCGCGATCGGAACAGCCATCGCACGGTCGGTCGGCGCACGGCGGCAGGCAGCAGTGATCACCGCGCACGCGGACCTGAGTCAACCGTAGAGCTCTTTCGGTCTAGATCAGTGACGCATCTTGACCAGGCCGACACACCGAAGCGGCTCGTTTCGACCAGCCGCACGAGCCGCGCGACGATCTCGTGTACGGTTGTCCCCGGTCCGAAGATCTCTGCCACGCCCATGTTCCGTAGAGAAAGCGCGTCTTTATCGGGGTTGCGCGTGGCATATCTCATGGCGTCTACGCTGCGGCAGACGCAGCGGATCGCGGGCGCATAGGTGCCAGTTCGATTGCTATCCTTGCAATACACGATCTTTGACTTCGCTGGGTGCATCGTCAGGCCTACTCCCATCTTCGGTACAGCACCGCAGGCTCACGCCTGCGTTCGTGACACACAAAAGAACGACTGCTTTCGCCCCGTGGCCTCTGCCAGCACCCGCAACCGCTGTTCGATGACGGGGTCGATGCGCACCGCCACCACCCGCAACTTGTTCTCTGCTGATCTTCTCATCTGTTCGCTCCTGTCAGCCGACGACGCGGCTAGCGCGCTTTTCGATCGTAGACCACCACCCGTCCGCGCCATCCGGTCATTATCTAAGGGCGACCTTTCACTCTCGCCGTTTTGCCAGCCACTGCCTTTCGAGCGGCTCGCCTGGCAGGCGGACTGACTTCGGCGGCGGGTACGCGGCGCGTAGGCGGCCGCGCCGCGGTGCGCAGCGACTTCAACTGCTCCTGAAGTGACTGATGCGCCGCTTCGAGCGCGGCGAGCTTGCCCTGAAGCACCCCGTTCTGATGGCGCGTGTCGCCCTGCTGCGTCTGCAGCGCTTCGACGGTGCGACGATGCTCGGCCTCTCGCTTTTCCGCCCGCTTGGCCACCTCGGCCAGTTCCTTCTGAGCCTTGGCCGTGGCGCTGCGTTCCCGATCGATCTCCAGGAGCGCCCGCTTTTCCGATGCGCGTAAGCGCTCCTCAGCACGGCTGGCCGTCTCGCGCGGCTTCTCCAGATCCCGCGAGAAAATATCACGTACTTTTTCCAATTCCCGCTCGCGTGCGACGGCCTCCTCGCCGAGACGCTTGATCTGCGCCTCGAGCGCTTTGCGCGTGGCAGCCTCTTCGGCCTGCTGCCACTCCAACTCGCGGCGACGATACGGCGAGCGCGCGAGCCGATCTGCTTGAGAAGGCGTCCGCGCATTGGCTCAGGCACAGCGCCGGCTCGCACATGGCCGACCGCAAGGTAGATCTGCGCACGGTGCGCGACAACCTCGGACATGCCTCGCTGACAACGACTAGCATTTACTTGCACGTCGACGACGATCGGCGCCATCAGGAGACCGAAGAGAAGCATCGCGTAGACTGGTGAAACTAAGCGAGGTCACCCAACACATCCCGACGGCGCACCCTGCCGATTCCGATTCGCCAACCGCCACTCTCTCATGAAAGTCCCTGTGCCCAAACCCCAGATCTCTGCAGAGCTCGTTGCGATGCCAGGGGTATGCAAACATAGACGATTAGTTGCATCCAGGGACCGGCGAAACTTGCCTGTCCGACCACGGTAAGTCCGTTAAGCGTCAGCGGCAATGCACACTTTCGGCCATGGAGGGACATTCGTATGCGATCGTACCGAGACACCGAGACGGCTGGTCCCTCCCTGATATCGGCCATTTCATTCGACCTTGAAACGCATAGGATCGGGCAGTTGCGCGGTCTCACTATCAGGTAGCGTCAACTGGATAGTCCCGGCCACGCACCTCGGCCAGCGAAGCAGCGACGCGCCGCAGATGCTGACATAAACTTATCCAGGCAGACAAACTGTTCGCTAAGGCGGAGCAACGTGTGCCTTGCTGCCGCGTCTAACAAGGCGCGCTCGCAAAAACGGCTGCCTCGCGGCGAGGTTGAGGGCGCAGACCGCTATCCAATTTCCAGCAGTGCCCGCGAACTCTCATGCAATCAAAACAGATGGGTTACTAAATCGCCCACACTGTTCAGCGGAACAGTTTGTTCCAGCACCACGCGTTTGGCGGCCTCCCTATCCTTCAGATGCTCCGGGACGAACGGGATTGGATATTCTGTCGGCGTTTCCCCCTGAAGCGCTTCGGCCATGAGCTTGCAGATTTGCGTACCCCGCGATCAGATCGAGATAGAGGAATTGTCCCGCAGGATTCACTTCAAAGCAACAATGGTCCCCATCGGCCAATTCTCTTAAGTCAATTGCTGCATATCGAAGCCCAGCCCGCCGACAGAACTCGAAAAGCCTATCGATCAACGGCTGCGGAAGAACAGTCTCGCTGCAAGAAATCCGAGTATCAATCCGAACATCCCACTTGTATCGGTTCTTGCTAATATCGAAAGCGACGGCAGTAACAGATCAATCTATAAGTGTAACGCGAATATCGCGTTGTCCAGGCGACGGGTATGGAAGACGATCCGATCAATCACCCAGTCGTCATATATATTCGTAAATTGTTTTATCCGGCTATGGTTCGTGCTTCCGGTCGAAAATTCATAATTACGGATGAAGTCGGTTTCACCACACGGCCAGCAAAGGACGCTCTCGGCGTTTCCGTGACTGACTGTCCAAGTCCACGTCCGGTCATCTGGCCACAGCCTGAAATCAGTGATTGATAGATGATCTGGGGTAACGAAGCAATTGCGGCTGAGCGGCGAAGCAGGGACGATTGAAGCTGGCCGAAGACCGAGATCGGCTTAGGATGCGTATCCCATCTTGAAGAGGGCGGCCTTGTCGTCCTTTCCGAATGCGAACTCCATATTGGCAAAGATGCCGTGAGCAGGTTTCAGGACGTACTGTACGCCGAGGCCCGCGCTCGGCAACCGCTTGGCCGAATACATACAGCCGACACGGTTCGCGCCGTACAGGCACGCCACACCAGCAAAAGCGCGGCGGCCCAGCGCACGGCCAGGCGACGGGCGCTCCTCGACCGCAAAGGAGGGATGTAAGTGCCGGCGAACTCGCCCATCGTGTACACATTACGACCTCAAATAGCTGGCGAGTGATTGACTGTCCTTCGCTAGTCGGTCATAGACGTTGCCCAAGCTAGGCGGGATGCGAGACACATAAAATCGTTCGTCATCGCCCAGATATTTGGTCGCGTCCAGGCCCATCTTGTCATTCAATCCGCGCTTGTCTCCCGAAGGATCGAGCTTAGAACCCAGACCGTGCTGGATGATGACCAGATCGCGAGAAGCCTGAAAACGGGTTGCGATTGCCCATTCGATTTGCTCGCTGTCGTTGATATCGATGTCTTCATCGACGACAGTCACCATTTTGATGTCGTAATGGCAGCCAAATGCACAGGCGATAACGTTTTTTGCTTCGCCATACTGCTTCTTTATTATTTTCACGATCAAATGAAAACGTCCGAGCCCTCCCGACGTGAGGCGAACATCCAGCACATTAGGAAAATTGAGCTGCATTGGCTCCAGAATGGACGACTCCCGGGGGATTCCGCCGATAATGACGTTCTCGATCCCGGAGGGATTGTTGACGCGATAAATCGGATTGCGGCGGTGGGTGATGCAGGTAATCCTGATGTAGGGAAGCAGGTCCTGACCGGTGTAGTATTTTGGAAATTCTCCAAATGGGCCTTCCAATACGCGTTTATGTGGAATGATGAACCCCTCGATCGCTATCTCGGCGTCCGCAGGAATATGGACATCGTTGGTGTATGATTTTACGACATCGATCGGACGCTGCTTGAGTGCGCCTGCAATGGTCAGTTCGCACACGTCGCGCGGCGCAATGGCCTGCGAAGCCAATTCGACCACCGGATCGTGGCCGATGGTAACGGTAACCGGCAATTCCTTATCCAGCTTTTCCGCGGCCTGATAATAAGCGAACAGATCGCGCGGGAGCATCAGGATGCTCAGCCTGTCAGGCCCTTGCACTTGAAGACGGTTTATCGAGAGGTTTTGCTTGCCTGTTTCCAGATTCAGTCCATGCACGAGGCCGCTGGTGATGTAAGGGCCACCATCGCGTTCGTGGCAGGTAATGATGGGCAGGATCCTTTTTAAATCGATATCCTTGTCGTGCGTTACTTCGTGGACAGCAGCCGAATCCTGCTCGACCACATTCCACTCCAATGGGGCTTTCAATGCCCTCTGAAAGGCGGGCAGGATCTGATCGATGGGAAGCTCGAGCAACTCAGCCACCCATTGCCGCTGCCCAAGCAATCCTCCGGCAATCGGTACCTCATGTCCTCCGGGTCGCGAAAAAAAGCAGGCCTGCTTCCCTTCGAAATGCTCGATATATCGAAGAACATCATATTCGAGCGCGATATTGTCTTCGAGGCAGATCAAACGCTTGGTGCGGTCAAGGAATTCCAGCCAGTCACGAAGATTGTTTATTTTGCTCATTCTGAATTCCATTGCGTGAGTTGACATTCAGGCAATCCAGGAAATGATCTGAATTGATGTCTTTTCCTCTTGGCTCTTTTGGCTGGCTGGGTGCATCCGAGAGCGCGCGTATATCAATGCCCAGGAAAACGCCATAACCGGCCGTATATGAAATCGCCAGAAGAGAAGAATCGGATATATCCAAGCCCCTTGCTTTTAGACACGCCAGGGGTTCGTCCAGTAACTGCTGGCGAAAGGCTCCATCCTGGTTCGCCTCTTCGACGATGGCTGCAATCTTTTCGGTCAATCCGTCCATGAGTGTTCGATCCTTGGTTGAGTCCAGAGGTCTTTATCCACGCAGCGCGCCGGCGCTCACCCCGATAGCCTTTGAACCATAGACGGCGTGTCTTCAGTATTCAAGGGGCCGACTATCTGCTCACCCAGGCAAGGCGGCACATCAGCATAAAAGACGATTTGCGCAAGGTCTGATTGCGGATCGCTCACTAGAGATCCGGTATCTGTCTTGTCCGAGGCGAACTCGGCAGCCACCTCGGCAAGTCCAGACCACCGAGTCAACACGGCATGCGAAAGGCATTACGCGGCGCGCCTGCCCCCAAAAACGGTCAGTCATGCATCCCGGATCCCACAGGCCAGGAGACCAGAAGGATCGTGGGCGCGAACGAGGGTGTTGTATCGAGCGAGGCCGCGCCGTTTGGCGGGGTCAAAGAGTCAGGCTACGGGCGGGAAGGCTCGCGTTATGACCTCGACGACTACGCGACGCTCAAGAACGGTTGCGAGGGTGGGCTAGCCGGTCCTCCCAGACAGGAAAGAAATGACTGTTGTACTCTGGAACCGGTCGTTTGGATGGCGCCCATCCGACCGTCCGTAGTGGGTCGTCATGACTCGTTCGCCGTGCCGAGGAGCGGAAGTTCGACCGCAACCCATTGCAACGACAGCGAAGCCGTACGCTGGAGCCGCGCCGCCGATGGCCGATGAGCGTCGGCTAAGGCGCGAGATGCGTGCGCAAGACTGGGAGCAACTCCAGAAAGATTGATATGTAATTTAAGCTAGGACCACTACAGAACAATGGTTAGCTTAGGTTTATGTAAAATTATAGATCGACTGCTTTGTTCATCAACACGCGCAGCACAGTTACTTCGTCGGTGACCGGGCCTGCTCTGACGATCTGCGCGCTGCCATCGGACCGAAGACACGCAGGGTCATGCCGGCCTGCGTTGCGATGCACCCGTTGGCGCGTCATACGCCTTCGTGGACTGCTCGGGCGCGATAGGTGCTACTGCGCCTTCTGGCGATGTCATCGCTACCGATCTCGACTTCGCCGACTAATCTGCTGGAAGCGGCGCATGTCGGCGTGGTGCACGGCAGCGCGTTCGGCGTGGAGAACCATGTGCGGATCGCGTATGCTGGTCCGATGCCCACGCTGCGCGACGCGTGCCGGCGCATCGAGACCGCGTGTGCGGCGTTCACACCCGCTGTCGCCGCGGTCCGAAGCGCCGAAGCACCAGACGCCATGCCCGCGACACGTGTGCCGTGTCGCGGGTTTTTCTTTTTATCGGATGGCCTTCCATGCTCTATCTCATGGAAGACGCTACCCCCGAGCCGGCGCAATTCGGCGCCCTTCCCGCGCTGTTCGCCCGGACTTTGAATGCCGAACTCCGCTGCGAGGGCGTGCATTTCGACGAACAGCGGTTTCCCGATGCGCATCGGCACGTCACAGCAGATGGGCGGTTAGTCGCGAGCGGTCTGATCTGGCGCACGCGCACGGGCCTGCCCGACACTGCCGAACCATGCCATGAGATTTTTGCGTTGGCGCGCACGCGCGATATCGTGCTGCTCGTGCAATCGTTCGACGCGTTTCCTACGCAATGCACCGAAGACGTGGAGATGTTGCGCGTCGTTCATGAAGCCGATAGCGCACAGCTCGTCGAAGATGGTTCGGGCGTGGTATTGCAAGCGCATCGGGATCGCTATGGAAGATGGCGATCCACGGAAGACGCCGCATCGCGCGCGAGCGGGCCGTCCATGACGATTGCGCTGATAGGCCGGGAGTGCGACCAGCATCAGCAATACCCCGCGACGCTCGCCGCCCTCGGTGACGCCGCCGATGCGCTCGGCTTCGATCTCGACGTGCGCTTCATCGCGGCGCAGGACATCGACCGCGACAACACAGAAACTTTGCTAGCCGATGCACACGGCATTCTATTGCCGGGCGGCGCGGACATGGCGCGCGTGGCGGGACAGATCGAGGCCGCGCGTTTCGGCTGGCTGGCGTCGATTCCGGTTGTGGGTTTGTGTCTCGGCATGCAGTCAATGGCGACGGCCATCGCGCGGCTCGCGTTGAAGAGCGATGAGATCGGCATGAAGGAGGCGCAGGCCGATGCGCGCGTCGCCAGCTTCGAGCCGATTCCTGTCGGCGAGGATAGCGCGTTGTTGCATCGCTCAGGCTTGCGGCCAATAAGCCTCGTGCCGGGATCGCGTATCGCGGCCATGCTCGGCGCGCAGGCGAGCATTCTCTGCAACCATCGCTACAGGCTCAATCCGGTGCTCGAAGCGCCGCTCGCGTCGCTCGGCGTGACCGTCAGCGCGCACGACGAGAGCGGCTCGATCGCCGTTGCCATCGAGGCCGATAAGCATCCGTTCTTTGCGGGCATGCAAGGGTATCCCGAACTTTCGTCGCGTGATGGCGCGCCGCATCCGTTGCTGATCGGGTTTCTAAAAGCGGCGGCGCGCCGTTCAAAAGCGTATGCGCCCGCTTCGCAAGCGGGCGGTTACCCAAAAGCTCAAACTTAGCTGATCGCCGACGCGAACAACGCGGCATCGACATCCCCGCCCGATGCCACGCAGTAATTCGCTCTTGTGTGGCCCGTGACATACTTCGCCACTAGCCATCTTTTGTCACACGCATGCGCATCGATCCCTACAGTCTCGAGCTCTTCATCTCGGTCGTCGAAGAAGGATCGATCGCACGCGCCGCGAACCGCAGTCACATTGCGCCCTCGGCGTTGAGCAGGCGCATCGCGGATCTGGAAGCGGCCATCGGGGTCGCGCTCTTGATTCGCTCGCCTTCGGGCGTGCAACTGACCGAGGCGGGGCAGCATGCCTATGCGAGCGCGCGCTCCATTCACGGCCAGCTCGAAGGCATGGCGCGCGAAGTGCGGTCGATGAGCGGCCAGATCGCGGGCGTCGTGCGTCTCTATGCGAATGCCTCGGCGATCGTGGGCTTTTTACCCGAACGCCTGACGCTGTTCAAGACGCGCTATCCGCTCGTCGAGATCGCGTTGACGGAACAAATCAGCGATGAAGTGATTCGCGCCTGTCTCGACGATCGCGCGGACGTGGGCATATCGGCGAGCACAAAGGTGCATGCCGGCCTCGACTCGTGGCACTTCGCCGAGGACCCGCTGATGGTCGTCCTGCCGCCCGGTCACGAGCTCGCGCAGGCAGAGGCCTTGAGCTTCCTCGAAGTGACGCGCTTTCCGCTCGTCGCGTTGCAGGCGGGCGGATCGCTCGATCAGACGTTGAAGGAGCACGCCGATGCCGCACGCGTGCCGCTCAACGTGACCGTCACCGTCAACAGCTTCGACGCGCAATGCCGTATGGTCGAGGCGGGACTCGGCATCGGCATCGTGCCGACGAGCGCGGCCTCTGCGTTCGCGGGCTCGCGCAACTTTGTGCGTGTTCCGCTGCGCGAGAGCTGGGGACGCGGCCGCCGGCTACAGGTGCATGCGCCGCGAAAGTCTTCGCGCCTGAAAGCTGTGCAGGCGCTCATCGATACGCTCGTCGAATTCGAGGGTTAATACGGACGTCGCGTCTCGCGACGCCCCCTGTGCCGAACGAGCACTTGGTGCAGGCGCGCGCGTGCGGCTAGATTGGCATCGGAGGAGAATGCGATGGCCAATCTTGATCCAAGCGGGCGAATCTTGTTTCTTTGCGCAGACCCGGCGAGGGTCGAACGGCAACTCGCGGGCGAAGACCTGACGCTCGACGAAGCAGGCGCGCTGCGCGACGACGTATCCACCGACGAAATCACGCCGATCAATGTGCTCACGCGTTTCGACGAGCGTCTCGGCCAATGTCCGTATGTTGGCTTTCATGCGGGTGGACGCAACCCGATTGGCATCGATGACGTGCGTTCGGGCGGATTTCAGGTCACCGTGGCGGGCACGCGTTACGGCAAGGGTTCATCGCGCGAGCATAGCCCGCTCGCCGAATATCACGCAGGGATTCGCCTCGTGATTGCGCGCAGCTTCGAGCGAATCTATCGGCAGAACGCGGACAATCTCGGGCTTTTCACGTCTTCGGACTTCGGATTGATCGAGCGCATCCGGCGCGGCGAGGCGATCGATATCGACGAACTCGTCGCGGATCGCGATCCGTTGGCGGCGGCGATCCTGAAGAGCGGCGGCTTGCTGCGCTATGGAAAGCTGCGCATGCAACGAGTGAGCGTCGGCGAACCATCGAACGACGATACGCCGCGCACGCTCGTCGAAAAGATTCTCGCGCGCCATGCCTTGACGACCGATGTGACGAGCGCGTCGCTGGAACCGGGCAACGGCATTTTCGTGCGCGCCGACTGGCGTTTCATCCACGAGTACTACACCGGCATGGCCGCGCACATGCTGCACGCGACGTTCGGACGCCCGCTCACGCTGCACGACTCGCAAAGCATGCTCGCGTTCGAGGATCATCTTTCGTATTCGCATCGCAGCGACCTGCATGTGCGTAACGGCCTGCTGCCGAACGTGCGCGAATTGTCCGAGGCACATCGCGCTTTCGCGCTCGATTACGATGTGCGCAATCACGGCTATCTGAACGAAGCGAACAGCGCTATCGACGAAGGCTCGGAAGGCATCTCGCACGCCATGATGGCCGAGCGGTACGCGTTGCCTGGACAGGTCGTCGTCGGAACGGATTCGCATACGCCGCATAGCGGCGCGCTGGGCTGCGTCGCGTTCGGCGTCGGCACGACGGACATGGCGAACGCGTTCGTCACCGGCGCGGTGCGCATGACCGTGCCGCAATCGTTGCGTATCGAACTGCATGGCCCGATTCCCCCGGGCGTGACGGCGAAGGACATCGTGCTTCACCTGCTTGCCGATGCGCGCATCCGCGCGGGCGCGGGTGTCGGCAAGGTGTTCGAATTCGCGGGCATGGCCATCGCGAGCCTGTCCACGGACGAGCGCACGACGCTCACCAACATGACCGCCGAACTCGGCGGCTTCACCGGCATCGTCGCACCCGACGATGAAACCGTGCGCTTCCTGAAGGAACGTCGCGGCATCGATTTCACGGTCGAGCCGTGGATGAAGAGCGATGAACGCGCCCGCTACGCCGATGTCATCGCGATCGATTGCGCGCGTCTCTCGCCGATGCTCGCCGCACCGGGCGATCCGGGCAACGGCGTCGCGCTTGCCGCACTCGATGACCGGCCATGCGTCGATATCGCTTACGGCGGTTCATGCACGGCGGGCAAGCGCGAGGACTTCGATCACTATCACGACGTGCTCGCGTGGGCGGCAAAGCGCGGCCTGCGTGTGCCCGATAATGTGAAGCTCTATTTGCAGTTCGGCACGCAGGACGTGCGCGACTATTGCGTCGCGCAAGGCTACGTCGATGCGTTCGAGCGCGTCGGCGCGATTCTGCTTCAGCCCTCGTGCGGCGCGTGCGCGAACTGCGGGCCGGGTTCATCGACACAGGCAACGCAAGTCACCATCAGCGCGATCAATCGAAATTTTCCGGGCCGGTCCGGGCCGGGGAAGGTGTGGCTCGCAAGCCCGCCGACGGTCGCGGCGAGCGCGCTTCTGGGCCGCATCGCATCGTTCGCGGAGTTGCAGCAGCGCTTCACGAAGTGAGCACGATCGAGCCGCCAACGATGCGGCATCAAAATACATACAGGAGACGACAATGGCCATCATGCAGGGCACCTCGGGTCTGCACGACGCCGCCGGGCACGCGCTATCGGATGCGCCCGCAATCGCGGACACAGCGGGCATCTCGGCGCGCATCGACCGGCTTCCCGCGACGCGCGCGGTGTGGAAGCTCGTCTTTCTCTTGAGCCTCGGCTTCTTTTTCGAGCTCTACGATCTGCTCTTCACCGGCTATATCGCGCCGGGTCTCGTGAAGAGCGGCATCCTGAGCGCGACTACCGCGGGCCTCTTCGGCACGACGGGCGTTGCGAGCTTCATAGCGGCGTTGTTCTGCGGGCTTTTCATCGGCACGATCGCTTGCGGCTTTCTAGCGGACCGCTATGGACGTCGCGCGATCTTCACGTATTCGCTGCTCTGGTACGTCGCCGCGAACACCGTGATGGCGTTTCAGGACACGGCGCTCTGGCTCAATTTCTGGCGCTTCGTGTCGGGGCTGGGCATCGGCGTGGAACTCGTGACCATCGGGACTTACCTGTCCGAGCTTGCGCCGAAGCATCTGCGCGGCAGGGCGTTCGCGGTGTGCCAGGCGGTCGGCTTTTCAGCCGTGCCGGTCGTCGCGTTTCTTTCGTATCTGCTCGTGCCGCACGAGCCGTTCGGCCTCGACGGGTGGCGCTGGGTCGCATTGGCCGGAGGCGTGAGCGCGCTCTTCGTGTGGTATTTCCGGCGCAATCTTCCGGAAAGCCCCCGCTGGCTTGCAAGCAAGGGAAGAATCGACGAAGCCGATAAAGTCCTGCGCCGCCTCGAAGACAACGTCTCGCTCCAGTTCGGAAAGCCCTTGCCCGAGCCGGGCCCGTCCGACCCGATCGCGAGGAAGGCAGGCTTCGCGGACATGTGGAAGCCGCCATATCGCAAGCGCACGCTGATGCTGATCGTCTTTCATATCTTCCAGACGGTCGGCTTCTACGGATTCGCGAACTGGGTACCGACCTTGCTCGTCAGGCAGGGCGTGACGGTTACATCGAGCCTGCTCTATACGACTGTGATCGGGCTCGCCGCGCCTATCGGACCCTTGCTCGGATACTGGATCGCCGATCGCTTCGAGCGCAAGCATGTGATCGTGTTCATGGCGGGCGTGAACATCGTCGCGGGCCTGCTGTTCAGTCAGGCATCAGCGGCGGTGATGATCGTCACGCTCGGCGTGTTGCTCACCCTCGCGGGAAATATCATCTCCTTTACCTATCACACGTATCAGCAGGAGCTCTATCCGACGACAATCCGCGCCCGCGCCGTCGGCTTCGTGTATTCGTGGAGCAGGCTATCGGCGGTGTTCAGTTCGTTCGTGATCGCGTTCGTGCTCAAGGAAGCGGGCGTGACCGGCGTGTTCGGCTTCATCGCGGGCGCGATGCTGCTCGTGATGCTGTCCATCGGATTGATGGGGCCGCGCACGCTCGGAAGATCGCTCGAAAGCATCTCGCACTGAGTGCGTCTCGCGTGCGTCAGGCGCCGCAGGCGTGAATTGGCAACTGCAGCTCGCCGAAGGTCACACTGGATTCGACGTCCATATGGCATGCGTAAAGCTAGACCATGGATGCGCCCGGCATCCTTGGCGGGCGGCGCTCGCCCGTCGCACCGGTTGCCAGTCACTGCCCCTTACGCTGATAACCGGCCTTCAACGCATCGACCACAAGCTCCACCGCTCGCTCGAAGTCGCTGGTCAATCCGGGAAAGCTCGTTTCGGGTCTGGATGCTCTCGCAAAGGCCCACGCGTTCAAGGCCACGATCGAACGCGTGGCTGACTGACGCCCGAATCATTAACCCAAATCTCCGTGCATTCGGGTTTGCCTATGCGCCGCAGCGTAGCCGGCCGCGACGCATCAGCAAGAACTTCGCGCTTGGCGAGGATCGACTCGGACCGCGCGGCTCACTCGACTTGAAACACCGCGACCGCCTGACGCAACGTTTCGGCCTGCTCGGCGAGCGATTGCGCGGCGGCTGACGCCTGTTCGACAAGCGCCGCGTTCTGCTGCGTGACCTCATCCATCTGCGCGACGGCTACGTTCACCTGATCGATGCCCATGCGCTGCTCGCCGGATGCCGCCGCCACCTCGCTCATGATGGCAGTCACACGACTCACGGACGCGACCAGCCCTTCGATCGTGCCGCCCGCATGCTCGACGAGCGCCGAGCCGTTCGACACGCGCGCGTTCGAATCGTCGATGAGCGTCTTGATCTCCTTGGCGGCCACGGCGCTGCGTTGCGCGAGTGCGCGCACTTCGCCGGCGACGACCGCGAAGCCGCGGCCCTGATCGCCCGCGCGCGCGGCCTCGACTGCCGCATTGAGCGCGAGGATATTGGTCTGAAACGCGATGCCTTCGATCACGCCGATGATGTCGGCCATGTGCGACGAAGCCTGCGCGATGCTCCGCATGGTCGCGACCACATTATTGACCGTGTCGCCGCCCTGAGTCGCGTCGCCGCAAGCTTTCGTCGCGGCGTGCGTGCCCTCGGCGGCGTTGTCGGCATTCTTCGCGACGGTGCTCGCGAGTTCTTCCATGCTCGCCGCCGTTTCCTCGAGCGATGCGGCCTGCGACTCCGTGCGCTTCGACAGATCGACGGTGCCTTGCGCGATCTCGCTGGCCGCTTCGGCGATCGCCACGCTCGATGACTGAATGCCGAGAACGATCGTGTTCAGACGCGCGCGCATCGTTTCGAGCGAGACCATCAGGCTGTCGGGGCTGCGGCCGTCGACGGCGATCCCATCGCGCAGATTGCCTTGCGCGATGCGCGCGGCGAGTGCCATCGCTTCGCCCGGTTCGCCGCCGAGCGCGCGCGTGAGACCGCGCGTGATGACGAGCGCGGCCACGATGCCGGTGAGCACGGCTGCCGCGCCGAGCGCGAGCATGATCGCCTTGGCGCGGGCGTAGGCGGCGTCGGCGTCGCGGTTGGCGACATCGTTCTGTTCATCCTGCAGCGCGATCATGTCCTTCGTGGTGCTCATCCAGTCGCGCTGCACGGGTCGCAACTCGTCGATCAGCACACGAATCGCGGCCTGTTGCTCGCGCGCTTCGGCAAGCGAGATCGCCTTTTCGATGATCGGCGCTGCGGCCGCTTCGTTCGCGCGCAGCTTGTCGAAAACGGCGCGCTCGCTTGCAGAGGTGTGGTCGCTTTCCCTGAAGCGCGTGCCGAGTGCGTCGTAGGCCTGCGCATAGCCTTGCGCCTGCGTGCGGATGCGTGCTTTCTCCGTCTCGACTGCGGCGGTATCTGTCAGGAGCGCGATGTTGCGCAGCGCGATCATCCGGTCGCTCACCGACAGGCTCAGCGCGTGTGCGAGCTTCGCTTCCGCATTGTTGACTTCGACGACTTCATCGAAGCGGGCCTGGATTTGCGACATGCTGACGAGACCGAAGGCGAGCACCGCGAACAACATCGACAGCACGATGCCGAAGCCCAGGCCCAGTTTGGTGACTACCTTCATGGTTGTGATTCTCCGTAGACAGATGCGAAAGGGTTTCCCCAATGGGAAAGCCGTTGCTTTCATGCTGTTTACGGACTGCCTTCGCTTTACTTTATGGTGCTTTCGCGGCTTTTCGGCATGCCTTCCGCGGACGCGTTGGCTCACAAGCGACCCTTCGCCCTTCTACCGATGCGACCTCTCCTTCACCGCGTGAAGTGTCAGGACACTGTTGCCGGCGATACCTGTGACGCCCAGCGCGATCAAGGCTCCCGTCGGTCCAAGTATTGTCGCAAAGAGGCCCGCTAGCAGCGTTCCGAGCGGCCAGCATCCGATACCGACAGTGACCAGACCGAACACACGACTGCGCATGACGCCGGGCACGGACTCGATCACGATAGTCGTCTGGTGTATGTTGTAGGCGGCGCTACCAAAGCCGCCGATGAAGAGAATGACGAGCAATGAAGCCAGCGAGCATCGGAAAGAACTTGCGAACCCAGCGATCGCAATAGCCAGGAAAAACACACTCGATCCGGCTATCAACCAGACAAAGGAACGCCCTCGCAGGCGAGTGCCTCCGATGATCGCGCCCGCGACAAAAGATCCCGCAGGCTCCGCCGACGAAAGCACGCCGATCATCGTGGCCGACAAGTCGAACGTGTCCCTTCCGAGCGGTGTCAGTAGAACGTTATAGCTATAGCCGCATAAGTTCGTGATTGTCGTCACGATCAAGAGCGCCATGATCGTTTTACTGTCGAGCGCGTATTGCCACGCTTCCCTGAGGTCCTCGCGGAACCGCGTCAGGGAGAGGCGCCCGGATGGCGCATGCACGGTCGAAAGTCGAAAGATGCACGCCGCGGCGCAAAGCGACGCCGTCGCGGAGAGAAAATAGGATGTCGCGACGCCGAGTGCTCCGTATATCAGGCCTCCAAGCAGAGGCCCAATGCATCGCGTCGCGAAGTTGGTCATGCTGTCGATAGCGACCGCGCGAGAGGCCATCGCCGAACCTGCTGTCTCTGCGATCATGCGCCGACGCGCAGGCATCTCGGTGGCATAGACGACACCGCTCACGAGCGCGGCAGCGCAAAGGTGCCATGTCGACAGAACCCCGAGGAAAGACAAGATTCCTACTGTCGCCGACGAAGCGCTCGCCAGCAACAATCCGAGCAGCACTATTCTCTTGCGATCCATCGCATCGGCGACGACGCCCATGACCGCGCCGCTCAAAAGCAGCGGGAGACTTCGACACGCGGAGACCAGCGCGACTTCTACTGCCGAATTGGTCGCCTTGAAGGTGAACAGCGCCGCTGCAAGCATTTCCAGCCACATCATCGACGTTGAGACCGCTCCGGCCGTCCAGAGTGGTAAGAAACCTTTGGTGCGTATCACGCTTGTCGGGTGCATCGATTGCGTTACACCACATTCCTTCGCTGATGGAGAATGTTCATCTCAAGCGTTTTGATTGGAAGCGGTCAGGCAGCGGCCGCGCCTGTCGCGTTGGTCCGAGAGGTTCTGTTACGCGTTGTCGTGATCGCCAAACGGCGAGCGCCGCTGGGCTACGCAGCAGTGCATCGTACGATGATGCCGCCGGCGGAATCGAAATAGACGATGCCGCGCTGGCTTCGTCATGTCGATGGATCGCTCCTAACAAGGAAGCAGCCGTTCGCGAGCCTTTTCAATGCCAACATGACGAAGCGATCGGTCATCGTCACTTTCTTTTGAGCGCGGCGTCTCTGCGGGGCGACTCGGTACTGTTGCCCGACTCAGGTGAGACTTCCTGTTTCGACCGGTGTTGTGCAGGAGACTGTTCGGCCTCGCCGGAAGTTGGTTGACGCACTCCTTGGGCGGGATCACCGCCTGTGGCGGCGCCCGGTCCTGGCTGGTTGCCCAGCGAGCCACCACCGCTGGCTCCGCTGCCGGCATCGCCGAGCGGCTTATCGGTGCTGCCCGGTCCTTCCAGACGATCGCTGCTCATGACCATTCTCCTTCCTTTTTGGCCTCATTAATGCGCAATGGGCGTGCCACGGGCGGCGGCTGGGCTTGCCATGTCGACTGTGTCGCGAGAGCTGGCCCTCTAGGCAACAGAATCGATTGGCGTGCCGGCGCGCTGCGCGAGCCGTCGTGTCACGCGCGGAAAGAGCGTCTTCATGCGCCCGTAAGCCGTCCGAACAGCACAACGCGTTGCGGCTCATCGGAATCCTCTCCGATGAATAGCTCGGCGCGATACCCACATCTCAGTTCGTCGTCGTAAATTGGGGCTATCAGGCACCGGCTGATAACACCACGGCGTCATCCGCGTAACGCACCATGACCAGCCCTGCCTGGCGCATTTCCACGTCAAGCTCGTGCAGATACGGATTTGCCAACAGGGGGCTGACAACCGCCCCTTGTGGAATGCCGGAAGTCGGCGTCCAACGCGTCATGTCTTCCATGATGTCTTGCTTGAGAAAGTACAGGGGTAAGTGTGGAAACGAGTCCTTCCGCTCGACCTTACTCCGCAATGCCGCGAGCGCATTCTGTCGCGACTCGGTTGCCTCATGCGATAAAAACAACGGTTGCCACTCTTTCTTATTATCAAACGCTTTGATGGCGGCTACCACGAGTACTATTCGACCCTCGAGGGTTTTCGAATAGGGCCTCAAGTTCATATTCCTCGTGCCGTTATAGATCGAAGCGACAGCATCTCACCGCAAAACACGATCGTTCGAAACAATTCGACGGTCTTTGCGGGGGGACTGTATTTTCTTCGCTATGCACAGAGAAACCGATAACAAGGCTCGGTATGCCAGCGTCATCGAAGACCAATCGACAGTTGTTGAAGACTACGTGGCCTTTTTTGGCAGTCGTTGCCTCGCTGCTGGCTCTTGTCGCTACGAGCCTCTCGATTATGTCGTCCGTTCGCGCGTATATCGGTGGTGAGAGCACGTGGTCGAAAGGCCAGAAGGACGCAGTTTTATATCTCATCCGCTATGCGCAGACCGGCGATGAAGCTTCCTTTCGTCAGTATGAAAGCGCGATCGCCTACCCGCTTAATCTGAAGCGTGCCCGACTCGCGCTCGAAGGTGCCTATCCCGATCTCGGCTCGGCTCGAATGGCACTGCTCGAAAGCGGCGTCGACGCGGCTGACGTTAGCTCAGTCATCTGGGTCTTTCGGACCTTCCGCCGCGTCAGCTACTTCGAACACGCGGTGACATATTGGACACGCGGCGATGCGCTCGTTGATCAGCTCGTCTCGACCGCCCAAAAACTGCGCCTCGCCAAGCTCACTGGCGCGTCCGGCCAGGTCGAAGTGGAGCTTTTGACGGGCGAAATCTGGAACATCAATTCGGCGATTGCACCCATTTCGCGGGCATTCGCCGACGTGCTCGGCTCCGCATTCCGAAAAACAGCATTGTTACTGTTCGCCATCAACGTCGTGGTCGCGGCGCTCCTGGTCTCACTGTCCGTGTGGTACGCACGCCGCTTCATTACCGCGCGACTCGCCTCGGAGCACGCGTTGAGGCGAAGCGAGGCGCGCGCGAAAGCCACGCTGGGCTCGATCGGCGAGGCCGTCGTCTCCGTCGGGCCATCGGGCCTCGTTGAGTTCATTAACCCCGCCGCAGAGCGCCTCTTCTGTCGTGAAGCAGGCAGTTGCGTGAAGCACGAGTTGACTGCGCTTGTCTCCATCGCACGGGAATGGGACCGGCGGCCCGTTGACCCGATCGAACAGGCACTGCGCGGCACCGAGCCATGGGACCCGAGTACCGATCTCGTGCTGACTAACCGAGAAGGCACAGAGACCGTTGTGCAAGCGATCACGTCCGTCGTGCACGATACGTCCGACACGATCACGGGTGCCGTGCTGCTGTTGCGGAACATGACCCGTGAGCGCGAATACGTCTCGAATCTGTCGTGGCAGGCGTCGCACGATGGCTTGACGGGCTTGCTCAATCGTACCGAGTTCGAGCGACGTCTGTCCGCCTCGCTCGATGCGCAATCGGACGTCAAAAGCACACAGCGTCCCTGCATGCTGATGGTGCTCGACCTCGACCAGTTCAAGGTGGTAAATGACACGTACGGCCATGCGGCCGGCGACACGATGCTGCGCGAGGTGGCGGCACTCTTCAGGCAGTGTCTTCGCGAGGAGGATTCGGTCGCGCGCCTGGGCGGCGATGAGTTCGCCGCGCTCATGGCCGATTGTGACGAGCAAACTGCGACGGGCATTGCCGAGCGCCTACGACAGGAGGTCGCCGCGTTCCAGTGGTCGTGCGAAACACACACGTTGTCGACGAGCGTGAGCATCGGCTTGGTCGATTTGCGGGGGCTCGACATGGAAACGGCGATGCGCTTCGGCGATATCGCCTGCTATCTCGCCAAGGAGCGCGGGCGCGATCGCGTGCATCTGGCCGTGCGCGGCGACAAGGAACTCACTCGTCATGCGAGCGCCATGTCATGGTGCGGTCGCATCAAGGACGCGTTGGCGAACAATCGCTTCTGCCTCTACGCACAGGAGATCCGCGCGGTTCAGCGGGCGGACGGCATCGACGAGTCCGCGCAGCATCCGCGTCACGTAGAGGTGCTGCTGCGCATGGTCGGTGACGGCGGTAAGATCGTATCGCCCTTCTCCTTTCTACCCGCTGCCGAGCGGTACGGACTAATGTCCGCGATCGACCGCTGGGTTGTGCGCGCCGTGTTCACGACGCTCGCCAGGATAGGCAATCCCGAGGGCGTGCAATACGCGATCAATCTGTCGGGTGCCTCGATCGGCGACGAGCGCTTTCTCCAATTCCTGACCGAACAGTTCGAACTCAGCCCCATCGCCCCTGAGTCCATCTGCTTCGAAGTGACCGAAACCACCGCGATCGCCAATCTCGCAGCCGCCGCGCGTTTTATCCGCACGTTGAAGAAGCGCGGCTGCAAGTTTTCGCTCGATGACTTCGGCGCGGGCATGTCTTCGTTTGGCTATCTGAAGCACCTGCCGGTCGATTACATCAAGATCGACGGCGGATTCATCAAGGACATGCTCAAAGATGCCGTTAGCAAGGACATGGTGGCAGCGATCAACGACATCGGCCATTCGATGGGGCGTCTGACCATCGCGGAATACGTCGAGAACGAAGCGATCCTGCGCGCATTAAGCACGATGGGCGTGGATTTCGTTCAGGGGTTCCATGTGGGCCGACCGGCTCTTTGGGCGCAGAACGTTGAATTTCTTGCAATGACGTAGGAGGAGATGTTGGATCCCACTTTTCAGCGGGTTGGCGACTTGAAGGACATCGCCAGCTACCCAGCCTGGTTGGGCGACGTGCTGACCGAAACAAATCAGACCAAGCAGACCATCATCGGCCATCCCATCTTTGCCGCGATGCGCGAAGCAAGGCTGACGTCGCGGCAGGCCGAAGCATTTCTCGTCAACGGCTGGCCGGTTGTCGAGCAATTTCCGCAGTACATGGCGATGAATCTTCAGAAGCTGCGCTACGGGCATTCTCGCGGCGAGGATCTGGCGCGGCGCTATTTGACCCGCAACATCCGCGTCGAGCAAAACCACGCGGACTACTGGGTCGACTGGGCAGCCGCGCACGACGTCAATAAGCGCGCATTGATGAAAGGCGGCGGCCCTTCCCTCGCCTACGCACTTTCGCACTGGTGCTGGAAGAGCAGCAGCGGGGACCCGCTTGCCGCGAGCATCGCCGCAACCAACTTCGCAATCGAGGGCGTCACGGGCGAATGGTCGACGCTTGTTTGCAGCAGTGACACCTACGCGAACAGCTTCCCCACCTCGATGCGCCGCAAGGCCATGCGCTGGCTCAGTCTGCACGCGCACTATGACGACGCACATCCGTGGGAAGCGCTCGAGATCGTCGCGACACTGCTCGGCAACGCGCCCGGCGTTGACGAGGTACACGCGGTGAAGCGCAGCATCGAAATGAGCTACGAGTATTTCAAGGTAAGCCTCGACTGCTGTCTGTAGGTTTAGAGACTACCGGTTCACTTGCTTTCTTTTGTGCGTACTTCGCCTCGGGCCTGGTGGCTGAGGCGATGTGAACGCGCTCGCCTGTTACCGATTGAAATCTGAAACGAGAAGAGAAGAAATGATGCTGAAACACATTACATGCGCGGCCCTCGCAACAATGAGCATGGCGGGCGTGACGTGCGCGAACGCGCAGTCGGCGGGCGATATCCAGGTCAGTGCCGGCTGGATGCACTTCGCACCGCAGGATTCGAGTGGCCCCTTCAACGTCACCGCGCTCGGTCAGACGGTGACGAAACAAGGAGCAAGCGCGTCAGTAAGCGATGCAGATACATTCGGACTGACCCTTCAGTATTTCGTCACCGACCACATCGCGGTCGAAGCGGTGACGGGCGTACCGCCGAAGTTTCATCTCAACGGCGAAGGCACGCTCGGGCCGCTGGGCGAACTGGGTACGGCCCGCGAGTGGAGCCCGACGCTACTGCTCAAATACTATTTCCTCAGCGCGCAGAGCAAGTTCCGCCCTTATGTCGGCGCGGGCGCCTCGTATGTGTGGTTCTCGGACGTAAAGCTGAGCCAGCAAATGGCCAACGGTGCGTTCCTCTATTCGCCACAGACAGGCACGGCATTGACGGGGCCCACGAGCGTGCATATCAGCAACTCGTTCGCACCTGTTGTGAACGCTGGACTTTCGTACAACTTCACCAAACACTGGTCGGCGGCATTCTCCGTGTCGTACATGTGGCTGTCCGCACGCGCAACACTCACGACGAATTCTGCCGTGGGGCAAGTCAAGAGCGAATCCAAGCTGAAATTGGATCCGATCGTGACGTTTTTATCGGTCGGCTACACGTTCTGAGTCTTCCAATGCAGGCCTATGGGCTATGTCAGCAATGTAGGGGCGAATACTCCGGTACAAAGTGGTGCGGGCGGGAGTGACTCGTAGAGGCCCCTCGGAAACTCAGCATCGGTTGGGCAACAGTCGGTAAATGAGCGGTGCAAACGTCCGGACGAGCCGGCGCGGCTAAAGATCGCCTGCACGAAACCGTTAACGCAATGGAGCCGTTTCAGGATATCGGATGCCGTTGCATTCAGCCTTGTCGAATCCAGCCGGGCTTGATGCTTTAGAACGACGCATCAGGTCACAGTTCGAAGGTCTACCAAATGAGCCTTGGTTCCTCACCGCCCAATCGGAGACGCATCCTGCTCTCTTGGGGATGCGAGATTGCGAAGCGCATATTTCGGCGCGTCAGTTTTTCTTCGCGCCCCCCCGTTGCCGCGCTCACTTTCTTCACGCTGACGTTGTGTGGCCTGCCGACCTTCGCCCAAGAAAACGTGCTGCGGGTGCTCGCGTGGCCGGGTTATGCCGACAACGACGTCGTGAAGAAGTTCGAAAGTCGCTTCAACGCGCGCGTCCAAGTGACCTTCGTAGACTCGGACGAAGCTTTGTCGGACAAGATGCACACAGGCGGCAAGCCGCCGTTCGACGTGCTGGCTGCCAACACCGCGGAGATACACCGCTATACGTTGGAGAATCTGCTCTCTCCGCTCAATCTGGGAGAGCTTCCCAACACGCAACGTCAATTGCCGCGGTTTCGCGCGGTCTCGTCGATCGACGGACTCACCGCGAACGGCAAGATCTACGCGATCCCGTTCACGTATTCGTCGATGGGACTGATCTACGATCGCAAGCAGATTCCCATTGCGCCTCGCTCCATGAAGGAGCTCTGGAACCCACGCTATCAGGGCAAGGTGCTCGACTTTAACAGCGCGCAACACAACTTTTCGTTCGCGGCGCTGGCACTCGGCTACCCGCATCCGTTCCAGCTCACCGACGGACAGATGCGAGAGATCGCGCGAAAACTGGTCGACTTGCGCCGTAACCTGCTCACCTATTACACCGTGCCCGAGGAAGCCACGGCGTACTTCATCCAGCACAAGGCCGCGCTCATGTTCGGCAATTACGGTACCCAGCAACTCGCCTTGCTGCGCAAGGCCGGTGCGGATGTGGGTTATGTCATTCCCGAAGAGGGTGCGCTCGCCTGGCTCGATTGCTGGGCCATGACCCAATCGGCCACGAACCGGCCGCTCGCGCTAGCCTGGATCAACTACATGCTCGAACCCGACGTGAGCGCCCTGCTCACCCAGCGACAGGGCCTGGCGAACACGTTGATCCTTCCACCTGAACACAGCAGCGACAGCGCTCATCTCATCTGGATCCAGCCCGTGGAAAACATCGAGGAGCGCGAGTCGCTCTGGAGCCGGATCGTGTCGGGCGACCGGCCGGAGCGCTTTCGATGATGCGGCCAGGACTGATGGTGAAGTTGTCGTTGCTGCTTGCTTTGATTGGCGTGCTGGCGTCGGGCTCGACCGGCTACTACGCGTATCGCGCCAATCGCACAATGCTGGCCGGCGAGGCGGGGCGCAATCTTCTCACTGCGACGGAGCTGCTTGGCCAGCGCTTCTCGGTTTCCATCGACGACATGGCTGCCGACGTGCTCGTGCTCGCCACCATGCCGTCCTCGGCGCTCATCGCACAATCGGCGAACGACCTGAAAACGAAGGAGGACCGGGCGCGGCTTGCACAGGTCTTCTCGAGCTTCATGCTCCATCATCCTGGGTATCTTCAGGCACGGCTCATTGCGCGCGATCGTTTCGGGCTGGAAAGAATACGATTCGATCGCGACGGACACGGCATCGTCGAGGTCCGGGAAGGCAACCTGCAGGAAAAAGGCCAGTTCGCGTACGTCTTCGACACCTTGGCATTGGCGCCCGGACGCGTCTATATCGGCCCGATCACCATCAATCGCGAACACGGCGCGCACTACGCCGAAGGCAGGCCCATCCTGCGCCTCGCCGCGCCCATCGCCACGCCCGCAGGCGTCGTCGTAGGCGTGGTGGTGCTCGACGTGGATCTCGCGGTCCTGCTCAAACTGCTGCGGACCGACTTGCCCGCCGACTATGAGGTGTATCTCGCCAACGAATGGGGCGACTTCCTCGTTCATCCCGATTCTTCGCAGTCGTTCGGCTTCGACAAAGGGCGCCGCGTGTTCATGCAGGACAGCTTCGCCGCGACAAAGCCGCTCTTCGAGCGCACGGCAAACAGCGTGCTGATCAACGGACTCGCCAACCCAGAGCAGGCGCACGACGAGGTGCTCGCATTCGTGAGGCGGCCGTTCGGCGCGTCGGCGGGCAATCGCTTCATCGTGCTCGGGCTCGGCAAGCCGCTCTCGGACGTGCTGTCCGGCGCCAATTTGCTCGGCGATCAGATCGTGCGAATGATCCTATTTTCGAGCTTGGCAGCGCTCCTGCTCGCCATCCTGTTTGCGCGCGCGCTGACGAGGCCGCTGCAGATACTCACCCATGCGGCCACGCATTTCTTTGCCGACAACGCGACCGAAGCATTGCCGCTCAAACGCACCGATGAGATCGGCATGCTCGCGCGCTGTTTCGACCACATGCGGCGCGAAATCAAATCCCAGGTGGATGCGCTTCACGACAAGCAGCATCAACTCGCGCATCTGGCCAATCACGACGTGCTCACGGGCCTGCCCAACCGCATGCTGTTCATGCAAAAGCTCGACACGGCAGTGCATGACGCGACCGCAAACGGCGAGAGGCTCGCCGTGCTGTTCGTCGATCTGGACCGCTTCAAGCAGATCAACGACCAGTTCGGTCATTCATTCGGCGACACCGTGCTCGTGGCCGTGGCGGGCCGTCTGCAACAAGTGCTTTCGAAGGGACATACGGTGGCGAGACTGGGCGGCGACGAATTCGTCGTTTTGGTGGAAGGCGCGTATTCCTCCGATTCGGCGGCGGATCTCGCTGCGGACATTGTGCGAGCACTCGATAGCGACCTTCCCGTGAGCGGGAGAAAGGTGGTCGTGGGCGCAAGTGTCGGTATCAGCGAGTTTCCACAAGACGGCATCTCCGCGCGCGATCTACTTCTCAATGCAGACACCGCGATGTATGTCGCGAAGTCGAAAGGGCGCGGATTCTGGCAACGCTATGGTGACTTGTCCGGGGAGCAGCATGTCAAGACCGCATATGTGAACACGCTTACCAACGAGACCTAGTTCTCGGCAGTTCGACGCTGTGGAAACGCCCGCGTGAACATCCGGGCGCGAATTGAAGACCGAAACGTGTACGCGATGACTTCCGGGGGGGGCCTAATGTGCGTGCTTGGGGGGCCCCCGCGGCTACTCACCGAAGAGCCTTGCGCAGGTCCGCAGCGGGACCCGCAACTGCGTTCGAACGTTCGCGCCTCGGCCCGACTTCGCGCCGGTAAAACGGTCTCATCGGCGTTCGTCCGGGATCGACCGTGGTCAGCGGGAGTTCAATTGGCGGTCACTGAACCTCCCTGTGTAAATAGATCACACCGCACGTGCTGCCCCTGCGGTGTAGGCAAGTCTCGAAGAAGTCACGCATTCCCCTTCCCTGATGGACGCGCAGACTCGCACGGAGTCGACAGCGCACGGTCATGGCGATAAAAGCGCCTGCGATCAGTGGCAACATAGCGAACGCCGCGCTACATCTAGACGATTTTGGCCGATCGCCCGATCCATTAGTCAGTATGACTCCGCGAGGCAGGGGCTGGCCTGGCGCGCGGAATCAGACGCGGGTTAGCATCGCTGCCAG
>NZ_JALQDT010000057.1:0-36768 GCF_023631085.1 Caballeronia sp. INML1 | reverse complement strand
CGGCCGCGAGCGCCGCGCGCACGACCGGCCCGGTGCGGCGGCGTTCGGCGGACGGCAGGCTCGCCGGCGCGGGCAGCACGGTCTGCGAGGCGACTCGTGCGGCACGCTGCGCCAGCACGTCGGCGGCATGAGGCCAGTCGGCGAGTCCCGGCCCGATCATGCCGACGCCTTCGATATAAGCAAGCAATGGAGTCATGCCGAGCCCGCTCCCTTGCGCCCGAACACGAGACTGCAGTTCGTCCCGCCGAAGCCGAACGAGTTGGAGAGCACCGCGCGCAACGGTGCGCCGCGCGTTTCGAGCACGTAATCGAGACCGAGCGCGGGGTCCGGCTCGCTCGTGGTGGCGCCCGCCGGAATCATCTGGTGCCGCAAGGCGAGCGCCGCGATCACCGCTTCGAGCGCGCCCGCCGCGCCGAGCGTGTGACCCGTCGCGCCCTTGGTCGAGCTGCACGGCACGCGGTAAAAGAGGCTCGTGAGCGCGCGGCTTTCGGCGGCGTCGTTGCTGGGCGTCGCGGTGCCGTGGAGGTTCACGTAGCCGATATCGCCTGCATCGAGGCCGGCGCTCGCGAGCGCCTGTTCCATCGCCATGCGCGCGCCCAGTCCTTCGGGATGCGGCGACGACATGTGATACGCATCGCTCGATTCGCCGATGCCGAGCAGGCGGATCGTGTCGTCATCGGCGTGGCCGGCCGCGTCCCGTTCGAGCAAGCCGAACGCCGCCGCCTCGCCGATGGAAATGCCGTCGCGCTTCACGTCGAACGGTTTGCACGGTCCGGGCGCGAGCAATTCGAGCGAGTTGAAGCCGTAGAGCGTCGTGAGACAGAGCGTATCGACGCCGCCGACCACGGCTGCATCGATCAGGCCGGTTTCGAGCATGCGGCGCGCCGATCCGAACACCTTCGCGCCCGACGAGCACGCCGACGACACCGACACCGCCGGTCCGCGCAGCCCGAAGTACGCGCGCACGAAGCCGGCGAGCGAGTAGGGATTGTGCGTGGTCGCGTAATTGAAGTCGGCGGGCAGCGCGCCGGTTTGCGCGTCGCGCCGCTGGTAGGCGAGCTCGGTTTCCAGAATGCCCGCCGTGCTGGTGCCCATGAATACGCCGATGCGTTGCGCGCCGTATCGTTCGATCGCTTCGCGCACGCGTTCGTCGAAGGCGTCCTGCGTCATCGCCAGTTGTGCGAGGCGGTTGTTGCGGCAGTCGAATTCGGCGAGCTCCGCACGGATCGGCGCGTCCTCGATGCCGGCGACGCGGCCCGTGAACGTGCGCAGCGCGGCGCCTTGGAAATCGCACGGGGCGAGTCCGCTGCGTGCCGCCGACAGCGCGGCAAGCGTCGCTTCGAGGCCACGGCCCGCGCAGCTCGTGGCGGTGAAATGCGTAAGCAGAAGAGGGTTCACTACGGCTTGGATTCCCAATGTGCGGCGGGTTTCGAATGGGATGAATTGTAACAAACGGGTCTTTCTGCCCGGACGCGCGTCAGCCGGCGGTCCTTGCAATCAAAAGACGATTGGCCATGTGCGTGCCGTTGCCCATCGGACAGATCGTCACATCGAAGCGCAGCTCGCCGAGCAGCGCGAGCCATTGCGCCTCGCTGCGCACCGTCAATCCGCTGGTGCGTCCCGAACGGGCGAGCTGCATGCCGAAATCGACGGCGCGATCCACGCTCGCGCGCCAGCCCGCGGCGGCATCGCTGACACGCAGCAGAAGCATGCCGCCCGAAGCGAGACTCGTGCGCACGCGGTGCAGCACGGCTTCCTGCGCGTTCGAATCGACGTAATGCAGGACATCGCACGCGACGACGACATCGGCCTGTGGAAACGGCGTCACGCGAATGTCATCGCAGAAGAAGCGAACGCGCGCCTCATTCCCTCGCAACGCGATTCGAGCCCGGTCGACGTCGCGCGGCGTCAGTTCGATGCCGTAGATCGATTGCGGCGCGGGCGGCGCGGGCCAGTTCGCGGGCCACGCCTGATCCGCGTGATCGCGATGCCACGCGCGCGCGCCGATGAGCCACGCGGCGAGCAGACCCTGACCGCTGCCGAGATCGAGGATGCGCGCGCCATCGGGAATCAGGCCGTGCGCGAGGATGTAGGCGAAGAACGGATCGTGACGCAGCTTGGCCGACGCGAAGTGCCACGCAAAGCGGCCCGCCGCGCGATACGGGCGGCTGGCGGTTTCGATGAGCGCGTTCGGCACCATGCGGGCGGGATCGAGGGAAGGGCTCGTGCAGTCTAGCCCACGATCGCCTCGCGCAAGGTCACGGTTGCGAGTCCGCGATCCGCCGCCGCACGCAAGACCGTGTCGAGCGCGGCCAGCACGACGGGCGCGCCGTTCGCGTCTTTCGCGGCGTGGCCATCGTGGACGAGCAGGATGTCGCGCGCGCCGAACCCGTCGAGCAAGCGCCGCGCGACGAGGGCCGCATCGCCCGTGCGCGTGTCGAAGCCGCGCCGCGTCCAGCTCGCGAGATGCAGCCCGAGACCGCACAGCACCGGTTCGAGAAACGGATTGCGCAATCCAGCCGGCGCGCGAAAGAAGAGCGGCCGCGTTCCCGCGATGTCGCCGAGCGTCGTTTGCGCCGTGTCGATCTCGCGCCGCATCGCGCCCGGTCCCATCAGCGAAAAGGTATGCCGATGCCGCTGGCTGTGATTCTCCACCGCGTGTCCGTGCGCGACGATCGCCTCGACGATGCGCGGATGTTCCCGCGCGCGCTCGCCGATGCAGAAAAACGTCGCGCGTGCGCGATGCGCGTCGAGCAGATCGAGCACGCGCGGCGTGACCTCGGGATCGGGTCCATCGTCGATAGTGATCGCGATGCATGCGCCCGCCGATTCCGGCAGCGTCGTCCAGTTGTGGCCGAGCAGCGCGCTGCGCGGCCAGAGTCCCGCCGCCGTCAACGCGAGGTGCGACGCGATCACGCCGCCTGCCGCCCACGGCCACGTCGCGGGCGCTGCGGCGAGCGCCGCGAGCGCGCCAGCGTGCACGGCGGCCGCCCCGCCGATCAAAGGCGTCGGGGTCCAGCGGCGCGGCTGGCCGGGCGGGTTCATCGCGAGAATCCGGAACGCGGCGCGAGGATCGCCGAGAACAGGAGCGCGAGGATCGCGCCGGGGCCGACCGTCAGGCCGAAAGTCTTGAGCATCGGCACACTGGACAGCGCGAGCAGCCCGAAGCCGAGCACGGTCGCGAGATTCGCGATCACGAGCGACACGAGCGTCTGCGGGGAAATCGCGTCGCGGCCCGCGTGCGCGCGATAGTTGAAGAAGAGCGCGTAGTTCGAGCCGACCGCGACGATCAGCAGCATGCCGATCAGATGCAGGATCGTCAGCGACTTTCCCGCGAGCGCGAGTCCCGCGATCACGACGATCACCGCCGCGACGAGCGGCGCCAGCGTGCGCGCCGCGCGCACCGGCGAACGCAGCGCGAGCACGAGCAGCACGACGATCGCGGCGAATCCGCCGAGCGAGAGGCGAATATCCTCGCGCACGTAGTTCTGATAAAGGCGGTCCGCTTCGGCTTTCATATCGACGAAAAGCGCGTCCGGCACCTGCGATGCCGCCACCGCCGCGCGAATTGTCTGCGCCTGCAATTCCGGGCCTTCGGCCGCGCGCAAGGGCAGCATCGCGGTCCAGCGGCCGTCGCGTTCGGTGAGAAGCGAATCGACTGCGAGCGCCATCGACGTGCCTTGCAGATCGGCGCGGCGCAGGGGCGGTTGCGCGCGGACCGCTTCGACATCGGCGATGAACGGCTCGAAGACCTCGGGCTTCACGCGGATCGTCTGGTCGCGCAGCGCGGCTGCGAGGCGCGTGCGCAGATCCGCGGCCGAAGGCAGGCTCGCGATCCGCGCGCGTTGCGCGGCGTCGCTCGGCAGATAGCGCGCCGGACTTTCATAGCCGGCGATGACGTGCGCATCGACCAGAGGCTGAAGTTGATGCGCGACCGCTTCCGCCCGCTCGAGCGCCGCCTGCTCGTTCGCCGCCGACACCACGACGAGATAGCGCACGTCCGGCGCGCCGACATCGGCGCGCAGACGTTCATCGAGGTCCTGGCTCGCTTTCGGAACGGGGCTCAGCGCGGACAGCTCCTGGCTCCAGAGCCCGTGTCGGTGCATGAGCAAGATGGCGACCGCCGCGAGGAGCAACACGGCGAGCGCCGCGCGCAGGCGCGACGCATGAGCGGCGAAACGCGCGAGCCGTTTGCCGAGGCGCGAGACGTCGCGAATCGCAAAGTTTTGCGGCAACGCATGCGGCAGCACGAAACGCGTGACGATGCCAGCCGTCGACAAACCGACGATGGAATACAGCCCGAGTTGCACGAGACCCGGGAAGCCGGAGAAGAGCATCGATGCGAAGCCGCAGATCGACGTCAGCACGCCGAGGCGGATCGTCGGCCAGAAGCTGGCGACCCAGTCTTTCAGCGATTCGCGCCGCTCTACCCCAGCCGACTGCACGAAGAGGTAGATCGAATAATCGACGGCCTCGCCGATCAGCGTCGTGCCGAAGCCGAGCGTGAGCCCATGCACCGTGCCGAACACGAGGCTCACGGCGGCGACGCCCGCCGCGACGCCGGAGAGCACCGGCATCAAACCGAGCAGCAGCGTGGGCACCGAGCGATACACCGCCAGCAACAGCACGACGATCAGCGCGATGCTCGCCGCCGACAGCCAGCGCACGTCGCGCATGATCGTGTCGCGCGTATCGACGGCGAACACGCCCGGTCCCGTCATCAGCAGGCGATACGGCGACGCGCCCGGCGCAGCGTGCGCAAACGCTTCGCGGATCGCGGCGATCGCGCTGGCTTGCGCATCGGTGTCGGAGCCGGCGCTCGCGGTCTGCGCGAGCAGCACGGCGCGCCGGCCGTCGCGCGATGCCCACACGCCGTCCTGCATGGCGGGCTGCGCGCCGCTGTCCAGCTGGCTGACGAGCGCGGTGACTTCGCCGGTCGGGTCGTGCGGCAGCAAGTCCTTCGTCATCATGCCGGCGGAAGAGGTCAGCAGATCGAGGCTGTCGGCGAGCGCGTCCTTCAGGCCGGCCACGCTGAAACGCTCGGGCGTCACTGCGGGGCTCAACTGATAGCGATGCTCGAAAACGAAGCGTTCGTCGCGCGCCTGTCCGACCGGCTCGCCGTTGTTGATCGCGGAAAAGCGCTTGTCCTCGCGCAGCTTCGCCGCGACGTTGCGCGAGACATCGGCGCGTCCGGTCGCGTCGCCGCCGTCGATGCCGACGAGAATCAGCCGCGAGACGAGCCCGTCGCGCAATTGCTCGACGAGCACGCGTTGCTGCTCGGTGGGCGCGCGCGGCAGGAAAGCGGAGAGATCGGCGGAAAAGTGCGTACGCGCGATGACGCCCGCGCAAACCGCGAGAAAGCACAGCCAGACGATGATCGCAGGCTGGCGCAAGGACCGCGAAACCGCGCGCATGCCGGGTTCAGTGCGCCGACGCGTCTTGCAGGCGCATCAGCGAGCGGTCGCCGTCGGCCTGTCTGATCTCGACGCGCGCGAGCGCCGCGCCGGTGCCCGCGAGCGTGATCGAGCTGACTTTCTGCTTCATGCGCGAATCGGTCGGCACGAGCGTCATCGTCCAGTCGTCGCCCTTGCCGTCGATCGACACCGTGTACGCGTTTTCCAGCGCGAACCGGTTGCCCGCAAGCGTCGCGCGAATGCTTTCGATGAACGCGCCCAATTCCGGATAGTTGCGCAGCGGAATCGTCACCTTGCGGCCGTTGCGATCGACGGTGAGCATGTCGCCGTCGACGACGAGATTCTCCGGCTTCGGGCTGGCCGTGTGTTTTTCCAGATGATCGGGCGCGACGAACACCAGTTCCCCCGACGATTCGAGCGGCTCCTGCGCGATCTTCAGATAACGCGTTTCGGTAAAATGCGCGCGCCCGGATTTTTTCGCGCCGAGCGTGTTCATCAGGCGATCGAGCGTCCAGGATGCGTCGGCGGCAACTGCCAGCGTCGACGTGACGCAAAGAACGGCGGCGGCCAGCGCCGCGTAAAAAGCTCGCATAAGCTCAGGAATCCCTCGCGACTTCCCGCAGGCGCGCACCGGCCGTGCGCGCTTGCCCCGGTTCCTGCGCGGCGTTCGTCTGCCAGAAGTCGAAATAATTGAACCAGTTGTACGGCGCCGCCCGGCAATATTTGTCGAGCAGCGCCACATAGCGCGTGAGTGCGGCATCGACGGCGGCGGCGCGCTCGCCGCGCCCGACCTTCGAAAAATCGGCGAGCGTTTCGAAGTGAATGTCGTAGCGGTTGCCGCCGAGATACAGCCCCGTCATGAAGACGACCGGACGCCGCAACACGGCCGCCATATGCAGCGGCCCGAGCGGAAACGCGGCCGGCGTGCCGAGGAACTCGCGTTCCTTCAGGGCATCGCCGGCCTGGCGCAGCGTGCGGTCCGCGAGAATGCCGACGAGCGCGCCCGCATCGAGCCGCTCGCGGACCTTGAGCATCGCATCGACCTTGCCGAGTCCGATCACGTCGTGATGCGCAGCCGGATTCACGGCGGCGAGAATCGCGTTGATCTTGCGCGCGTTTTCTTCGTACATCGTGATTGCGATGCGGATATGCGGCTGCGCCCGCCCGATCGCGCGCACCACCTCGAAGCTGCCGAGATGCGCGCCCATCAGGAACGCGCCGTGTCCGCCCGCGAGCGCGGCCTCGACATCCTCGACGCCATGCGTGCGGATATCGAACAAATCGAAGCGTTCGTTGAGCAGATAGATGCGGTCGTGGATCGTCGACGCGAACGAGAATACGTGCCGATAACCATCGCGCCAGCCCGCGTGCCGGCCGAGCGCGCGATTCAGATAAGCGCGCGATGCACGCCGCGCGCGCGGCGCGAACACCACGAAATACGCGGTGACGATCCGCAGCAACACGCGCCCGATGCGCCGCCCGAAGCGCAGCGACACCCACGTCATGAAACGCAGCAGCGCGAGGTTGCTGCGTTCCTGGCGGTCAGCCCAGTCGTCGCGGTTGCGCGGCTTGTTCACGATGCTTGCGTGTCCCGGCGGTCGTTGTCGATCATGCCGACGGCGCCGCTCGCCACCGTGCGAGCGCCGGCGCGAACCGTGAAGCGGATCGCGCCGCTCGCGGACGTTTCGTACGCAACGTCGAGCACTTCGCCCGGTTCGGCCGGGCTCAGGAATTTCGCAGATTCGATCCTGCATGCGCCGAAGCTCTTTCCGAGCGCGCAGCCGATCGCGTCGAGCGCGTGATCGAGCAGCACGACGCCGGGCACGATCGGGCGTCCGGGAAAATGCCCGGTGAGCGCGGGGTGTCCCGGCGGCACGGTAAAGGTCAGCGCCGCCTTGCGGTTGCGTTCCCGTTCGATCAGTTGCGTCAGCACTTCGCGCGGCAGCTTGCCGGTTGCGTTGCGCGGCAGCGAATCGACGAACAGCAGCGGGCGCGGCATGAACGCGGCGTCGATACGCTCGCGCAATGCGCGCTGAAGATCCGCCGACGCGAGTTCCGGGGCCACGACGAGCGCCGTCAGACGGCGCACGGCTTCGCTGTCGGCGGGGCTTTCGTCGGGCATGTAGAACACGCCGTCGATCACGCCGGGCACCGCGTTCAGCTGATGATTCAGATACGCGAGCGACGTGCGCTTGCCCGCGATGTTGATCAGATCCGCCTTGCGGCCGTGCAGCAGAAAATGCGTGCGGTCGATGAGTTCGAGCGCGTCGCCCATCGGCACGGGCACTTCGACGTGGCCGCCCGAGGCCCAGACGGTCTGCTCGCCGGCATCGTCGGCGCGCGGCGTCAAGGCGATGTCCGGAAACAGTTCCCACGCGGCGGTGCGCGCGGTGCGGCGCGTCGCGATCTGGCCGGTTTCGGTGCTGCCGTAGATTTCCATGAGCGGCGCGCCGAGGCGCACTTCGGCGTCGCGCGCGAGCTTCTCGGAAAGCGGCGCGGTCGCCGACAGCACGAGCGACGCGCGCGGCAACGCTTCCTCGTTCGCGAACAGCGCACGCAGATGAATCGGCGAGCTGACGAGCACGCGCGGTTCGGGCACCGCCGCAAGTTCGGCGCGGATATCGACGGGATAGAACGGCTGGCGGTTGCTGAACGCGAGGCCGCCGAGCAGCGCGAGCAGCACCGTCGATTCGAAACCGTACATGTGCTGCGGCGGCACGGTGCCGATGAGCGTCGCGCGCGCTTCGCCGAGCAGGCCGAGACGCGCCGCCGCCGCGCGCACGTTCTTCACGAGAAAGCCCCACGTCTTGCGATGCGGCACCGGCACGCCGGTCGAACCCGACGTGAACACGTAAGCCACGACGCGCGCGCCGTCGATGTGCGGGACAGCCGTCTCGCGCGCCGCGTCGTCGGACGGGGCGGTTTGCGGATATCGAAAGCGTGGCAGATCGATTGCGCAATCGTCGTTGTCGTGCAGGCAAAACGCGTCCGGCGCGAACGAGGCGAGCGCGCGGACCATGTCGGGCGTATGCGTCGAAGGCAGCAGGCTCGTCTTGCCCGCGACGAGCGTCGCGCACAGGCTCACCGTGAAGCGATAGCGATCCGTGCAGACGTTGAACACGTGTTGACCTTCGGGCAGTGCATCGGCGAGTGCGCGCACGTCGGCGAGAAACGCGCGCACGGTGACGGGCGCACCGTCGCGCCAGGCGATCGTCTGATCCGGCGACGAATGGAAAACGAGCGGAAAGGTCTGCATGTGCGATGAGTTCGACGACATTACTGCGCCCCGCTGCGACGCATCTGCATCGAACGGGTGTAGGCGCGAATGGCGTCCATGATGCTCGACGGCTCCATGTCCGGCAGCGCGATGCGGCGGCACGCATATTCGGCGACGAACATCAGCCCGACGAGCGGCAGCGCGAGATAGTTGGCGAACGTGGACCACGTGACGATCGATGCGCACGCGAACAGCACCGTCGACACGACCGCGGTCGCGACGAAGAAGACCGTCCACGCCGCCGTGACGCGCCGCGTATAGCGCGCGACACGGGGTTCGAGCTTGCCGTGGACCATGGTTGCGAATTGCGTGCAAAGCGGCTCGCGGCCGTGAACGAGCGTGCGGCCGAACATCCACGCGAGCGCGACATTGAAGCTCGCGTGCTCGGCCCACAAGCCCCAGCCGAAATGCGCGGTGAGCGGCGCGCGCGCCAGCCACAACCCGGTACATGCGAGCGCCCAGAGCGGCACCAGCCACGGACGCGCCGGCGAGCGCAACGCGGCGTTCAGCGCGATGAGCAGGATTGGCGCCAGGACGAGCGCGAGACCCAGCCCGTGTGCGCCCGGCGCGGAAGCGGCATGGTGCGCGGCAAGTTGATAAGCGGCGATCGCGCCCGCGACGCCCGCCGCGCGAACGAAGCCGACCGCGCTCATCGGCGCGCTCCCGCGTCGCGCGACGCACATGAAGGCCGGTTGAAAGACGCGGATCGAAGGAAAAAGGTATGCAACATGGATTGCGGCTGCGGCGCTCTTGCCAGAACGCTCGGTTAATGAACAAAAACTCGGCAGTCGCCTGCCTGACGATCATTTTCCCGCGCGGGTGCGCGACCGGTCTGTAACCGTTTGTTCGATGCTCTTACATTCGTCAGACCGGCGAATTTTACCCTACCGGCGCAGGGGCCCGCCCGGCGGCGAAACGGCTGATTTTCCTCGGAAATATCGTGCTGCTGCACGCCTTTCGGCCGGTTACCTTTCCTACTAGGCGCCCCGGAGGGCTTCGACTAGAATTTCGCCACCGCAATTATCTCGATAACAGGCGGCCGGCGGCGTGCGGAGAACCCGGGGCGTACGTCTTTCGAGCCGCCCCTGACGCGCGTTTTTGCGCGGGTCCGCACATACGATGAATGAACTGGAAAGAGAGCTGGCCGAGCTGATCGTCGCCGAACTGAATCTCGAGGATGTCGATCCCAAGGCGGTTTCGGCCGATACACGGCTGTATGAAGAAGGCTTCGGGCTCGATTCCATCGACATCCTGGAGATTGCGCTCCTGATCTCGAAGAAATACGGCTTCGAGCTGCGCTCGGATGATCCGGACAACGAGACGATCTTCGCGAGCCTCGGCGCGCTTGCGGCGCACGTCGCCGCGCATCGCACACGATAAGGCGGGCCGCGGCTTCATGCGCTGCCCGCCGCTGTCATGCAAGTGAAATCCGCCGCATCGGAACTGAACGACGCGCACGCTCGTGCGCTCGCCGGTGCGGCCGCGCAACATCGAAACGGAAACGTGCAATGCAATCGATGACGGGAGCCACGCCATGCGCGCGCTCGTGACAGGCGGCAGCGGCGCGATCGGACAAGCCATCTGCCGGACGCTGGGCGCGGCCGGGCACGAAGTCTGGATCCACGCGAACGGCGGCATCGAGCGCGCTGAAAGCTGCGCGCAAGCCATTCGCGCGGCGGGCGGCACGGCGCATGCAATCGCCTTCGACGTGACCGATCCCGACACCACCGATACCGCGATTGCGCGCATCCTCGCCGACGGCCCGGTGCAGATTCTGGTGAACAACGCGGGCATCCACGACGACGCGCCGATGCCCGGCATGTCCCGCCAGCAATGGAAACGCGTGCTCGACGTCACGCTCGACGGTTTTTTCAACGTCACGCAGCCGCTTCTGATGCCGATGATCCGCACGCGCTGGGGACGCATCGTCAATATGTCGTCGCTCTCGGGGTTGATGGGCAATCGCGGGCAGGTGAATTACGCGGCGGCCAAAGCAGGGTTGATCGGCGCGACGCGCGCGCTCGCGCAGGAGCTTGCATCGCGCGGCATCACGGTGAACGCGGTGGCGCCCGGCGTCGTCGATTCGCCGATGCTCGGCAACGCGTTTCCGCCCGAGCGCATCAGGCAACTGGTGCCGGCGCAGCGCCCGGGCACGGCGGAGGAGGTCGCGGGCATGGTCGCATATCTGGTGTCGGACGCGGCGGCTTATGTCACGGGACAGGTTTTGTCGATCAACGGCGGAATCGCGTGAATCGGATCGAAAGGAGCGCAATGAGCGAAGCGATTCAAACCTGGGATGTGGCGGTGATCGGCGGCGGACCCGCCGGTTCGACGGCGGCGACCTTGCTTGCGGACCGCGGCTATCGCGTGCGGGTGCTCGAGAAGGCGCGGCATCCGCGCTTTCATATCGGCGAATCGCTTCTGCCGGCGAATCTGCGGCTTTTCGAACGGCTCGGCGTCGCCGATGAAGTGCGCGCGATCGGCATGGTCAAGCTCGCAGCCGAGTTCGTATCGCCGCAACACGGCGACCGCATGCAACGCTTTCTCTTCGCCGATGCCTGGGACAAGTCGATGCCGAGCGCGTATCAGGTGCGCCGCTCCGAGCTCGACGAGATCCTGCTGCGCAACGCGGCGAAGCACGGCGCGCATGTGAGCGAAGGCTGCCGCGCGCGCGACGTCGTGTTCGCGCCGGATGGTTCCAGCGCGACGATCGGCGCCGAGCACGACGATGGCCGCATCGAGGAAGTGCGCGCGCGTTTCGTCGTCGATGCGTCGGGGCGCGATACGCTGCTCGCCAATCATTTCAAGACGAAGCGCCGCAACGAGCGCCACAATTCGTCGGCGCTGTACGGCCATTTCAGGAATGCCCGCCGGAACGTCGGTCAGAATGAAGGCAACATCACCGTGTTCTGGTTCGAGCACGGCTGGTTCTGGTTCATCCCGCTCGCGGACGGCGCGACGAGCATCGGCGCGGTCGTGTGGCCGGCGTATCTGAAGCGGCGTCCGAAGGGCACGTCGGTCGAAACGTTCTTCCGCGACACCATCGCGCTGTGCGCGCCGCTCGCCGAGCGGCTCGAAGACGCCGAGCTGATCAGCGAAGTCCACGCGACGGGCAACTACTCGTACACCGGCGACATGACGCACGGACGCAATTTCCTGCTGCTTGGCGACGCATTCGCGTTCATCGACCCGGTGTTCTCGTCCGGCGTGATGCTCGCGATGCAGAGCGCGTTCGCGGGCGCCGAAGCGATCGACACGGCGCTGAAAAATCCCGCCAGCGCGCGAGCCGCGCTCGCGAAGTTCGACCGCGACGTGCGCCACGGCCCGCGCGAGTTTTCGTGGTTCATCTACCGCATGACCTCGCCCACGATGCGCAATCTCTTCATGGGCCCGAGAAACCCGCTGCGCATGAAGGAAGCGCTGTTGTCGCTGCTCGCGGGCGATATTTTCGGCACGACGCCGATCTGGCATTCGCTGCGCGCCTTCAAGGGCATCTATTACGTCTCGGCCGCGCTCGACTGGCGCAATTCGCTGCGCGCTTATCGCCAGCGCCGCCGCAATCTGAGCGACGCGAAACGCGCGGAGCTTTCGGCCAATTGATCACGATGCCGGGATTTCGCTCGTCGCTTCTTGCGCGCCTGCTGCCCCTGCTGTTGCTCGTCGCGAGCACGGCAGCGTGCGCCGGTGAAGCGCCGCCGCCGAGCAAGCCGTTGTGGGAGCTCGGCCTCGGCATGGGCGTCGCGGCGTTTCCCCACTATCCGGGCTCGGACCAGACGCGCGCGTGGGTCTTTCCGTTCCCCTACGTGATCTATCGCGGCAAGTTCTTCCGCGCCGATCGCGACGGCGTGCGCGGCCAGTTGCTCGACACCGACCGCATCAACTTCAATATCAGCCTGCTCGGCTCGCTGCCCGTTTCCAGCCGCGACGACAACGCGCGCGCCGGGATGCCCGATCTCAAGCCGACGATCGAAATCGGCCCGTCGATGGAAGTGCACCTGTGGCGCTCGCCATCGCGCGACACGCTGCTCGATCTGCGCTTGCCGGTGCGCATGGGCATCACGCTGGAATCGTCGCCGAAGACGGTCGGCTGGCAGTTCGAGCCGAACCTGAATCTCGATCTGATCGATGTCGCGGGCGTGTCGGGGCTGCGCGTCGGCATGCTTGCCGGGCCGATGTTCGCCGACGGCAAATACAGCGACCACTTCTACACGGTCGCCCCGCAATACGCGACGCCCGGCCGTCCCGCGTTTCAGGCGCACGGTGGCTACGCGGGCACGCAGGCGCTCGTGTCGATGTCGCGGCGCTTCAGCCGTTACTGGGTCGGCGCGTTCATGCGCTACGCGAACCTCGCCGGCGCGAGCTTCGGCGATAGCCCGCTCGTCGGGCAAAAGAGCGCGCTCTCGGGCGGCGTGGCGGTGGCGTGGGTGTTCGGGCAGTCGTCGAAAATGGTGGCGAGCGATGAGTGACGCCCATCGGAAAATCGGCGGCGCGGGCGAGAGGGCGTCGCCTCGCCGGACGCTCGAAGCCGCGTGGCAATGCGTGGCGTTCTATTTCGCGCTCGTCGTGCTCGCGCTCGTGTGCCTCGCGTGGTTTCCGTTCGCGTCGATCCTGCGGCGCGTGCTTTCCGCCGATGCCGGGCGGCGCGTCGGGCGCACCGTCGTGCAGCGCGTGTGGCACGGTTACTTCGTGCTCCTGCGCACGCTCGGCGCATGCCGCTTCGATCTCTCCGGGCTCGACTCGCTTGCAAATGAGTCCGCGATGATCCTCGCGCCGAATCACCCGTGCCTGCTCGACGCGCTCCTGATCGCGTCGCGCGTGCCCGATACGTGTTGCGTGATGAAGGGCGATGTCGCCAGCAACGTGTTTCTCGGGCCGGGCGCGCTGCTCGCGGGCTATATCGTCAACGATACGCCGGTCGGACTGATTCGCGCCGCCGTCGCCGAATTGCAGCGCGGCGCTCCGCTGCTGCTGTTTCCCGAAGGCACGCGCACGGAGCACGCGTCCGTGAATCCGCTGAAGGGCGGCATCGCGCTGATCGCGGGGCGCGCGCAGGTGCCGGTGCAGACGCTCATCATCGAGACGGATTCGGGGTTTCTCGGCAAGGGCTGGCAGATCTTCAGAAAGCCCGCACTGCCCATCACGTACCGCGTGACGCTCGGCCGCCGCTTCGCGCCGCCGGGCCGCGATCATGCCGCGCTGCAGGCGTTCATCGCCGAATTGCAGCGTTTCTATGCGGGCGAACTCGACCCGCATCGTTCGCGCGACTGAAAGCCGCCGCGCCGGCAGACGTTAGAATTCGTCGTATCTCTTTTGCTCCCCGCTTTGCTCAATGCCTTCGACACGCGCATCGTCCACGCATCTCGTCCTCATTCCGAGCTACAACCCCGGCGAGAAAGTCGACGAAACCGTGCGCGGCGCGCGGGCGCAGTGGAATCCCGTTTGGGTCGTCGTCGACGGCAGCACGGACGGCAGCGCCGAACGCCTCACCGCGATGGCGCACTCCGATCCGGGCCTGCGCGTGATCGTGCTGCCGGAGAACCGCGGCAAGGGCGCGGCGATTCTCGCGGGCCTCGACGAAGCCGCGAGACTCGGCTTCACTCACGCTTTGACGATGGACTCCGACGGCCAGCATCCCGCCGCGCTGATTAGCACGTTCATGGAAACGTCGATGCGCGCGCCGGACGCGATGATCCTCGGCCGCCCGAGATTCGACGCCAGCGCGCCGCAATTGCGCGTGCAGGGCCGGCGCATCTCGAACGGCTGGGCGAATCTGGAGACGCTCTGGATGGGCATTGGCGATTCGCTGTACGGCTTTCGCGTCTACCCGATCGAGCCGCTCGCCGCGCTGATGCGAAAGGAAACGTGGATGCGCCGCTTCGACTTCGATCCCGAGGCGGTGGTGCGTCTGTGCTGGCGCGGCGTGCGCCCGATCAACCTCGACGCGCCCGTGCGCTACTTCACGCCGGCAGAGGGCGGCGTCTCGCATTTCCACTATGGCCGCGACAACCTGCTGCTCACGTGGATGCATGCGCGGCTTTTTTTCGGCTTCGTGCTGCGCTTGCCGCTGCTCATCGCGAGACGCCTGTCGGGGCGATGATCGGCGCGGATCGGTGACGTCGCGCTCATCGCGAACGCGATACGGTCTCGCGCGAGTTACGCCGCCTTCTTCAACACGAGACGCGCTTCCAGGCCGCCGCCTTCGCGATGATGCAGCGTCAGCGAGGCGTCCATCGCGAGCGTGAGTTGCCGCGCGATGGCGAGCCCGAGCCCCGTGCCCCCGGTTTGCCGGTTGCGCGAGCCTTCCAGCCGGACGAACGGCTCGAACACCGCCTCCAGCGATTCGTCGGGAATGCCCGGGCCCCGATCGAGCACGGCAATGACGGCGCGCCCATCGTTGCGCGTGCAGACTTCGATCTCCGCCGCGCCGGAATACTTGATCGCGTTATCGACGAGATTGCCCACGACACGTTTCAACGCCTGCGGAGGCGCCATCAGCGCGCCGCCGATGCTGCCGCGCAACGTCACCGACTGCCCGGCATCGAGGTAGTCGTCGACGATGCTTTCGAAAAGCGCATCCGGATCGATGCGGCGCGGCGCTTCGTTCGTGCCGTGCAACGTGCGCGCGTAGGTCACGCCTTCCTTCACGAGCAATTCCATCTCCTTCAGGTCCTGCTGGAGCTTCGCGCCGGTCGACTCGTCGTCCATCACGTCGACGCGCAGGCGCATGCGCGTGATCGGCGTCTGCAGATCGTGCGTGATCGCCGCGAGAATCTGCATGCGCTGGGTCATGTATGTCGAAACGCGGTCCTGCATAGCGTTGAATGCCTTCGCGGCGCGCGCGACTTCCTCCGGCCCGGATTCGGGCAGGCGTTCGGCCTTGAGATCGGGGCCGAGTGTATCGGCGGCATTGGCGAGGCGCTTGAGCGGGCCCGTCGCGAGGCGCACCGCGAGCCAGCAGCACGCGCCGAGCACGATCAGTTGCAGGACCAGTACCAGCGGCAACCAGCCGGATAAGGGCATGCCGACCATCGGACGCATGTCGATGGTGAGCGGCGAGCCGTCCGACAGCCGCAGATGCACCTGAAAGCGCTCTTTGTCGCCGGGCACGGCATTGACCGTCAGCGGATAGCGCTTGCCGATGCCTTCGCCGATGGAACGCGCGAAGCGCTCCGACAACGCGGCATCCGGCGGCGCACCGGCCACGCCCGGCCCGAGGATGAATTGATAGCTGCGGCGCGCGAGCCGCGGCAGCCATTCTTTGCGCTCGTCCGGCGGCAGATGATCGAGCAGCGCGACCGAGCTCGCCACTTCGCGCTCGACGTAGCCCATCATCATGTGGGTCATCGAATCGTCGCGTTCGCGCATCGTCAGAAGGAACGAGAACGTCTGCGCGAGCGCCAGCCCGACGACGAGAATCAGCGCGAGCCGCGCGAACAGCGTGCGCGGCCAGTGCAGCAGGGAAGCGGGTGAAACCGTGCTCATTGCGAAGACTCGACCGGTTTGACTTCCGCCGAGAACACATAGCCTTCGCTGCGCAGCGTCTTGATGTAGCGCGGCTCGCGGGCGGTGTCGCGCAGGCGCTGGCGCAGACGCGACACGAGCAGATCGATGGAGCGATCGAAGGCATCGGCCTGACGTCCTTGCGTCAGGTTCAGGAGCTGGTCGCGCGTGAGCACGCGCTGCGCATTGTCGAGAAACACGCGCAGCAGCCGGTATTCAGCGCCGGACAGCGAGACCATCGTGCCTTCGGCATCGAGCAGGTGACGCGCGGTCGTGTCGAGGCGCCAGTCGCCGAACGCCAGCATTTGCGACGATTCGCTCACTTCCATTCCCGGCGGCAGCATGCGCGTGCGGCGCAGCACCGAGCGGATGCGCGCGAGCAGCTCGCGCACGGCGAACGGTTTCGGCAGGTAATCGTCGGCGCCCATTTCGAGACCGAGAATGCGATCGGCTTCCTCGTTGCGCGCGGTGAGCATCAGCACCGGCACGTCGCGGTACTTGCCCGCGCGCAGCTCGCGGCACAGCACGAGACCGTCTTCGCCGGGCAGCATCAGATCGAGCACGATCAGATCCGGCGCGCCTTGCTGCTCCAGCACCGCGCGCATCTGGCGTCCGTTCGCCGCAAGCGACACGCGCATGCCGTTCTTTTCGAGGTAGGTGGCGAGCAGTTCGCGAATGCCGCGATCGTCGTCGACGATCAATACGTGATCAGTGGTTTCCATCGATGGATCGTTGTCGTTGACGCTTGAGTTGCACCCGGCTCGGGCTAACCAGCAGACACTGAACCGGATGGGCCATTTCCGTCGCGATGCCGCCTGCGAGAAAGGCGAGCACCGCCAGCATGCGTTTCATTCGAAGCTCCCGCTGATGATGCGATGACTGCGTTATAGCGCGGTTCAGCGGAAGTTTTGTATCGCAGTGTATCTCGCATGTCGCGCGACACATAACATTGCGCTGCGCGCCCTTGTCCGACACAAGCGCGATACGCGCGCGCAGTCCAATGCGGTCATGCCGATGCGAACGTCGGCCTGCCGGGGCGACCGGTTCATGACGCGCCGCTCCGATCTCC
Source organism: Caballeronia sp. INML1 (assembly GCF_023631085.1). Taxonomy (NCBI): domain Bacteria; kingdom Pseudomonadati; phylum Pseudomonadota; class Betaproteobacteria; order Burkholderiales; family Burkholderiaceae; genus Caballeronia; species Caballeronia sp. INML1. The sequence goes on along the minus strand of NZ_JALQDT010000057.1, from coordinate 19,508 downwards.
ACCGCATTCAAAGGACTTCGTCATGCTCGCCGTCATCAAGAACGCTGCCGCGTGCGCCGGCCTGGCAGCCTGCGCGGCCATCACGCCCGTGCACGCCGCAACGCCCGCAAGCGCCGGCACTCATTTCACCGCCGCGCCGGAATTCGCCGGCATCGACAACTGGCTCAACAGCGAGCCGCTCACGCTCGCGCAGTTGCGCGGCAAGGTCGTGCTCGTCGATTTCTGGACCTTCGCGTGCGGCAACTGCGTCAACACGCTGCCGGCTGTGAAGTCGTGGCATCAGCAGTATGCGGACAAGGGGCTTGTCGTCATCGGCGTGCATACGCCCGAGTTTCCGTTCGAGCAGGACACGAACAACGTGAAGCGCGCGATCGAGCGCTTCGGCATCACGTATCCCGTCGCGCAGGACAACCGCTATGCGACGTGGGCCGCGTACGGCAACCAGTACTGGCCGGCGTTCTATCTGATCGACAAGCACGGGCAAGTGGCCTACACGCACGTCGGCGAGGGCGATTACGCGCAGACCGAAGCGGCGATCCGGAAGCTTTTGGCCGAGCGCTGAAGCCGGGTTCCGTATCGCAATGTATCTGGAATGCACGCGATACAAAACATTGCACAAGGCCCGCATCCCGGACACAAGCCAGATACCTGCGGGGCTTCAAATACACACAACGACGGCTCACGAGTGAAACGCAAGACGCACACCGCGAAGCCCGAGTGCCGTGACTCATCTAACTGACCGATCGATCCGCTCAAGGAGAAACACCATGAAATCCACCATCGTTGCTTTCGCTCTCGTCGCCAGCGCTGTCGCCGGTGTCGCTCATGCCGCCGTGCCGAACACCCCGGTGAACGTGCAGACCCAACAGGCCGTGGCGAGCCAGAACAACGCCGGCAAGACCCGCGCCGAAGTGAAGCGCGAACTGGTTCAGGCACAGCGCGATGGCCAGATCGCCGCGCTGCGCAGTCTGTATCAGGGCAGCTGATCGGCTTGTCAACTTATTACCGAATATCGACGGACATTACTCATAGAGGCCCAATCATGATCAAGCAATTCGTCACCGCCGCAGTCATCGCCGTCAGCGCCATCGCCGCCGGTTCCGCGTTCGCCAGCAGCGGCTACGGTCCCGCGCCGCACTACGACCCGCTCGCCGGCGCGCCCGCCTCGCAGCGCGGCGTGAGCGCGCAGACCATCGCCAGTGAAAGCGCCGCGATGCCCATGCAGTCGTATGGCGGCATGACCGACACGGTCTCGCAATCGGGCTTGCGCGGCACGTCGACGAACGACGCGGCCAGGCTCTTTGCGCATCACTGATCCATTGACCTTTCGAACACACACGAGGAACGCATCATGACCCAGATCGACACCGTCCTGTACACCGGCAAAACCCGCGTCGTCGGAGGCCGCGAAGGCCATGCGAAGAGCACCGATGGCCGTCTCGACGTGAAACTCTCGCCGCCCGGATCGGCGGGCGCGGGCACCAATCCCGAGCAGATGCTCGCGGCGGGCTGGTCCGCGTGTTTCATCGGCGCGATGGGCAAGGCCGCCGCGAAGCTGAAGACTCGGCTGCCCGCCGACACCGCAGTCGATGCGGAAGTGGACCTCGGCCTGGCGGGCGAAGCGTATCTGCTGCGCGCGCGCCTGAACGTGAGCCTGCCGGGCATCGAGCGCGCGGTGGCCGAGGAAATCGCGAACCTGGCCCATCAGACCTGCCCTTATTCGAAGGCGCTGAAGAGCAACATCGACGTGACGATCACGGTGGTCTGACGCATTTCATCGGCGCGCATCGGCGATTCGGTCCGGTAGACTTGGCGCTTCATCGATCAATCGAAGCAACGAGCCGACATGGACCGAATCGACGCGATGAAAGTCTTCATCGCCACGCTGGACGAGGGCAGTCTGGCGGGCGCGGGGCGGCGGCTCGGCCGCTCGCCCGCCGCCGTGAGCCGCGCGATCGCCTTTCTCGAAGAACACACCGGCACGGCCTTGCTGCATCGCACGACGCGCACGATCAAGCTATCCGAAGCCGGCGAACGTTATGCCGCCGCGTGCCGCCGCATCCTCGTCGATCTCGAAGAAGCCGATTTGCTGATCGCGCACGAACGTTCCGCGCCGCGCGGGCTTCTGACGATCACCGCGCCCGTCGCCGCCGGCGAAGACCTGCTGCGCCCGATGCTCGACGATTTCATCGCGCGCTTTCCCGCCGTGTCCGTGCGCCTGCAAATGCTCGACCGGCCCGTGAGCCTGATCGACGAAGGCATCGATGTGGCGCTGCGCATCGCGCATCTGTCGGACTCGACACTGATCGCGATTCCCGTGGGGGAGGTGCGGCGCGTCGTGGCCGCGTCGCCGCGCTATCTCGCGAAGCATCCGCGCATCGCACAGCCTGCCGATCTCGCGCAACATCGGATCATCTCGATGACGCACTTCGGCCTAGATTCGTGGAGCTTTCCGACTTCGGGCGGCTCGACGATCCCGCAAGTCGTGCAGTTCACGCCGCGTTTCATCGTGAACACGGTGCGCGCGGCGGTGGCCTCCGCCGTCGAAGGACACGGCCTCACGCGGCTTTTTTCCTATCACGTCGCGAAAGAAGTGAGGGACGAAACGCTGCGCATCGTGCTGCCGGATAGCGAACATGCGCCGTTGCCGGTGCATCTTCTGACGCCGCACGGACGGCTGTCGGTGCCGAAGGTGCGCGCGTTCGTCGATTTCGCGACGCCGCGGTTGCGGCGTCACTTCAAGCAATTGCAGATCGATTCAACCGCATAACGGAAGATTGTCTTCCTGCGGGCGTCGATTCTCTCCACATTCGATCGAATATAGACTGGCCTTCATCGAAGCGCGCGTAGGCCGCGCTCGAAGCCGTAGTGGAGGGGCTATGCGATACGCAGTCTTGAATCGACCGGAACCCGAGCCGTTCCATCTTTGGCGCGGCATGCTCGCCGGCGCCAGCGCAAGTCTGATCGGCATCGGGCTTGCGCGTTTTGCCTACACGCCGCTTCTGCCGGCGATCATCGGCGCGCACTGGTTTCCGGCGTCGACGGCGGCGTATCTCGGCGCAGCCAATCTCGGCGGCTATCTCGCGGGCGCGCTCGCGGCGGGCTGGCTCGCGCGGCACGCGCGCGCCGCGACCGTCCTGCGCGCGATGATGGTGCTCGCGACCGTCGCCTTCATCGCGTGCGCGTTTCCTGTTTCGTTTCTCTGGTTCTTCACGTGGCGGTTCTTGTCGGGCATTTCCGGCGGCGCGTTGATGTTGCTCGCCGCGCCGACGATCATTGCGCATGTCGCGCCGTCGCGCCGCGGGTTCGCGAGCGGTGCGATCTTCACCGGCATCGGGCTCGGCATCGCGGCGTCGGGGACGATCGTGCCGCTGCTGCTTCGGCAAGGGCTCACGCAGACCTGGCTCGGGCTCGCGGTGGTGGCGTCGCTGCTGACGATCGTCGCGTGGAACGGATGGCCGTCGCAGGATGCGCCTGCCTCCGCGCACGCGAACGAACACCGCCATGCGAAGGCGCCGTCGCCGCCCGCGTTGCGCGCGCTGTTCGTCGAGTACGCGCTCAATGCGGTCGGTCTCGTGCCGCATATGATTTTTCTCGTCGATTTCGTCGCGCGTGGTCTCGGCAAAGGTGTCGACGCGGGCGCGGAGTTCTGGGTGCTGTATGGGCTCGGCGCGATGGCCGGACCGCTCCTCGCGGGCCATCTCGCCGACCGCGCCGGCTTCGGGCCTGCATTGCGCGTGGCGTATCTGCTTCAGCTCGTGGCCGTCGCGCTGCCCGCGGTTTCGTCGAGTTCGGGTGTGCTGATGGTGTCGAGCGTGCTGGTCGGTGCGTTCACGCCGGGCATCGTGCCGCTCGTGCTCGGCCGCGTGAACGAACTGCTCGGGCATCATCCGGCGGCGCAAAAGGGCGCGTGGCGCACCGCGACCACGGGATTCGCCGTGTTGCAGGCGCTCGCGGCTTACGGTCTCTCGTTTCTGTTTTCGAATAGCGGCGGCAATTATCGGTTGTTGTTCGGGATCGGGGCGGGGGCGCTTGCGATTGCGCTCGCCATCGATCTCATTGCCGCGTTGAGGTCGAAATGAGCCAGGTTATTTCCGCATCGGTGCCGCCCGGTTACGCCGAACGCAACGAACAGTACTGGCGGCGCAATCTCGCCGTCTGCGTGTTCGGTTCGTTCACGACGCTCGTGAGCCTCAGCATGCTGCTGCCGTTCTTGCCGCTGTATGTCCGGCAGCTCGGCGTGGAATCGCAGGCGGCGGTGATCGAATGGTCGGGCGTCGCGTTCAGCGCGACGTTTCTCGGCACCGCCGTCACCGCGCCGCTTTGGGGACGCCTCGCCGATCGCTACGGCCGCAAGCCGATGCTCGTGCGCGCGGCAGTGGGCATGGCCGTCGTGATGTCGTTGATCGGCGTGGCGCATTCGGTGCATCAACTGGTCGTGTTGCGTCTGCTCGCGGGGTTGATCGGCGGTTATGCCTCGGCCTCGACCGTGATGATCGGCACGCAGGCGCCGCGCGAGCGGGCCGGCTGGGCGCTCGGCATATTGTCGACGGGCGCGCTCGCGGGCAATCTCGCCGGGCCGCTCATCGGCGGAATGCTGCCGGGATTGATCGGCATTCGCGGGACGTTTTTTGCGGGCGCGGGAATGATTACGGTGGCTGCGCTCGCCACGATCTTTCTCGTGAGAGAGGACTTTCATCCCGACGATGCGAAGAAGCGCGCGTCGCACGCGGCTTCGACGCATGCGCCACGCACGAACCATGTCGTGGTCGCCGCGCTGCTCGCGACCGCGATGATGGTGCTGGTCGCGAACATGTCGATCGAACCGGTCATCACCGTTTATATCGGCAGTCTCGGCGTGAGTGCGGATCACGTGGCGCGCATCGCGGGCATCGTCATGGCCTGCTCGGCGCTCGGCAGCATGTTGACGGCGGCGCGGCTCGGCGCGCTGGCGGATCGCATCGGAAGCTGGAATGTGATCGTCGGATGCCTCGTGCTGACCGGCATCGCGATGATTCCGCAGGCGTTCGTGCATCAGTGGTGGCAGCTCGCCGGACTGCGCATGCTGATGGGCATGACGCTTGCCGGCCTGTTGCCTTCCATCGCGAAGCTCGCGCGCAGCGCCGTCAGTGAAAACAGCAGCGGGCAGATGCTCGGTTATCTGCAGTCGGCGCAGTTCAGCGGGCAGGTGGTGGGGCCGCTGATCGGCGGGCAGATCGGCGTGTGGTTCGGGCTGCACTCAGTGTTCTTCGCCACTGGCAGCTTGCTGATTGCATGTGCGGGGCTGGCGTACTGGGCGCGGCGGCGCTGAGGTATCGCGCGTGGTCAGGTTTCATTCGGAGCATGTTGGGCTCTTTTGTCGGGGTATGCGAAGCGGGTTGGCGACATTTTCTGACACGCTCCAATCAAGCCCGCACGCCCGCGATCGATGCTTCGTCGACAGGCCGATCATCGATAGGAAAGTGCAGCAGCGCCGCGACGAGACCCGCAACGGCGGTCGCACCCCAGATCAGCGAATACGAACCGGTCGTGTCGAACACATAGCCGCCGAGCCACGCGCCGAGAAAAGAGCCGAGCTGGTGGCTGAGAAACACGACGCCGAACAGCGTGCCCAGATGCCGCGTGCCGAATACTTTCGCGATGAGCCCATTCGTGAGCGGCACCGTGCCGAGCCACGTCAGCCCCATGACGGCGGCGAAGACGACGACGGACACGCTCGTCGTCGGCAGCAGGACGAAGAGGGCGATCGTGCCGCCGCGAATCAGATAGAGCCACGCGAGCACGTGATGCTGACGCCAGCGTCCGCCGAGCCACCCGCATCCCCAACTGCCGATCATGTTGAAGAAGCCGATCAGCGCGAGCGCCGTCGCGCCGAGCCCGACCGGCATGTGGCAGAGCATCAGATAGCCCGGCAGATGCGTGGCGATGAACGCGAGCTGAAAACCGCATGTGAAGAAGCCGAGCGTGAGCAGCCGGTAGCCGCGATGACGCGACGCATACGCGAGCGTCTCGCGCAGCGGCATCGCGTGTGTTTCGTTCGATGCCGATGCGTACACCGATGCCTTGCTCCGACGGCTCGCGCGATCGAGCACGATGCCGAGAGGCGCGGCGAGCAGCAGCACGAAGGCGAGGGCATAGAGCGACGCCGGCACGCCCGCATGCACGCGCACTGTCTGCGCGAACGGCACCATCAGCACTTGCCCGAGCGAGCCGCCCGCGCTGGCGAGACCCATCGCGACACTGCGCGTGTGTGGCGACGCGACGCGTCCGACCGTCGCGAGCACGACGCCGAAGCTCGTGCAACTGATGCCGATGCCGACGAGCAGTCCAAGCCCGAGCACGAGCATCCATCCGGAAGTCGCGCCGGCCGCGAGCGCGAGTCCCGCGGCAAACGTGGCCGCGCCCGTCGCGACCACGGGCGCGGCACCGTATCGGTCGGCCGCGGCGCCGGCGAACGGCTGCGCGAAGCCCCAGACGAGATTGTGCAGCGCAATGGCGAAGGCGACCAGCGTGACGGGCAGCCCGCGATCGAAAGAAAACGGCCCGATGAATAGCCCGAAAGTCTGACGCACGCCCATCGCGGCGCTCAGGATCAGCGCGGCAGCGCCGATGAGCGCCCACGTCGTTGCGCGGTTGGTGTTCGTAGTGCTCGACAGGGATGACATGGCGCGTTTTCCTCCTTGCGCGCATCCTCGCAGGCGAACGTCCGTGCTGACAAACGAAAAGTTTTCGCGAACGGATGAACGCAGTTCAACCGTGACGGTTCGCTTCGTCGCCGTTGTTTTCGATGAACTCCGCCGCCTGCGCGATCAGCCAGTTGCGAAACGCGACGAGGTCCGCGCGGGCGCTCGCTTGCGGCGACTCGCAGAGCCAGTAGGCGGTCTGCGTTTCGACGCTCGTCGCGGACGCCTCGACGAGCGTGCCCGCCGCCAGTTCGCGATCAACGAGCGGACGTCTGCCGATGACGACGCCGAGCCCGGCCGCGGCGGCATCGAACGCGAGCTGGACGGTATCGAAGCGCAGTCCGCCGTGGAGATCGAGGCCGTCGATGCCCGCCGCGTCGATCCATGCCTGCCAGTCCTGACTCGCCGTATCGACGTGGATGAGCGCGGCGCGCGCGAGATCGGGCATGCCGTCCGCGCCCGTCAGCGTTGCGCGATAGGCCGGACTGCACACGGGCACGAGCCGCTCGCCGAACAGACGTTGCCACGACGCGCCGTCGACCGGACCGCGGGAGAGGCGCAGGCCGAAATCGAAGCCATCGACGGGAAAGCCCGCCTGACGGCGCGAGGTGTCGACGGTCACGTCGACGTTGGGCCAGTGCGCGCGGAAATCCGCGAGGCGCGGGACGAGCCAGCGCGCGGCGAGCGTGGGCGCGCACGTGACGGCGATGGAGCGGCGCTTGCGCTTGTCGGGCAGCGTTTGCGTGCCGATGGCGATGAGCGAGAACGCTTCGGCGACGTAAGGCAGATAATGCTCGCCCGCCGCGCTCAGCGACAGCCCGCGCGGCTCGCGCACGAAAAGCTCGACGCCGAGCATGTCTTCTAAAGCGCCGATGCCGTGACTCACCGCCCCCGGCGTCACGTTGAGTTCGGCGGCGGCGACCTTGAAACTGCGATGGCGTGCGGCGGCTTCGAAAAGACGCAGTGCATTGAGCGGCGGGAGGCGCTGGGGCATGTTGGCGTGTTGGATGGACGACGTGTGCGTCTATATTGCCATTGCCGATGCAGGCGATGTCAGCGAGCCGGCTGACGCCGCGCCTGCCACCAGGCAACCAGGCGCCGCGCGATGAGCCTGAACGGCGGGTTGGCGAACAGCACCGCCGCGACGAGCGCGATGCCACCGCAGACGAGAAACGTGCCGCGATAACCGAGCGCCGCCACGAGCGCGCCCGACAACACGCCGGAAAGAATCGAGCCGACGCGCGATGCGTTGAAAAACAGTGCCGTCGCCGCACCCGGGGTTCGCGGCATGAGGTCCTGCATGTAGGTCATGCCGAGACATGAAATCACCGACACGACGAACGCATTGAAGGCCTGCATCGGAATCAGGAACTGAACGCTTTGCGATGCCGCGACCGCAACGAAATAGATCATGTGCACCGCCGCGGACGACGCGAGCCATCGCTGCTTGTCGAGTCGCGAGCCGCGTGCGCCGAGCGCGAGCATCGTCGGAATTTCGAGGAATGCGCCGAGCCCGAGCATCACCGACACGTCGATGCGCGTGCCGTGCATGCCGTGCACGACGTAAAGCGGCAAGACGATCATGGTCGCGCTCGCGGCGAGTCCGACGAGCGTCATCGCGATCGTGGCGCGCCAGATTTCCGCGCGCGAGTGCGACACACCGGCGTGCGGCGGCACGAATTCATCGGTGTCGGGCGCGGTCACTTCGAGCAGCGATGACGGATCGCCTGCATAGTGCGCGGGCGCGCTGTGCGCGTCGCCCTTGGGCGAATCGTGCATGCGCCAGACGATTGCGCCGCACGCGATGAAGCAGGCTGCCGCAAACAGAAACAGTCCGTAGAAACCGGCCGCGGCCAGCACGAGCGCGCCGACGGAGGGGCCGAATACCCAGGCCATCGAGAGGACGGTCCTCAGCGTGGCGAGCGCGAAGGATCGCTCGGCGGCGTCATCGACGGGCAGTGCGGCCCGCGCAAAGGAGAACACGAGCGACATGGCCGAGCCGCCCGCGCCGAGAAACACGACGCCGATCGCGACCAGCGCGGCGTAATTGCGCACGAGACACAGCAGCAAAAAGCCGAGCGACGATGCGATGAGCGCCGCCAGCAGCAATCCGCGATGGTGGCCGTGCCTGTCGGACCATTTTCCGGCGAAAGCGCTGGCGACGACGCCGCTCGCGGCGATGAGCGTCATGAATACGCCGAGCCGCAGAGGACTCATGTCCGCCTGCTCGACGCTGAACAGCGACAGATACGGCGCGGTGAACGACATCGCGACGCCGAGCATCAGCGTTGCGCCGGCGAGTGGGAGGAAGAACGGGATGCGTGTGAGGCTGAAGAGGCGTGTGTTCATCGGACGTGGGTCGGCTTGTAGGCCTCGGGCGCGAAAGTGCGGGTCGTGCTGCGGGCGCAAGCGGCGTTCCGCGCGGTAGCGACGCCCGCGGTTTTGCGGCAGTTTGCCATTGCGATCCGATGATTTGTGTGGCAAACGGTCGATCGTGATGGCCCGGTCGGTATTGCGCTTCGGCGCGAGCTGTAGTGCCCGAGCGTAGATTATGAGGTAAGGCTCTTTGCGGCACGGCCAGCAACTGACGGCTGCGCTTGCCTAGAAGCGGTCGATCATGCCGATCTGCACGCCACGAACGGGCGCGCCAGGATAGGCAGGCGTGAGGCCGGTGACGTTGACGCCTCTCAGCGTGAAGGTTGCATTGCCGCGGTTGCGTAGCATCGCGCCGCTCGCGTACAGCAGCAGCTTCGGCGACACGTCGTATTCGCACGCGAGGCTGAACTGGTCCGCGTCGTTGCCGCCGCCCGAACGGTCGCGCGCGAACGCGTACCCTGCGGAAGCGCGCAAACGCGGGCTAAACGCATAGCGCACGGATGTGGACAAGCCGTCGTTGTGATATCGGGGCGAACCGCCATCGTCGTTGAAGAAGGACACGAACGCCGTCACGTGACCGAGCCGGTACGACACGCCGCCGAGGTTGGAGCGCAACGTCGCCGTGCCGCCGTGCGTCTGCTGATGCGCGTAGGAGATGCGCAACGGGCCTTGACGGTACGCGAAGGTTTCGAAGTCGCCGGACAGGCCGTTACCGCTGCCACTGTCGCGCAACGCGATCATCACCGTCGCCGTCAAGCCGTGCATATCCGGCGACAGATACGTAATGCCGTTGTTGGTGTAGGGCGTTATTTTCGACAGATTGTTGAGGCCCGATGCGATGGTTCCCGCGCCGAAGCCATCGAGTTGTCCCTTGAACGGAATGTAAATCGGCGAATACTGGCGGCCCACGCGCACTTCGCCCCACGGCGCGCCGACACCCATCCACGCCTGGCGATTGAAGAGCGTGCCGGGGGTGGACATGCTGCCGTCGGCGGAGTTGAAGCCACCTTCGAGGTCAAACAGCAGACGCGTGCCCGAACCTAGTGCTTCGGAGCCACGCACGCCAAAGCGCGAGCCGCGATACGCGCCCGAATCCATCCGCGGCGTCCACGATGAGCCGGGATTCGTCACCTCGATGCTCGTATCGATGACGCCATATAACGTGACCGAGCTTTGCGCGTGACCCGCTGATACGCACACGCCGGATAAAACGGCAATGCCGACTGAAACTGCACGCCGCGTCATGGCGTGCGAACGAGAGCGCCTCGCAACGAGGCGACTCGAAGGAATGATCGAACTCATGGAACCTTCGGCGGGAGCCGCCGATACTGCTCAATTGTGGGGAGCGCACGGCGGCACGCGCGTCGGGCGCCGCCGCCGTTCTTCGTCAGAAACGCATCATCGACTCAGCGCATACGCGATGACATAGTCGCCGCGATCAGGCGACTGACGTGCGCCGCCCGCCGAAATCAGCACGTACTGCTTGCCGGTCTTCGGCGAGACATAGCTCATAGGACCGCCCTGGCTGCCCACGGGGAGGCGAGCCTTCCACACTTCCTTGCCGGTCGCGCTGTCGAACGCCCGCAGATAGTAGTCTTGCGTGCCCGCGATAAACACAAGGCCGCCCTGCGTCGCCAGTGTGCCGCCGAGCGTCGGCATGCCGATGGGCATCTTCGCGCGCATCTTGATGCCGAATGGACCGGTATCCTGCACGGTGCCGACCGGCACTTGCCACAGCAGCTTGCGCGTCTTCAGGTCGACGGCAGACAGCGTGCCGAACGGCGGCTTCTGGCACGGAATGCCGAGCGGCGACATGAAGCGGTTCTTGTTCACCGCGTAGGGCGTGCCCTTGAGCGGCACCGCGCCCATGCCCGTGTTCACCGCTTCTCCGCCGTTGCTTGCGGCTGCATTGTCCGTCTTCTGCGCGATCATCTGCACCCACAGTCCGAGGCGCATGTCGTTCACGAAGATGACGTGATGGTTCGGATCGGTCGAGACACTACCCCAGTTCATGCCCCCGAGCGATCCGGGAAAGCTCAGCGATACATCCGTGTCCGGCGCCGTGAAGAGGCCGTCATAACGCATCGACTTGAAACTGATGCGGCAGATCAGCTGATCGAACGGCGTGGCTCCCCACATGTCCGATTCCTTGAGCGGGCCGACACCGATCGTCGGCATGCCCATGGAGAACGGCTGTGTATCCGAATACTGCTCGTTCGGGATCGTGCCTTTCTTAACCGGGCGTTCTTCGACCTTGGTGAGCGGCTTGCCGGTCATGCGGTCGAGCACGAAGATTTGGCCGGACTTGGTACCGAACACGACAGCTGGCTTCGCCGGGCCGTTGCCTTGGGGAAAGTCGATGAGGCTCGGCTGCATCGGCACGTCGAAGTCCCAGAGGTCGTTGTGAACGGTCTGGTACACCCACTTTTCCTTGCCAGTGGCCGCATCGAGAGCGAGGATCGACGTGGCGTAGCGATGATCCAGCGGTGTGCGGTTGCCGCCCCACAAATCCACAGACGAGCTGCCCATCGGGATGAACACCGTGTTCATCGCGGGATCGTAGGACATGGGCGCCCACGAGTTCGGCGTGCTGCGCGCATAGGTCTTACCCGGCTGCAGGCGCGCGTTGGGATCGTCGTGGCCGGGATCGAACGCCCAGCGCATCTCGCCCGTCATCACGTCGAAGCCGCGCAGCACGCCGCCCGGCATGTCGGTTTGCACATTGTCCGCGACGCGTCCCCCGACCACGACTGTCGTTCCCGCCAGCGTCGGCGCGGATGTCAGCTGGTACTTCGGATCGGCCGCCTCGCCGAGGCCCGCTTTCAGATCGACGAAGCCGTGATCGCCGAAGCCTTCGCACATTTCGCCGCTATCGGCATCGATAGCGACGAGGCGCGCGTCGATCGTATTCATCAACAAGCGGCGCTGGCAGTTGGCTCCCGCCGTGATGGCGACGGGCGGCACCGGCGTCGCGCCCGCCGACGTAGGCTGAACGAGCGGCTTGGTCGCATCGAAATAAGCGAGACCGCGGCAGCGGTTCCACACCTGCGCCTGCGCGTTTATCTCACGTTTCCAGATTTGCTTGCCAGTGTCCGCATCAACGGCGATCACGTTGTTATGCGGCGTGCAAAGATAGATGCGATCGCCGATCTGCAGCGGCGTTTCCTGATCCTCGGCGCCGTTGCCGGTCGGGCTGATGGGGACATCGCCGGTATGGAAAGTCCATGCGACCCGCAAGTCGTTCACGTTGTCGCGCGTGATCTGATCGATCGCGGCGAAGCGGCTGCCCCCCGGCGTGTTACCGTAATTGCTCCAGTCTTTCTGCGCCTGCTCTTTCGCGACGGGTATGAGCGGCGTCGGCACGCCGTCTAAGGCGACCGTCGGATGCGGCTGGAACATCTGCACGAACGTCACGATCATGCCGAGCGCGATAAGAGCCGCGAGTGCGAAGGCGGGCTTCGCTGCGGACGGCGCGGTATCGGTCTTACGAAGCGACGGCCAGGTGAGGAGTGCCAGCACCATGAAGCCGGCCGGCACCATGAGCCTCGATACGAGCGGCCAAAAATCAAGGCCGACGTCGATTAGCGCCCAGATCAGCGTGCCAATGAATGCTGCGCCGTAGATGACGACAGCGGACGACTTTGCCCGAAAGAACTGCACGGCGGATACGGCAATGACCACGCCCGCAATCAGGAAATAAGCACTACCATGCAATGACACGAGCTTCGCGCCACCGACGACGAAAAACAGGCCCACTGCCAGCAGCGCTAGCCCCAGCAATGCACATCCGGCTCTCAGCGTCGCTGAGGGCCGGGCTTCACTTCCAGACATCTGACTTCTCCCATGAAACTGTTCGCGTGAGGCCGGCACGCGAGAACCGAAAGCTACGTGCAAATGACCGCGAGCGCTCCGTGGTGCGACAGCGACTGCAGTCGATATGCCGATGACCATATCCACCAATCACCGGTGCGAATTTTAAACAATTAGTTAAAACCCTGCAGGATTGGACCTGAAGCTTACTTCTCAAAGACAGGGGGCTGACGCGTCCCGACGAATGGGGGCGACTTGTGAACTCATGCGATCACGCACCGAGTACTCCTGATCCGCATGCGGTTCCATGCGATGCGGTTGGGCGCAGAAAGGGCTTCCCCGATCCGCCGCATTGCTCGCCTTTCGTTGTAGACCGAGCGGGCGGGCAAAACGCCCTCAGCCGAGCTCGATGCCGGTTTGACGAAGCGCTTCACGCAAACCCAATCGCGGGTATTTGATCTCGACAGTGCGCATGTCGCTTAACGCGTCCTGAATGATCCATTCGCGCACGCTGGCGACGATGGGCCGCACCGGCCGGTTCGGCGGTGTGAGCAGACAGCAGCGGCGACTCGTGACGAGCAGTTCCTCTTCGGCCGGCACGAGCGCGCCTTGCGCGAGCCAGTGCGATGTCACGTTCAGCCAGCCAAGCGCGATCCCTTGCCCGAGCAAGGCTGCCTGTACGACGATCGCGTAATCGTTGAAGCGCAGCATGCCGGCCGCATGGCGCTCCTTTGAAGCGAACGCATGAAAACGCTCGTGCCAGCCGCGCTCCTCGTCATCCATGACGATGACCGTATCGCCATGCGCGCGCGCCGCATCCGTCTGCGCGAGTTCGTGATAACGCGGATTGCACAGCGGCAGCAGCGTCTCGGGCATCACGAGCACGGCGTTTTCGTCGATCTCTTCATCGTGCAGAAAGCGCATGCCCAGATCGACATCGACCAGCGGGCCGCCGATGCGCCCCGATATCAATTGAAACCGCATGTCGACCGAGGGAAACGCTTGATTCAAGCGGCTCATGCGCGGCATGAGCCAATGCGTCGTGAAGCCGGTGGATACGGACAGCGTGACCGTTTCGACGCCCGTCGCGCGCGCCTCAATTTCGCGAATCGCGCTTTCGATGCCGCTGAAGCCTTCGGAAATCTTGCGATACAGAATCTCTCCGCTTTCCGTAAGTTGGATACCGCCGCGCACGCGTTCGAAAAGCCGCACGCCGATATGGTCTTCCATGCGCGCGAGCATGCGACTGACGGCGGGCTGGCTCACATAAAGCTCTTGCGCGGCGCGCGTGAAATTCCCGCAGCGCGCGGCCGCTTCGAACACGAAGAGCGCGTTGGCGCTAGGCAGTTTCTTGCGAAGGTTTGGCATGACTTCATGTTATGCCCGATCCAACAATTTTGGAATTGCCGTCAAAAACATGGCGACATAGTATTTTCCCAACCACTGCTCTTTTCGACGAGACGAACGACATGGACGCACGCGCTAAAACGGGAGTGTCGATCAGGTCCGCGACCAAGCGCTACGGCGCGGTGACAGCGCTGGACGACGTATCGCTCGACATCGCGCCGGGTGAGTTCGTCTCGCTGCTCGGGCCGTCGGGTTCGGGCAAGACGACGCTGCTCGGCATCCTCGGCGGTTTCGTGCAGCCCTCATCGGGCAGCGTATGGGTCGGTGAGCGTGACATTACATTTGCGCCGCCGCACAAGCGCGATATCGGCATCGTGTTTCAGAATTACGCGCTCTTTCCGCATATGAGCGTGGGCGAGAACGTCGCGTTCTCATTGCGCGCGCGCCGCGAGCCGAAATCGACGTGGGCGAAGCGCGTCGCCGATGCACTCGCGATGGTCGAACTCAAAGGTTATGAAAGCCGCGGCATTCATCAGCTTTCCGGTGGACAGAAACAGCGCGTGGCGCTGGCGCGTGCAATCGTGTTTCAGCCACAACTCATTCTGATGGACGAACCGCTCTCCGCGCTCGACAAGCAGTTGCGCGAGACCATGCAGATCGAGTTGCGCAGACTGCATCGGCAGCTCGGCGCGACCATCGTCAACGTGACGCACGATCAACGCGAGGCGCTTACGATGAGCGATCGCGTCGCAGTCTTGAAGGACGGCCGGCTCGTGCAGATCGATACGCCAGAACGCCTATATGACCGTCCCTGCGATGCGTTCGTCGCGAGCTTCATCGGCGAAGCGACGATGCTCGATGTCACGCGCGCCGGCGACGATGCGGTGCGTCTCGGCGACACCGTGCTGCGCACTGCGCACCCTTTGCCGCGCGGCGAAAAGCTATTGCTTGCCGTGCAGACGGAAAAGCTCGTCATCGACGGCGACGAGGGTCGTGCGAATGTGAACTGTCTTTCATGCCGCGTGACGGAAGTGCTCTATCAAGGCGAGAGCCTGCGCGTGTTCGCCGCGCTCGCCGACGGCACCGCGATCAGTCTTCGGCAACCCGGCAGCCACGAGGCGCGCAAGCGCATTCCCGCGCCGGGCGCCTCGATGATCGTCGCGCTCGATCCGCAAGACACGATCGTCGTGTCGGCCTGATTCTTTTTACCGCAACCCGTAGAGGATGAAGCAATGAATCTCACTGATTTCAAGGTCCTGACGTTCGATGTCGTCGGCACGCTGATCAACTTCGAAAAGGGCGTGCTGGATTCTGTGCGCCGGCTGGGCGGCCCGAAGGCAAAGGACTTGACCGATGATCAGATCTTCGCGCCGTATATGGACGGCCGTGCGAAGCATCCGGGCCGTTCGAGCCATGAGATGGCGAACGTCTATCTGTACCTCGCGAAACAACTCGGCTTGCCCGAAGATGCGCAAGCCGCCGCAGCATTTCAGCGCGATGTCCTCGAATGGCCCGCGTTCGAGGACTCCGTCGCTGCATTGAAGCGGCTGCGCAAGCACTTCCGTCTCGTGGCGATGACCAATGCGGATCGCGTCGCGTTGTCGGCTTATACGCACACGCTCGGCAATCCGTTCGACGATACCGTGTGCTGCGATGAAACTGGCGTCGCGAAGCCCGATCCGCAATTCTTCGCCTATAACCGCGGACGTCAGGCGGCGTTTGGCTACAAGTTCGAGGAGATTCTTCATACGGCGCAGAGCCAGTATCACGATATCGGCATCGCGACGAAGCTGGGCTATGCAACGTGCTGGATCGAGCGGCGTCAGGGCATGAAGGGCTTCGGCGCGACGCCGGTGCCCGAGGCAGTCACCACGCCGACCTGGAAGTTCGCGACGCTGGCCGCGCTCGCGGATGCCGTCGACGACGAAGTACGCGCCGTCGCCTGACAATGCGCACCCCAACCATGGCATCGCGCCCGCAACCCGAATCGCTATGGCGGGCGATGGCCGCGCGCGTGCCCGTGATGGACGCGCCGGTCAGCACGGGCGCGCCGCTGGCACGCGACATCGATGTGGAGGTGGCGATCATCGGCGCGGGTTATTCGGGCCTGAGCGCCGCATACGCGCTGCAAAAGCGCGGCGTCGAATGCGCGGTGCTCGACGCGAATCCGGTCGGCTGGGGCGCGAGCGGGCGCAATGGCGGCGTGGTGTCGTCGAAGTTCCGGCTGTCTTTTCCGGCCATCGCGGGCGCGCATGGCATCGATGTGGCCAAGCGCATGCATCGGCTCGCACATGACGGCGTGCGTGCGGTCGAGGCGTTCATCGACGAATTCAAGCTGACGCGCGTGCAATTCGAGCACACGGGCAGCTTGCGCTGCGCGCATACGGAGCGCGCGCTCTCATCGATCTGTGCCGAAGCGGACTGGGTGCGCACGATGCTCGGCGATGCTTCGATGACCGTGCAGTCTCACGCGCAAGTGCAGCATGAGACGGGCGCGAAGGGTTTCGTCGGCGGCGTGCTGAGCGCGGATGCGGGCACGATTCTGCCGCTCGAATACGTACGCGGCATAGCGGCGGGCCTGACCACGCGCGGCGTGCCGATCTACGAAGCGACACCGGTGATCGACATGGCGCGCGCGCAAGACGGCCGCGTGCTTTTGCGGGCGCCAGGCGGGGCGGTGCGCGCGAAGCAGGTGATCGTCGCCACGAACGCGTACTCGAATCTGACCGACGCCACGGCTTCCTATCATCGTGAACTGGTGCCGTTCAGAAGCGCGATGATCGCAACGGCGCCGCTGTCGCCTGAGCTCGATTCGCAACTCATGGTGCATCGTCGCAGCTATACGGAAACGCGCCGCATGATGAAGTGGTTCCGTAAAGTCGATGGCCGCGTGCTCTTCGGCGGACGCGATGCATTCGGCAAGGAAGGCGAGCCGACCGGGTTCGACGCGCTGCAACGCGCAATGGTCGCGCTCTTTCCGCAATTGAAGGATGTGGCGGTGGAATATCGCTGGTCGGGTTATGTCGGCATGACGTTCAACGCGCTGCCGCATGTCGGCCGCAGCGACGACGCCACCACATTCTGTCTGGGCTACAACGGCACGGGCGTCGCGATGGCGAGCCTCATCGGCCAGCACGCGGCGGCGCTGGCGCTCGGCGACAAAGCGGAGCTGGCGATGCTCGCACAAGACGGCTTGCGGCCCGTGCCGTTCCATGCGCTGCGCGCGCCGGGCGTGAGGCTCGTCGCCGCGTGGTATCAGTTTCTCGACGCCGTGGGTGCATGATGACGACAGCCAAACGGATTCTCCAGGACACCGCCGTGATGCAAGCCGCGACGATCGACCCTTCGATGCGCCATCAGCGTCGTGAAGATCGCGCGATGCTGCTGTTGATGGTGCCCGCGCTGCTCGTGGTCGTCGTGCTGCTCGTGGCGCCGCTCGTATGGTTGTCGTGGCAGTCCTTCTATCACGATGGCGTGTTGTCGCTCGCGAACTACAGGCGCGTCTTCACGGGCGCGTATCTCGACACATTTCTGCTGACGTTCAAGCTGAGCGTCATCGTGACGGCCATCACGCTATTGCTTGGCTATCCGGTCGCGTACTTCGCGGCATCGATATCGCCGCGATGGAGCGCGCTCGTGCTCGGCATGGTGATCCTGCCGTTCTGGACCAGCGTGCTCGTGCGCACCTACGCATGGCTCGTGCTGTTGCAACGCACAGGCCTCATCAACAAGGCGCTGATCGGTGCGGGCCTGATCGACCGGCCGTTGCAGCTTTCATATAACCAGTTCGGCACCATCATCGCAATGGTGCATATCCTTCTGCCGTTCATGGTGCTGCCTCTCTATTCCGCGATGCAGAAGATTCCGCCGAATCTCTCGCAGGCGGGCGCGAGTCTCGGCGGATCGCCGTTGCATGTGTTCTGGCGCGTGTTCCTGCCGCTGTCGATGAGCGGCGTGCTCGCGGGCGTGACGCTCGTGTTCGTGCTATGCCTCGGCTTCTACATCACGCCGGAACTAATGGGTGGCGGCAAGTCGATGATGGTGTCGATGATCGTGAGCCGCAACGTCGAGATCTACAACAGCTGGGGCGCGGCGAGTTCGGTGAGCGTGGTGCTGCTCATCTGCGTGTTCGCGATCTTCTACGGCGTGAGCCGCGTGATTCCGCTCGAAAAGACGCTGGGGGCGAAATGAACCCGATATCGTTTGGCCGCGTGACCCTGGGCGCAACGGTGATGCTGATACTCGCGTTTCTGATGATTCCGGTGATCATCGTCGTGCCGCTTTCTTTTTCCGACGCGCGCTTCCTGACGTTTCCCCCGCCGGCATATTCGTTGCGCTGGTATCACACGTTCTTCGATAACCCCGCGTGGATCGATGCCGCCAAGACCACGTTCGCAGCTTCGACGTGCGCGGCGCTCATCGCGACGCCGGTCGGCGTCGCGGCGGCTTATGGCATTCAGTACGGATCGCACTGGTCCTTGCGCTATCTGCGACCGCTGTTGATGCTGCCTTTGATGGTGCCGATCATCATCGTAGCGGTGGGCGTGTTCTTCGTATTCACGCAGATGGGTTATGTGAACACGCTCGGCGGCCTCATCATCGCGGATACGATGCTCGGTTTGCCTTATGTGCTGATTTCCGTCGGCGCGGATTTGCGCACGTTCGATCGCACGCAGGAGATGGTCGCGCGCAGTCTCGGCATGAACCGCTTTCGCGCATTCATGGCGGTGACGCTGCCGCAGATCAAGGCCAGCGTGATTTCCGGCGCGGTGTTCGTGTTCATTCAGGCGCTCGATGAAACCGTCGTTGCGCTGTTCATTTCCGGCGGCAATAATCAGACGCTTACGCGCCGCATGTTCGTGACGTTGCGCGATGAAATCGATCCGACCATCGCCGCCATCAGCACGATGCTGACGGCGCTGACCTTGTGCCTCGTGATGATCGTCGTCGTGAGCAGGCGTTCATCGTCGGCCGCGCGGGCCTGACTCTTTCGCTACGGAAAAACATGCGACATCTACAGCAGTTCTATATCGACGGCGAATGGGTCGAGCCTTTCGGCAGCATGCGTTTGCCCGTCATCGATCCATCGACCGAAGAAGCGATCGGCGAAGTCGCGCTCGGCGATGCACGCGATGTGGATCGCGCGGTGGCAGCGGCGCGGCGCGCGTTCGTGTCGTTCTCGCAGACGCGCGTGGCAGAGCGCGTCGCGTTGCTCCAGCGTCTGCTCGAAGCGTATCTCGCGCGTTACGACGAGATGGCCCAAGTCATCTCGCGCGAGATCGGCGCGCCGGC
>NZ_JALQDT010000056.1:0-292263 GCF_023631085.1 Caballeronia sp. INML1 | reverse complement strand
CACAGACTGTCGATCAGGTCGCTTACCGTTACGACGTGCTAGGCAATCTCACCGAGCGCGACGACTCGCGGCTTGGCACAGACCGCTATCGCTACGATCCGTTAGGGCGCATCGTGGCGCATACGGACCCTGCGCAGACGTTGCGGCACTTCGTATATGACAGGCAAGGCGATCGTTTCAGCAGGCAGTATGCGAACAAGGATGGACGGCAGATAGAGCACGACGGCGGCGCGCGATGGTGGCTCGATGCGGCGGGACAACTCATCGAGCGGCATTATCACCGGTCGGGCGTGCAGCGTTTCAAGTGGGATGCGTTCGGTCGGCTCGTGCAGTTCGAGAACACGCGTAACGAGCAGTGGGCGTATCGCTATGACGCGCTGGGGAGGCGTATCTGCAAGGAGGCGCTGGGAAGACTTTACACCGCGCAGCCTGACGAGGTGCAGACCCGCTGCTTTCTGTGGGACGGCGATGCGATGGCGGGCGAGAGCCGTCATGTACGCTCCAAGAACGAGGGCCGCTTCTATGCTTACCACCTGAAGAGCTTCGAGCCGCTGGCGATGCAGGCCGTCTCGATAGATGAGGCCGCAGGTGCGCCGCGTGCTGAAATGTTCTACTATCAGAACGACTCGAACGGCGCACCGGTGAGACTACGCACCGACGACGGGCAGATCGCTTGGGAGGCACACTATGGTGTAACGGGCGCGGTTGATCATATCCAGACGCATACAATCGACCAGCCGATCCGCCTCCAAGGCCAATACTCGGACGATGAGTCGGGACTGAGGTACAACCGGTATAGGTACTTTGACTCCCAGACCGGCAACTTCATCTAGCAAGATCCGATTGGCCTGCACGGCCGCGTTAATCCACATCAGTTTGCGCCAAATACATTCGGGTGGATCGACCCTACAGGCTTAACTAATGAGATTGTTCCGTATTGGCCGCCCAATGACGGCGCATCAGGGCCCGTTAGCACTATCACCTTGAAGCCGGGGACGCTTATCGATCGTTATGGCTATCCTGGCGGTAGTTAGACATCACCGATAGGGACGCCATACCCGATACGAGCCTTGCCGCCAGGAACCGATGTCACGAAACCCTATTACACCTACGAGGTAGTCAAGCCTATAGAGGAAGTTAAAGCGAGCAAGATTGCAGCATGGTTTGGTGAACCCGGCGGGGGAATTCAATATCTTCTGCCACGATCAGTACAGGAGCTCATCGATTCTGGTCACTTGCGTGAGGTAAAGAGTAATTGTGAATAAACACGAACTAGTTAGAGTGTTGGAATCAACTGACTTTCCTAAGGACAGTTATTCAATTGATGAAGTATCAGACGAATCGCTTTGTTTGATTCATGAAGGAAAGACTTGGAGGATTTTTTATAGCGAGCGCGGTCAGCGCACCGAAGAGCGGTCGTATCCCGACGAAGCGGAAGCTTGTAGTGAATTCTTTGAAAGACTGAAGCACATGTTAGGACGATAACTCAAGGGAACGCGAAAAGCGTCCCTATTGCTGATGATCCACTCCGCAGAAAATCCAATGGGCCTTAAAGACAAGCGTAGGTTTTCAGGAGAGAGCTTTTATTGGAGCAGGCAGAATAACGGCGTCGGGCCGCTGACGCGGCGGCCTTTGGCTCTATCTTGTTCAGTGGGAATCGCAGGCCGATCCGCGACGACCTTGACGCGCTGCCTCAGCGCGAATTCGGCGGGCTTGGGAGTCGAGCGGGACAGACTTAATCGCGATTCCCATCGGTCCAACGCTCAACTTTGCTTGACGTGACGAATGAAGTGCTCATTCGCCAACACGCGTTCATCAACGTCCTAACCGCCACCACCCGCCGCAATCCGCCCAGCCGCAGCCGGATCGCCATGCGGCACGAAGATATACCCCTGCCCCCAAACCGTCTGCACATAACGCGGCTCCGACGGATCGATCTCGAGCAGCCGCCGCAACCGCCAGATCGCGACATCGAGACTGCGATCGCGATGCGTGCCGTTTCCGCGCATCTTTTCATTCAACTCAGCGCGCGTGAGCACGACCATCGCGTTTTTAACGAGCGTCTTGAGCAGCGCGAATTCGCCCGAGCGCAGCGCAATACGCTCGCCATCGCGGCGCAGTTCGCGCGTGCCGAAGTCCATTTCGAACGGGCCGAAGCGATAGGCCGGCCGCATCTCAGGCGCGCTCGCCACGACCGGCGACGCGGGCTCGCGACGCCTCAGGATCGAGCGGATGCGTGCGAGCAGTTCGCGCGGATCGAAGGGCTTGCCGAGATAATCGTCCGCGCCGAGTTCGAGCCCGATGACGCGATCGAGCACGTCCGAGCGCGCCGTCAGAAGCATCACGGGGATATCGTCGCGCGCGTTGCGCAACTCGCGCAGCGCGCTGATGCCGTCCTTGCCGGGCATCATGACGTCGAGCACGATCATCGAGGGACGCTCGGCCTGCACGCGGCGCTTCAGGTCCGTTCCATCGCTCAGGACGGAGACATCGAAGCCGTGCTGCCGCAGATAGTCGCGAACGTGATCGCGCACAACGGGGTCGTCGTCGACCATCAGTACATGGGGTGTCATGGGCGGATTCTAAGCGCAAGCCCGATGCCGTCGCGATGGCCGCGAACTTTCCATTTCTTTCCGTTACGGCGCGTTTCAACGACGATGCGCCGGCGGCTCTCCCACGTACGCGGGTCCGCGCGAGATAGCACGCGCGTGCTTCACACGTTTCTGGCGTCCGCAATGCGTTCCGTAAACATCCGTAATGTCGCGCCAGGCGTACGAAGCGCGATAAGGAATTAAGGCCGAATAAAATTTTGAGATGTCTACATCGGTTCTTATCGTCGACGACGACCCCGCGGTGCGCGATCTGCTGCGCCGCTTCTTCAACGCGCAAGGCATCGACGTTTCCGTCCTCCACGACGGCGGCGGCCTGCGGCGGCGGCTTACACTCGAACGTCCGTCCATAGTCGTGCTCGACATCATGATGCCGGACATCGACGGCCTGCGCGCGCTGCGTGATCTGCGCGCGGCGGGCGAGGACATTCCGGTGATCTTCGTGACCGGTTGCGACAGCGTGCCGCAAAAGATCGCGGGGCTGCAGTCGGGTGCGGACGACTACCTCGCCAAGCCTTTCGATCCGCGCGAACTGCTCGCGCGCATCGAGGCGGTGCTGCGGCGGCGCGCGAGCGCGCCGAGCCGTCCGGAGCCCGCGCCGCGCGAACGCTTCGGGCGCTTCGAAGTGGACTTCGTGACGCGCTCGCTATCGAGCGGCGGCGAACGCATCGCGCTGCGCGATAGCGAATTCGCGCTACTCAAGGTGTTCATCAAGCATCCGTACAAGGTGCTGTCGCGCGTGCTGATTCACGATCTAGTGCATCGCGACGATCTGCCTTTTCGCGATCGCGGCCTCGATGTGCCGATCTGGCGTTTGCGCCGCCTCATCGAAGACGATCCATCGCATCCGCGTCATGTGCAGACCGTGCGCGGGCAGGGGTACGTATTCGTCCCCGACACGGACGCTCCGGCATCCGGCTGGACCGAGGCGTAACCACGATGCGTCCGGGTTTCTGGGAGTCCGCGCGCAGGCCGCGCGGTTTCATCGACACGCTGTTCGGCCGCATGGCGATCGTGTCGATCTGCGTGCTGCTCGCGCTTCAGGGCGGATGGTTCGCGATTCTGCACGTGCAAGGGCCGCACAAGGAAGCCGATGGTTACGCGCGCGCGTTGCTCATCGTGCTGGAAGCGGCGCATAACGATGTCGCGCTCGGCGGACGGCTCATGCGCGAGACGCGCGTGCATCTCGTGCCGGTGTGGAACATGCCCGAGCCGCTCACGCTGCGCGACGCCGCGAAGACGCGCCATGCGCACCTCGCGCGCCAGCTCGCCGAGCGGTTGCCGCCGGGCTCGCAGATCGCCGTCGATATCGATGGCCATAACAAGTCGCGGCTCTGGGTGCGTTATCCGTCGAGCAACGTGTGGATCGTCACGCCGATCGATCTGCCGCCGCCCGCGCCGTTCATCACGGAGGGCGTCGTGCTGCTCGCCGGTGCGCTCGTGCTCTCGCTCATCGCGACGTGGCAACTGCAACGCCCGCTCGCACGCGTCGCGCAGGCGGCGCGCCGCTTCGGTGGCGGCGAACGGCCGGTGCCCGTAGAGGAAAACGGGCCGCGCGAATTGCGCGAACTGATCGGCGCGTTCAATCAGATGATGAAGAAACTCACCGACGCCGACGACGATCGCGCCGTGATGCTCGCCGGCATCGCGCACGATCTGAAGGCGCCGCTCACGCGCCTGTCGTTGCGCGCGACCGTGCTCGCGAAAGACGAACGCGAGCGCGCGCATTTTCTGCGCGATATCGATTCGATGACGCGCATCGTGCAGCAGTTCCTCGAATTCGCGGGCCGGTCGTCGTCGGAGAGCGCGAAGACCGGTGTCGATGCGTTCATCGCGGAGCAGTTCGCATCGCCCGAAGATGGCGACGAACCCTTGTTCGCGCTGTCGCTCGAAGCGGGCGAGACATTCAGGTTGCCGCGGACCTTCATAGATCGCCTGATGACCAATCTCGTCGACAACGCGCTCGAGCATGGCGAGCCGCCTGTCGAAATCCGCACCGCGCGGCAGGGCGGAGACTGGCTGATCGAAGTGCGCGACCACGGACCCGGCATTCCCGATGAGCGTCTCGATGACGTGCTGCGGCCCTTCGTGCGGCTCGACCCAGCGCGCAGCGGCAACGGGCATTGCGGGCTCGGGCTCACCATCGTCGAACGTCTTGCGCGCGAGCAGCGCGGCCGCTGCGAGATCGGCAATGCCGAAGGCGGCGGGCTGATCGTGCGCATCGTCATTCCCTTCGAAGAAACATGATGCTCGTTTCGTCCATGTGCACGACGCCGTTGTCGCGCCGTGCTTTCATTCGCCGCGGCGCGCGTGCGGCGCTGCTTTCGACCACGTTCGGCGCAGGCGCGCTGCTATCGGCGTGCGGCGGCGCGAGCGACGGCCAGAACGTGACCGACACGCCGAAGCTGTCCACGATCGAAAACTTCCGCGATATTGCCGGGATGGGCGAGGGCTATCCGACCGTCGATGGCGCACGCTTGCGGCGCGGCATGTTCTATCGCTCGGGCGCGCTCACGCCCGACGATGCGGACGCGGCTGCGCTCGCGCGCCTGTCGCTGCGCGCGGTGCATGATCTTCGCGTCCTAGGAGAAGCTTCGATCGCGCCGGATCACCTGCCATCGGGCGCCGTGCGCGAGACGCACGAGATCGCGCCGATCGACGTTGCCGCGGCGAGTCCGGCCGACGCCGCTGCCGCGAGCGCGTGGATCGTGGAGCGTGAGCGTCAGCTCGTCACGGACCCGGTCGCGCGTTTGCAGTTCGGCTTGCTCCTGACGCGGCTCGCGCGCGTGTCGGGGCCGCAGGTGATCCACGGCACGGCGGGCAAGGACCGCACCGGCTGGGCGGCGGCGCTTCTGCTCTCCATCGCGGGCGTGCCGCTCGACGTGATCATCCAGGACTATCTGCTGACGAACACGGCGGCACAGACGCAGATCGACGCACGCATGACGGCGCATGCGGCGCGACTCGGCACCGATACGCAGACGGTCGCGCCGCTGTATCAGGCGCAAAGCGCGACGCTCGAAGCGGCGTTCGAAGAAATGCATCGCGAATTCGGCACGCTCGGCCGCTATCTCGCGCAGGGCTTGTCGATGAATAGTGCGGATGTGGCGATGTTGCGGGCGAAGCTGATTGCGTAGACGGGACGCTCAGGCTTGCGCATGCTCCCGATACGCCGCAAATTTCGACGTTTTCCCGATGCCCGGATTGAAGCAATTGCACGGATCGAGTTGCTTGTAGAACGCGGCGAGCTGCGGCTTCGCCTCGTACAGATGCCCTACGTTGTGCTCGGCGGGATACTCGGCGCCACGCTCATCGAGCAATGCGAGCATCTCGTGCTCGAGCGCCATGCAGTCGTTGCCCTTGGCGACGATGTAATCCTGATGGAACACATGACACAGAAAGTGCCCGTAATACAGCTTCAGAATGATCGGGCGCTCGATCTTCTCCGGCAAGCGCTCGTACCAGTCGCGGTCGTTGCGCCGTAGCGCGATATCGAGCGCGACGATATCCTCGACCTCGCGGTGATGCACCGCGCGATAACGCACCGCCGCGCTTGCCGCCGCGAACCGATGCAGAAAGGCTTTGCGGCCCTCTTCGTCGGTGCATTCGAAATACGCGCCGCCGCCGTTCGCGAAACGCTGGGCCAGGAACGCGCGTGCTTCCTCGATGCCCGCTGCCGGCACCTTCAGCATCAGATGATGCTCGTACTGTGCGCGATACGCGTTGAGCCGCGCCGGCAGATGGTCGGGCAGACGCTCGCTCACCCACTGCAGCATGCGATCGCTCATATGCTTCGGCAGGACACCGAGGCGCTCGAACCACGCATCGCATCGCGTCTTCAGATTGAAGAAGAGGGGCAATCGATCCGTGCCGAACCTGTCGATGATGACGAAGAGATCCTTGCCGTATCTCTTCGCGATGTCGAACGCATCGCGATGCAGATACTCGCCCGCAATCGGCAAATGCGTGAAGTTCGCGAGCGCATGCCGTCGAATGTCGGTCAGCACGTTCGTATCGTTCGTGCCGATGTAGAACACCTTCGCGCCTGGCTCCGCGGCGAACGTGTCGAGACGCACCGCGAACGTCATCACCTTGCCTGCCGAACCGGATGCTTCGAACAGGCGGCGCGGGTCCGCATTGAAGCGCGCGGGCGTGGGTGCGTCGATATCGCGGACGTGCGTCGCGTAATCGTGATCCGAAGCGGCCGCGCCATCACGAACATCGGCATCGGTGAATGTCCCGTTTTCGATGCGCGACAGAATCTCATCGGGCGTGCTGCCGAGTTCGATGCCCAGATGATTCACGAGGCGCAGCACGCCCGATGCATCGACGGCGGCGAACAGCGCCATCTCCGTATAAGCCGGCCCGCGATGCACGAGCGAGCCGCCCGAATTGTTGCTGATACCGCCGAGCACCGATGCGCCGATGCACGACGAGCCGATCACCGAATGCGGCTCGCGTCCGAGGGGCTTGAGCGCCCGTTCGAGTTGATCGAGCGTCGTGCCGCCGATGCACACCACCTGCTTTCCGCCCTCGATCAGATGCACGCGTTTGATGCGCGTCGTGCTGACAATGACGACGTCGCGATCGTAGTCGTCGCCATCGGGTGTCGAACCGCCCGTCAGACCCGTGTTCGACGCCTGCGTGATGACGATTGCGCGCGCGGCGACGCATGCGGCGAGCACGCGCCATTGCTCGACGAGCGTGCCGGGCCGCACCACCGCCAGAACGCGGCCGCTGCCGAAGCGGTAGCCGGTGCGATAGCGGCGCGTTTCATCGTCGCCTGTGAGCACGTTGTGCGTGCCGGCGACATCGCCGAGCGATGCGAGCAAGCTCGCACGCGACGCGCCGAACGAAAGGGCGGAGAGGGCGGTATCGGACATGATGGCCTCACGCGCGGCGCGGTTCCGAAGACGACTCTTGCGGCGCCCCCGCCGTTGCGCGCTGCGTGAGCGTCAGCACCGCGCCGACGACGAGCGCTCCCGCAACGACGACGAGACCGGCGTTCGTGCTGTGCGTGACATCCTTCATCCAGCCGATGATCGACGGGCTCACGAAGCCGGCGAGGTTGCCGATCGAATTGATCATCGCAATGCCGGCTGCCGCGGCGGTGCCGGTCAGCACGCTGCTCGGATAGGTCCAGAAAACCGGCATCATCGACAATACGCCGGCCGTGCCGAGCGACAGCGTGACAAGCGCGAGCGCGAGGTTTCCCGTATGGAGCGTGCTCGCGTAAAAGCCCGCTGCGGCCGCGATGCCCGCGAGCGCGAGATGCCAGTGGCGTTCGTTGCGGCGGTCGGAAGAGCGCGCGACGAGCATCATCGACACGATCGCGACCCGCATAGGGAATCGCGGTGAACAGGCCGACGTCGAGTGCGTCCTTCACGCCCGCCGTCTTGATGAGCGTCGGCAGATAGAAGCTCACGCCATAGAGGCCCATCATGCAGCAGAAGTAGATCGCGGCGAGCCGCCACACGCGGCCGTTCGACACGACGCGCTTGAGCGAATGATCCGCGCCGGCGGAATCATCGCGTGCGATGTTGGCTTCCAGAAGCTGCTTTTCCTGCTCGCCGAGCCAGGACGCAGCGCGGATGCCGTTCGGCAGCAAGAACAACGTCAGGATGCCGAGCACGAGCGACGGCAGCGCTTCGAGCAGAAAGAGCCATTGCCAGTTCGACAAGCCGTGGACGCCATTGAACGCCTGCATGATCCAGCCCGAAAGCGGCCCGCCGACCACACCCGCCACCGGAATGCCGATCATGAAGAGCGCGTTCATGCGGCCGCGTCGCGTACCCGGATACCAGTACGTCAGATACAGCACGATGCCCGGAAAGAACCCGGCCTCGGCGACGCCGAGCAGAAAGCGGAGCGTATAGAACATCGCGGGCGTCTTCACGAAGAGCGACGCCGCCGACACCAGCGCCCATGTCACCATGATGCGGCTGATCCACACGCGCGCACCCACGCGATGCAGGAGGATATTGCTCGGCACACGCTAACGGACGGAATGTAAACCGCACGTCGAGACGAGTTAGCAGGACGGGAACGATGAGTTAGCAGAAAGACAAAAAAAAAGGCGATGAGCGTTTATAGGTACTAACCCGCACTCGCCGGTCTGCTGTAACCTATACGATAGAATCGCGATTCGTCAAGCGGCATAAATGGCGAACAGACGTTTGATTTAATTCGACAAAGTGTCTGGCTCGTACCCACCACCGCGAACGTTCACGCCACCACCGTGACCGTTCACGCGTACGGCGCCCGGACATACCGGAGTCGCGCAATGTGCTACGGAAACCCGGATCAGTTACTGGCCGATCTGCTTCAAGCTCGCCCCCTCGTGCCTAACGAACATGGGCATACCGCGTTAGACGACTTCGAACACTTCTGCGCCTACTCAGGCTGCGACCCAAACAACGCTTGGGCCAAATATGGCTACATCAGCGCTCGAGTACCGCCAGCGACGGCATGACCTCGATCCCGCTGATCGATGCCAAAGACTTGTTAGCCACCCTTACGCGTGCGCCGTTCGCGCGAGAGAACTGGCTTTATGAGTTGAACTACGACGGCTATCGTTGCCTCGCTCGCAAGGTCGGCAGGCGCGTTGAGTTGATTTCACGTCAAGGCAACATGATGAATCCCTCGTTCCCCGATATTGTCGAAGCCGTTAGCGCTGTCCCCGGCGACTTCGTATGGGACGCAGAGCTAACCGTTGACGAAATGTCCGGCAAGTCCTCGTTCGAACGCCTGCAGTTGCGCGCCGGCACAAAGGTCGAGATGCGCGTACGCGCGGCCTTGCGTGAGCATCCCGCCCGGTTGTATGTCTTCGATATGCTCGCGGCCGGGGCACGAGACTTACGCGCGTTGCCACTGTTTGCCAGAAAGGAAGCGCTTCGCGACTCATTCGAGAATGCCCATACGCTGGCCTATGTGACCGGCGTTGTCGGGGCCGGCGCGTGGGTGTTCGAGCAAGTCGAAGCGCACGACTTTGAAGGGATGGTTGCAAAGCGGCTCGACGCTCCCTATCAGCGCGGACGATCAAACGATTGGCTAAAAATTAAATACGCGTCCTATAGTCGGCCTGCTGCACTTGGATGGGGGCGGAAATAAGCATATGGCAAACGGAAGCGTAAGTCTTGGCGACGTTGCCACGCGAGCGACCCATATCGAGGTCGCTTGTTCCCGTTGTGAGAGGCTCGGTCGATATCGGTTGTCCAGGCTGGTTGCTAGGTTTGGCGAACACTTCCCAATGACCGATCTAGGCTCAGAACTCGCGGATTGTCCGAGGCGCAACGCCTCAATGACTGAGCGATGCGATGTCTATTTTCCCGGCCTTCTAAAAGTCTTGGGGGGCTTCGATCGTCCAACAGTTAATCCAACGGAGAACGATGATGACGAGTAAGGGCAGATCAGAGGCGAGAGGCAAGCCATGAACGCTCGCTACTATACGTTCTTTGTGACCGACTATATCTGTCTCGTCGATCGTGATTGCAGCGGCTGTCGAAGCGTGACCAACGATATGGACCGCATCATTAAAGATGACCTCGCTGCGATACTTACGCCAGCCGTGCGCCTCGTATATCGCGATTCAGAAGGACGATGGGACGAAGTCAAACTAAAGCATGACAGCGGCACTCCAATATTTGACGGGTTCGCTCCGCTCGATATCAAACTCGCTTCAACCTTCGATGTATTAACCCCAGCGTTTTGCGGCGATGCAATCGACGACAACCTGCTCGCAATGGGATACGAGCGTCCGTTCAAGGTGCTCGACGATGGCCGCATCGCCGCGTTGCAGATTATCAACCCTTGGCTTGTCGCGCTGGTCGTTGGCGTCCACGCGTATGGCCACACGGATGCCTACTACTATCGAACCCGCGCCGCAGCTAAGCACGCCCTCGAAAGCTGGAGCGGTGAAGGCGAACCACAGCAATGGATTCGCCATCCACAAACCGGCCGGCGACGTGACAACGGCGATCCCGCGCGAGAGTATTTTCAACCATAGAACGGAGTTTCGATGGAAAAGTCATCACCTGATCTAGTCATGCGCGATTACATATTCGAACTATACGAGTTATGCGTCGAACTCGGGATGGTAGTGCGTAGCGCTAAAGCTGATCCCGAATTCGTGAGTGTCCCGCGTGCCAAAATCAGTCGGTTTCTGTCCATCGTGCCATTGGTAGCGGGTTACGCAATGGCGCTAAAAAAGCTGCCCCCTAAACCCAAACCTTCAAGGCGCAAAAACCGCCTTCAGAAAGAGACCGTGAACGCCGATCCGATACTGTGTTCCGAAGCGCTTGCGCTCATACTTTCGCATGTGGACTATACAAGCCGACGTTGTACGTTGACAGAACAGATCGGCGCTGTACTGCCTGCCCCTGTAATACATCAAGCCCGCGCCGCATTAGACGCGTACAGACTGAGAGAGTAATAATGAACAATGCCGATGAACAACTCCGAGAAACGATGCTCGAAGCGTACGAGCTATCCGTTACCTTGCGCGGCTTGCTCGATACGACCGCGCCTCAATCCGAGAACATACTAGTTGCACGCCGAGACCTCGAACGCGTCGCGCAGATTACGCCGCTAATCGCGGGCTTCGGTCTGGCCGCCGTACCGATGGCGCGGTTCAAGCAGCTAGTCGATACGGTCATCAAAGCCGACTCGCATGCGTGCATCGCGACGCTCGCGCTCCTGCTCGACCGGATCGACTACACGCAGAACGCCTGCGCGCCCGATGAACCTATTGGAAAGGTGCTGCCGGTCGAACACCTTGTTGAGGCGCGTACCACGCTGCATAAGCGGAAGGCATGTTGAACGGGGCCTATCTGATCGATCCGCTTGCACGAACGGTCACGCTCGTTGACCGCGGCGATCGCAACTCGCTTGCCCCTGTTTATGCGCTGCTCGACTGCAAGTATGTCGATGGTTATCAACTTGGGGACACGGGTCCCGATGTGCTCTATGTCGACGAGTATCAGCGCGAAGGCCGCGGCGCCTTCGCCTGTTCGCGCATACCTGCTCCGTTGATCGTCGGCCGCGCGTTATGGGTAGGCTCGACTGCAGACGGCGAGGAAGCCGATCCCGACACGCCGCTCGCGATTGCGTCGCGCTGCATCGTTTTTCTCGAAGACGACTGACGCGCGCTCGCTTAGTCGTACAACCTGAACCCCGCCGCCGAGCGGTAATGCTGTTCAGTTAAGATCTTTTCTGAGAAAGCGAACGGCGTAACGGCTAGGGCGCGATTTAACGACTCGTTCGCATGTGCGGCCGGGTCGTTTTTCATTTGGCAACGCCTTCAGCCGTTCGCGCAGTCGCTGAAGGCATGCAGGCAGCTTGGCGAACGCAGGGGTGACAGCGGCCCACATCATCTCGTGCTGGATCGTGTGGACGGCGCGCACAAAGCTGATGTCCGTTGGAGCGAGTTTCACTTCGAAGGCGGCATGGGCGATCTCGCGACGGATCAGATTGTAGGCAATCAGAGCTCCCCAGATTTCCTGATAGACGCCTTCGACTGTGCGGCTACGCAGGGTTAGTTCCATCCCCAGCATCGACTGCTTGAGTTCTCGGTAGCTGGTTTCAATCTGCCAGCGGCGCTCGTAACAGGCGACGATATCGGCCGGTTTGAAGCGTCGGCGATCGCTCAACGAGGTCAGCAATACGCGTTCGCGCCCGCGCGCATCGATGGTGCGAATTGCGCGCGCCTGCCAGAACTCAGGCAGTGCTGGACACTTCTTGCGCGCCGGAGCGGAGACGCGCATGCGCACGGTCGCATCCTCAGCGGTGCCCGCGATAACGTCCCAGCGAGTATTGGACTTGGCCGGAATCAGAAAGTGACGATTGCGGCCGTTCATCGCCAGGCCACACAAGATCTCAGCGGCCAAAAAGCCCTTGTCGAACACAGTGAGTGAATCGTCCGGCACCTGCGGCAGCAGGCTCTTGGCATACACCATTTCGTTGGTGTCGTAGCGGCCAAAGTTCATATCCGCGACCAGGTGGGTCGGAATGGAGGTCAGCGTGACCGCCCGGACCTGAGGATAGCTGGCGACCTTGCCGCTGGCATAGCCCTGGGCGCCAAAGTGCTCGCGGTTGGCAGGGCTGTCGGCAATACGCAGCGTAGTGCCATCCATCGCCCACAAGCTCAATCCTTTGAACCCGTGGTGGCCCACATCCTGCGTGCACCAGGCGCGCGCCGTGCGCTCAAATAGCCATGCGAGCGGCGCCTCGCCGATGCGCTGGCGCGCCTGCGCCACCGCGCTCTTGCTCACAAACGGACTTGCGTGGTCAGGCAGCGCCAAATCCAGGTTATCCAAGACCTCGCTGATCGACCAGTGCCGATACATCGCTAGCGCTATCACCAGCCATACCACCTGTTCGGCCGGCAGCCGGCGACGCCGAATGCTCGCTACACCAGTGGCCTGGACCGCCCGCTCGATCCACTCATACGGCAAATGCTCGGCTAGCCGGCTCGGATCGGCCGGCCGCTGCGCTTCGAGTAGAAAAGTCAGGTGGCTGGAAAGCATCGCGCCGTCAAGTTAACAGCGTGGCGCGTGGTTTACAACCACTTCTTACCGCTCAAAAACAAAAATGCCGTCCAGTCTTAACTGAACGGCATTAGCCGCCGAGCGGGGTTTTTGTTTGGCGCGGGTTTTAGAGTGTTTGCACTGCTGAAGTCGTGTGCTTTCCTGACCTCGCTTGACAATATGTAGTTGTCGGCGGCGATGACGGCCGCGAAACAAAAATTACTGACCGCGAGGCATGCATGAAACGAGTAACGATAACCGACAGGCGCGGCATATATCCGACGTACGATCAGATCGTCGAGGACGACGCGAACCCGTACATGCTGATCGACGAACACGTTGTCGCGAACGGCGGCAAGCCCTACAAGGTCGGCATGTCGATGTCGGCATACTACGGCCGTTTTTGGGTCGTGCAAAAAACCATCACCGAATAACGAGGAACCTCAGATGAAAACGCTGCTTACCGCAATCATCGCCGCCGCTACTATCGTCGCCGCCGCGCCCGTTCATGCCGGTCCGGTCTGTTATACGGAAGGCCGATATGCGGCGCTAGTGACACAAGGGCGCGATATTGGCATGCCCGAGCAAGAGGCTCACGACACTGCAAAAGATAAGTCCGCGCTAATCGCGATGATCTATCACGATGCGCAGTTGAAGAACTTCAGCCCGAGTGACACGCAGCTGATCGTCCAAAATCAGTGCGTTAAGAAACACGGCGCGAATTGGTGATCGACATGAAAACCGGTACTGCAAAAATCGTCACCGATTTGCGCGCTGAACTTCTCGAGATGAAGCGAATCGGGATGGACGTTCCCGGTAACGCGAACTGGTTCATCAGCGGGAATTGGCAAGAGTTGGAAGTGATGCGCGAAACGATGACGCTGTCTGAAGTCGCCGACTATGTCTGTGCGACGGCTCGAACGCTGCAACGCCCTAACTCGTAGAGTGTTTGCACTGCAGATAAGCCTGTCTCAGCAAGCGTAGTCACAGCAATATGAACTTGTCGGCGACGATCGCCGCTAAACAAACACACTTAGGAACCCTACCATGTCTAACCTGAACCTGAACGACGTCACGCTGAACGCAATCCGCTCGATCGTCGCCGAAGAAATCCGGCGCTATGCAGAAGAACAAGCCGCCGCGAAAGCTGCGCGTCCGAAGCAAAGCTTGAGGTTGACCGCCGAGGAAGCTGCGCAATATATGACCATCGATGAAGTCGCGGCGGTCACGGGCTACGGCGTGCCGTCGCTGCGCTCGATGGCGTCGAAGAAGATGACGCCGACGGCGTTCTCGATTCTGCCGGTCAAGGTCGGTACGCGCAGCCTGTACAACCGTGCAGACGTGCTCGCATCGCCGAAGGCGCAACAGTTCGGCGGCTTCATCGCGACGCCTAAGGAACTGCCGCCGACGCAAACGATGCTCGTCGATGGCAAGGGCGACGCGATCGGCGCGATCGGCGCATCGATTCAGAACGCGATCGACGCAGCCGTTAAAAAACCCACCGCGAAGAAAGCGGCGGCAACGAAGACCGTAGCGACGAAGTCGGCACCGGCAGCGAAGAAAGCCGCGCCTGTCGCGAAGAAAGCGCCCGCTAAGAAAGCAGCACCGGCCGCGAAGAAAGCGCCGGCGCGTAAGAAGGCCGCGTAAGCGGCACGGTATCGAACTTCAACTGTGAATGATGGATATGAAGATGAACAAGCTCTATGAGGTGAAGTGATCGCCATGAATCAACAAGTCGTTGCAACCAAAGTGCCCGACGATCGTCGGCTTGCCTTCCTGCCCGAAGCGTTCACGCCGCGCACGATGATGCGCGCCGAAGGGCTCGTCTACCATCAAGCGTGTCTGCTATCGAAGCAATACACCGGCGGCTATTGGGAGTTCTTCACGCTGTCGAACGGCGGGTTCTATCTGCGTCCGACCGGTCGCGAGCGCTTCGATGTGGCGATCGGTGGTAACGGCTACGAAGGCAGCGTTAGCGCCGACGCATTCGGCGTGATCGTCACGCTGTTCGTCTACGGCGCGCTCGTATGGATCGACGACGAAGCGCTGCGCGAGAAGTTCTCGAATCACTATCATCAGCTGCGCGCGTTTGCGATCGATCACGCCGAGCGTGAAGCGATACTGAGCGCGATCGACTAAGGACAAGTAATGGGCCGGATTTTTTTTGAGGGCCGCGCGCATGAGGTGCGCGGCGGTCTGGTCTACATGCGAAAGCTCGGCAAGTCGGGGGAATGGCATTGGGCGCGCGCGCCGCACACTTACCATCGCATAATCGCGGCCGTGCTCGATCTGCATCAGCAGCGTGAACCGGAAGGGGGTTGTGATGAAGCGAATCGCGATGAAACTTGCAGCGCGGCAAGCGGCGCGTCGACCGGCGCGCGAATCGCGCAAGCTCGTAAAGCAACTGATTGCAACGGCGCTTGAGGGGAACATCGAGGATGCGCTCGCGGCGCGGCGTGCGCTCGCCGGCGCGCCGCTCGACAGCAAGGCAGAACGGAAAATTTGAAAACTGACCAGAACACGCTACAGCCGATTCGCGGCCGCGCCGGTGCTAAACCGTCGCGGCCTTTTTGTTCGTCGCGCCAGCGGCGATTCCGGCGCGTTTTTGCGCTACTCGTCGTCTCTCTGGATATCGTCGCTACCGTCGCCTTCGCGTAGCTCGATCACGCCTTCGTCCTCGGACTCGAATACGTCCGACGCGCCCGCATCCAGAATCGTTTCATTGACGTTGTCGTAATCGACGATGACGCGGATAGGTTCATCGTTCTGATTCTCGATTTTCACTTTCATGGTCGCTCCATAGGTTGCACGGGTTGAGCGCGACCCAAATCGTCGATCGTCACGGTGTGTTGCTTGACCGACCCAGCCAACTCGTTCTCGACGGATGCGCGCGTCTCAAGTGTCTTGATGCGCTCGCCTATGCCGTCGATGCCGGCTACCAACCGGTTCAGGCGATCGCCCAGGGCCTCGATTCCGTCCTGCAGACGGTCGATCGAGCGCCGATCCTCGACGACCTGCCGGCCGTGTTCTTGGAGAGCGCGACCCAAATCGTCGATGGTCGCGGTGTGTTGCTTGACCGACCCAGCCAACTCGTTCTCGACGGATGCGCGCGTCTCAAGTGTCTTGACGCGCTCGCCTATGCCGTCGATGCCGGCTACCAACCGGTTCAGGCGATCGCCCAGGGCCTCGATTCCGTCCTGCAGACGGTCGATCGAGCGCCGATCCTCGACGACCTGCCGGCCGTGTTCTTGGAGAGCGCGACCCAAATCGTCGATGGTCGCGGTGTGTTGCTTGACCGACACAACCAACTCGTTCTCGACGGATGTGCGCGTCTCAAGTGTCTTGACGCGCTCGCCTATGCCGTCGATGCCGGCGACCAACCGGTCTAGCGCGCGGCGATCCTCGGCCGACTGTCGGTCTAGTGCCTCCTGCGTGCGGCGCAGACTATCAATGGACTCGGTATGGTCCTTCACAGGAAAACTCGTCACATTCACGACGGGTTCGCGCGCGCCGACCCTTTCGAGCGTATCGATGCGCGCGACGAGCGACGCACAACAGCTGTGGACGTGCAGTCGGATCGCGCGCGCGATGACCGCCAGCAGTTCATCGGGGATTCGGGTCGTGTCACGCATGGTCATTGTCTCCGTCGGTCATGCCGGCGAGGAGCTTGTCGAGCCAACGGGCCGCGCGTTGCTGGTCGGTTTCCGCTGTGGCTTCGTCGTCCTCGGCCTCGTTCCCGCTCTCGCTCGTGCTCGCGGGCTGACCGGCCACGGGTGCGGGATCGGGTTTCGCAAACGGCTTATTGCGATCGCGTTCGTCGAGCGCGGCGAGCGAGTAGTTCTGCTGCTGCATATAGGGCGTGTCACCGCCTTTCATCGGCCGCAGGTTCAGCTTCTTGCGCGCCTCGTTCGGCGCTGCGATGCCGCCGCCGACCGCATCGGACAGCGTCTTGACCATCGTTGCCGTATCCATGCGCAAGAGGCCGTCGAGGTCGAGTTCGGTGCGATACTCGGGCGGCAGCGCGAGACCTTCATCCATGCACAGTTCGAACGATTCGATCAGGGATTGAAGGCACTGCGAATAGTAGTTTTGCGACAGCGCTTCGATGTTGTTATAGGTCGGGGCCGCGCCAACGCCCACCATGTAGCCGGGAACGTGAAACACCGAGCACACGATTTCGCTCGTCATACGAAGCTGATCGACCAGCTGTGCATCGACCGCGGTCATCGTCAGCGGTTCGTATTTCAGGTTGTCGCCCAGGACTGCGATGCGGCCGCGATTGGATCCGCCATAGTTCTGTTCCCATCTATCTTTCAGGCGCTTGGCGGTCTCGTCGCTGATCGCGCCGGGTGCAACGAGAATGCCGCCCGGTTCCGCGCCGTTCTCGAAGAACGCGGCCGAGTCGTTGAGGATCGCCAGCCCTTGACGCGCGGCGAGCGCGCACGCGAACAGCGGCGACGTGCCAACAAGCGGATGAAACAGGCAGTTCATGCGGTCGTGAATGATTTCGCTGGCTGCCACGATGACCTGCTGATCGTTACGTTCTGGCACGATGCCCGCGAGTTGATCCACGTCCAGTTGATAGTAGATCGCGCCATCGTCGGTTACGAGCGGACGGCAGCGGCTCGCATCGAGCACGTACATCGCGACCACGACGCCGCGCGCGTCGCGCTCCTTCAGCACATAGGTGTTGCCGCGCGTCAGCTTGGACATGATCCAGTTTTCAATGAACTGGATATGGTTCTGGTAGCGGTTCGGTTTGCGCAGCACCGGCGAGAACGCGCTCGATTGGCCGCCGACCCAGATTTCGCCATCGGCTTTCATCAGGCGCACAGCCAGCTTGCCGATATCGGCGCTGATAAGCGTGATACACGCATAAACCGCGTGATAGGCCAATATCGTTTCGGGACGCAGTTCGACGTTGCTCTGCCACGCGCCGCCGAACGACTCGCGCACTATCAGCGGCCACCAGCCGCCAGAACCGAACGGACCTAGCGCGCCACTTCCCACGGTCTGACCATCCATCGGCACGGGCTTGACGCGCGACGCCCGCGTAACCGCGATATCGAAGCCCAGGAGTCGCATCGGTCATTCTCCGGTGTCGCCCGCGTCGTCGCCGCGGTCTTCGGTCGCGCGCACGTCGCGCCGTTTGTAGCCGCCGCTTTTGGACGTCTTTTTTCCGCTTTTCGTCTCTTTCGCTTCGTCGGCGGCGCTGTCGTCTTTCGGCGGCGGTTCGTTCGTCTCAGCGGGCGCGTTTTTAGCGCTTCTCGCGTCGCCGGACGTCTCTGCCTTTGTGCTAGGCTTCGCCGCCGCGCCGGCGCCGCCTGCGCGCTTCCGGCTCGTTTTCGCGCTCGGCGCGTCGGAGGGTTCCGGGATCGTGATCCGGCCAGCCGCGGCCAATAGCTTCGCGTCCTTGTCGGGCATGTCGATATCGTCGTCCGGGAAGTAAATTCTTTTCCCGTAGTTGAAGCGCATCTTCGCCTTGACTTTCATCGCGTCGTCTCCTGTCGCGTGATCGAAAAAAAGACACGGGGGAGGATTTGCCTCGCCCGTGTCTTTCAGGGTTGCGAGCTTCAGACTCAGCTGCGCGTGTTCGTCACCAGTCCATCATCCCGGTTGCGGTCCGTTTCATCTTCCGTGCCATCTTGAAGCGGAGCCGGAATGACAACGCCGCCATAGCGCGCGCCCGAGATATAGGCGACGGCCTGCGCACGCCGGCGTTGCCAGTTTATGAAACGCTCGGCGCGCAGCGCGATCATGTTGTTCTGCCAGAGGCTGACAAGCTGCGTGGCTCCCGCGACCGGCGCGCTATCGAGTTGCAGACTCGCTTCGCGCGACGCATCGAGCGCGACGCCGCCATCATCGGCCAGCAGGATTTCGCTCGGCAGCATCAGCACGATCATGGTCGTGGCCGGGTCGGCGACAGGATCGGCGCCGGCCGGATGATGCGGCACGTTCGAGGACACGACCACGGGCAGACCGAAGAACGTCCCGCCGTTCATGTTGATGGTCGGATACTCAGCCTGTCCAAGCGCGTTCGTCATCATGCCGATCGCCATAGCCATGATCGGGTCCATGATCCAGTACGCGCCGCGCACGCTCATGTTCGCCTGCACGAACATCGCGAACAGCGTCAGCACATCGGTGCGCAGATCATCGGCGGTGATGCCGCTCGCGGGAATATTCGGTGCGCCGTTCGTGATCGAGGCCGGATGGATGCCGACCACCGCCGCGATCGCCGGATCGATGAACTGGATATCAAGGAACTGCGCGATAGTCGCGATCATGTCGCGCTGAACGATCGCTTCCGCGGACGGGTTCGAGAAACGCACGAGTTCATCGGTCATCACGACGATACCGGCCGCCTTGCTGAAGCCGAGGGTGACGGTATTGAACGCAAGCGCGCTGACAGGCTTCGGCGCACCTTCGCCAACCCAGCTCGCCGACGAGCCGCTAACCTGCGCGGGCATCTTGATATTGAACGGCACGCGCCGGAAGCCGTTGATCTGGCCCATGATGGTTTCCGGGCGCAGCAGTTCGATGAACTCGCCGGTCATGTTCGCGTAATCGACGAGTGGCGCGGCCCAAGCGGGATCGGTCGTCGTGCCCGCGGCGACAGCAGCGCGCAGCACGGTTTCGACTTCCGGCGTCGAGTCATGCCAGCCGCGCGCGACTTCGACCGCCTGCATGAGATTGCCTTGCGAGCGCATCAGCGCGATCGCGTAGCGCGTGAACGCCGTACCTTTCGGCAGGTTGCGCTGGACCTGTACGCTACGCGCGGGACCGACCTGTACGCCACCGCCGCGCACCGCGCTCGCGCTGTTCGGATCGGTCACGATGATGGGCGTGGCCGAGCGCAGCGTTTGCGACTCGATCGACTTCAGCCGCTGGATATGACCGTCGATCGCCTTCAGATCATCTTGCAGCCCGTCGAATTCCTCTTGCTCGGCCGTGTCAAGCGTCGCGCCTTTCTCGGCCGATGCTTCCATGATTTCCACCATGCGCGCGCTCGCGGTGGCGCGGCGCGCTTCATAGGCCGCGATCTGTTCCTGAATTGAAAATTTCATTTCACGCTCCGGTGAATGGTTTGAATAACGAAGGGTTCGCGAGCGCGCGAGAGTGAATCATCGTGCAAGCGCACGATACGGGACGCAGGGCGTTCGATCGTCGAGGAGCCGTGGCCGGACGCGGCCCGTTCCGTGGCGTCGATGCTGCGCACTACGTTGATGGTGGCTTCGCCATTGGCGGGGATCGTGACGAGCGACAGTTCGAGCCATTCCCATGACAGGAACCGCAGGCCGCCGCCGTCGATATGCGAATATTCGAGCGGACGAAAGCCGATCGAGACCGCGCGAATCAGACCGAGCTTGACGGACTGCCATGCTTCGTCCAGGCGGTCTTTCAACGAGCCGGGCTCGTCGGTCTTCAGAATGCGCGCCTTGAACGGGATGCCGTCGGCTTGGGTCTTGGCAAACTCGACGTGTCCAACCGGCGCGTCGCTGCGGTGTTGCCAGAGCAGCGGCATCGGCAGCGCGTATTTCGCGCCGAGCGGTTCGACAATGTCTTCGTAGCGGTCGGGCGTCGGCGTGCTGGCGATGCCTTCGATATGCCGCGCGTCGTCGTCGATGCCTCGCACTTCGAGCAATGTAAAGGCGCGTTCCAGTTTCATGACGTTACCTCTCACAGAAAAAACATTTGATACTCAGGCTCGCGCTCGGTCTTGCCTTCGAGCAGCAAGGCGACAGCCATCGTCAGCGCCACCAGCCCGTCAATCCGACCGGCCGCCTTGCGCTTGTTGAAGATGCGGTTATTTTTCGCGTCGGTGTCGGTCACGGTCGACAACACGTTCCATCTCAGGCACGGGTTGAAAGCGACCCGCAGCTTGCGTTCGAAGATCAACTGTTCGAGCTGCTCGATCGAGCGCGGCATCCACAGCCCCGATTCGGCCGCTCTGAAAAAGCCCTGTCCATGCGGCACCAGCTTGATTGACAGGTTTTCGTCGTCGAGATCGCGTTCGAAGTACTTGATGCGGTACGGATCGAACGCGATCCCGCCGATGGCGAGTTCCGCATCGAGCGCCGCCAGCCGCCGAACCACATCGCAGTAATCGACCGCGCGACCCTTGCACGCGTGCAGCAAGCCCGCTTTTTCCCATGCCTCATACGGCACGCGGTCATGGTTGGCGCGTTCGCGCAGCGTGTCTTTCGGCGTCCAGAATTCGACGAGCGCATCGACACTGCCATCGTCCTGCTCGCACGCGATCGCGAGCGCGGTCAGATCGCGTGTTCCCGACAGGTCGAGCCCGCCCGCGATGCGCCGGCCCTTCATGCGTTCGACGAGCGCTTCGCGTTCGCGCGCGGCCGCGATGACCACATCGTTCCAACGCGAACCGCCGTCCTGTTC
This sequence comes from Caballeronia sp. INML1, assembly GCF_023631085.1. Lineage (NCBI taxonomy): Bacteria > Pseudomonadati > Pseudomonadota > Betaproteobacteria > Burkholderiales > Burkholderiaceae > Caballeronia > Caballeronia sp. INML1. The sequence goes on along the minus strand of NZ_JALQDT010000056.1, from coordinate 270,728 downwards.
GCTGGTGGGCTGCGCGAGCGGCGGCGCACCGACCTCGCACTTGCACCACAAATCGGCGCTGATCCACGGGTCGGCGGCATCGACCCACTGACAGAAGTTCAGCCGGCGCACGGTCGATTCAAGCGACGGCATGCCGCGCGCCTGTCTAACCTGTTCGCGCAGGTAGTTATGTTCGATGGTGCTGCCAAGCGACGGATTCGCCTTGATCCAGCACGACTCGTCATCGAACGGTTCCTCGCCTTCGTCCAGGGCGCAGACATAAGCGAAGTACGCGTCGTCCTCGATCACGCCCGACGAGACGCGCGCGCCATACTCGTGCTGCTCATAGCAGACGGACGTGCGATCGAATCCCGAGTTCGTAATCATCAGGATCAGCGGCTGGCGACGTCCTTTCTTGCCGGCCCGCATAATGTTGATGACAGTCGGGCTCTTATGCTCGTGAACCTCGTCGATCAGCCCGCAATGCGGGCGCGGTCCGCTCTGGCCGCTCTCGTCCGAGGCGATCGGCCGAAAAAACGAACCGGTCTTGATGTAGGCGATATTCCAGACACGGTCATCGCGGCCGGACAGCGTCGTGCGCGATGCGAGCGCGGGCGACAGCTGCACCATCGCGACGGCATCGCGAAACAGCACCATCGCCTGATCGCGACGCGTGGCGGCCGCATAGACCTCGGCGCGCGCCTCGCCATCGGCCACCAGCATGTAGAGCCCGATCCCGGCCGCGAGCGGCGACTTCCCGCAACCCTTGCCGCCCTCGATGTAGACCTCGCGAAAGCGGCGGGTGCCGTCCTCGCGCTTCCAGCCGAATATCGAGCCCACGACGAACTGCTGCCACGGCAACAGATTGAACGGCTTGCCCTCGAACTCGCCGCCGTTCAAGTTCAGCACGTCATGAAAGAACGCGATCACGCGCTGCGCGGCCGCTCGATCCCACTTCAGACCGCGCGCGCGTGCGTACTTCAGATCGTTGATATGTCGCCGGCACGCGTCGCGAACGTGCGGACCCGCGACAGTCTTACCCGACACCACCGAGCGCGCGTAATCGCGCACCGTGTCAGAAGTACGTGTCGGCTTTGGTCCGGTGCTCTGGGTCATGCAGATCGACTTCGATCCGGGCGCGCGCGGCCGGCGTCATGCCGAACTCGTTGGCGAACCGATGCAGCAGCATCATCGAACGGTTGGCGACACCGACCAGCGGATTCTGGATCGCGTTGCCGTTCTTCGTCTTTATCATCAAGCCGGTGGTCAGCTTGTCGCGCGCCTTCATGCGGGCGAGCGCTTCTTCCGCCTCGCGCCAGCGCTGATAGGCCATGCAGTAGGCGGCCAGCACCGCGCCGTCGATCATCGTCAACACGCCTGACATGTGCAGTTCCGGCGTGATACGTTCCCACTCCTCGAGCGCGTAGCCGACGATATGCGGCGGCGGTTGCGGGATGCCGCGCCGCGGCTTGGGTTCTTTCTTCGGTAGCGGCCGTTTCTCGCGGTTGCCTTCAATGATGCGCAGCGCGGTCGGCTTACGGGGTTGCGGCATGGTGAACCTCGACTTCATCAAACATCGTCGCGTGTTCGAGCAGACCCCGGACGTGCAGCGCGATCGCCCGCATGAACAGCGGCGGGACGCAATTGCCAATCGCCGCCCATCGTTCCTCGAACGTGCCGCGCAGCACGAACTGATCGGGAAACGATGCGAGTCGCTTGGCTTCCGCAATCGTTATGCGCCGATGTTCGGTCGGATGGCAAGCCTCACATGCGCCGCCTGCGCCGCCGTTGCGCAGAATCGTCGGGCTCGGCTTGTCCGGATGAAGCCGATGCAGCCCGTAAAGCTGTTTGTTCGGGTGGTACTGATCGCCCGATTCGCCCGGCTTCATGTAGAACAGCAGCCGGTGCACGATCCGGTTCACGCCGAAACGCGCGAGCGCGCATTCGTCGGCCGAGTTGACGAGCCCGTGCCACGCCTCGCGCACGGTCGGCGCGATCGCGCACGGCGGCGGATGGCCGGCGACGACACCGCGCTCGATCGCCAGATCGTTGCGCACGCCGATGATAATCATGCGCGGGCGCATCTGCGGCACGCCGTAATGTCCCGCGACCAGAATGCGCGCGCTGGTCGTGTAGCCCGACTCTTTCAGTTCCTTGAGGATATCGGCGAAGATCAGGCGCATCTTGCCGATGACCATCCCGCGTACGTTTTCCATCACGAACGTCTTAGGCGCGAACGCGCGTAAGAGCCGCACGAACTCCTGAAAGAGTTGGTTGCGCCCGTCACCGAACACGCGCGCGCCCGCCGTCGAGAAACCTTGGCACGGTGGCGAGCCGTCGAAGACGTCGAGTTCGCCCGGCGCCAGACGTGCGATGCGTAGCGCGTCCTCGCTCGACAGCGCCGCGATATCGCCCAGGTACAGCGGCACGTGCGGGAAGTTCTCGCGGAACGACGCCGCCTGTTTCTCGTTCCATTCGACCGCGAGCCTTTCTTCAAAGCCCGCCATCGAATAGCCGAGCGACGAGCCGCCGCAACCCGCGAACGTCGAGACGACCGTCGGCGCGTTCGGCGCCCGCGGCGCGAGGTGCGCTTGCCATGCCTCGTTCAATCGGTCGGGATAAGCCATAGCCGTTACCTCGGGAACTCATACCCGCATTCCGGGCATTTGATGAAAGTGACCTTGCCGGCCGCCGACTCGTCGTATTCGACGCCCAGATCGGGCAGTTCACCGACCGTCATCGCGTCGATTTCGCCTACGGTGAAGCCGGTCAGCGAGAGGTCGAACTGGTCGCGCAACTCGGTCAACTCCACGCCCAACATTTCGCGATCCCACGATGCGTTCTCGGCCAGCCGGTTATCCGCGATCACGTACGCGCGGATCTTCGCTTCCGACCAGCCGCGCGCAACCATCACGGGAGCCTCTTCGAGACCTAGCCGCATACCGGCCATGACGCGGCCGTGACCGGCGATGATCGTGTCGTTCTCGCTGATCAGAATCGGCTGCGTCCAGCCCCACTCGGCCATCGAAGCCATGATCTGGCTGATCTGCGCGTCGGAATGCAGACGCGCGTTCCGCGCGTACGGGACGAGCAGCGCGAGCGGGCGACGTTCGATAGCGGCCGCGGGCCAAGGGACTGATTGTGGCGATTCTGGTGCGTCTGAAGGCGATTCCATCGCAGTTCCTTGCGCGTTGTCGGCGCGCCGCGCAATGCGCTGTGTCATTTGACCCCCTGTGTCGTGAAAAGCGGTCATAAAAATAAACCATCGCGCTAGGTGTCCGGCGGGCCTCGAAAAAGTTACGAAAGCGCCCCCGGGTCTAGTCTCCCGAGTGAACGCGCGTGCGGTTCGTCAGCGCTTTGTCGTCGGCGGCGAGACGGGCACGCCGTTGAGGTCGCAGCCCAGGGCGCGCAGCCCAAGATCGTCACGGGTCTTGGCCTCGTGACACGGCGAACAGAGCGATCGCAGGTTGGTCGGGTGGTCTGAGCCGCCTTTGAAAAGCGGAACGATGTGGTCGACCTCGTCGGCCTGCGTGACCAGACCCGCTTCGAGACACATCGCGCAGAGCGGATGCGACTGCAGCTGACGTGTGCGTATGCGCTGCCACGCACGGCCACGCGTGCGGGCCTGCTGGCGTTTGTCGAGCATCTCTGTCATCGCGTCACGGGTACCGCTAAAGAAATGCGCGCGAGCGCCGTTAACCGCGATAGCCGTAAGGCGCCCATCAATCGAGAGTCAAGACCAATATGAAAAAACTCGCCGTGTCGCTCGTCGTTGTTCTGGCCGCTTGCGACAGTGCTCCGCGGAGCGTTGCTCGTGGCCCTGATGGAGGTCGCACCTATTTCATCAACGAGGCTTCTCAGACGATCGCATTCAACAAAGCTGCGTCGGTTTGCCCTCAGGGTTATCACTTGGTCGGAAACCCGGAACGAACCAGCAGTCGATACCGCATGACGGTCGAATGCAAAGCTAGGAGCTAAAACCGCATGCTTAAGAATCTGGTTGCCTTCACCGCACTGGCGTGTGCGACCGGCAGCGCGTTCGCCGAAAACTGGGTGACTGTCGATCCAACCCCGAATCGCACGATCAGCGTCGACCTCGATACGATCGCGAGCGATGGGGTCTATCGGAAAGTGTGGGTGCGTTCCGACTGGCCCAACGGAGTCCCGAACGTACGGGGCGGCGAACGTGTTGGGCGAACAGTGATTCGCTATACCCTCAGATGCTCGGATCACGAGTTTTCGTCCGGTCAAATGGCCGTCTATGACCACAGCTTCAGGTTGATAGATACAGTCGAAGGCGCACCGAACAAGTTTGAAGAACCTGTACCGGGTTCATTCGCTGAAAAGATGATTAACGCGCACTGCGCAAGCAAGTAAATCGTCGTCTTCCGGACGCTAGTCATCGGGCACCTTTAAATCACTGTTTCGCTAGGAGGCGCTGGCTGGGGTAGCCCGCTGTGCTACTACGTCCGACCCTGTTCCAGCGTCTTCTAGCGGCGCGGTGACGAACTGACGTAACGATGCGCGTGCTTCATCTGTCATCTGCGACTTGATCCAGAAGCCGGCGTCGTTTTTGACCATGCCGGTCATACGCATCTCGCTTAGCGTCAGACAGCGGCGGGCGTCGGGACCCTCACGTACACCGACCGTGCCGACACGATGCTTCTCGAATGCGCCGTTGCTGTTGAACAGTTCGCCGCATTCGGTACATTGGTTCCGATCACCCGTCAGGGTTATCCCTTGCCGCATGTCACGCGCTTGCTGGATCGTCAGCATGTTTCCTCCTTAGCCACCGATCGGCCGGGCAAACGGGCGGTCAGCGGGATTGACGACACGGATCACATCGAAGCGAGTGTCATCGCCGATCATCACGGCGCAGTTCACCGTGGACGGCAGACGTTCTTTCAGCACATCGGCGATATGCAGCGCCTGATCGTGGGGCGCGTGCTCGGGAAGCTGAACGATCAGCAGATCGCCGGGATGCAGACTTGCGATCTGGATAGCGCTGACGGACGGATAGCCGAGCATCCTGTGCAACCACAGACCGAACGCCATATCCGCACCTCGAAAAAAAAAGTCCGCTGCCCTATAAAAGGAAGCGGACTCATTGCCGGAGCAGGCGCACGACACCTACTCTGCGCAAAGAGTAGGCAATTTGTCCCAGCAACGCAAGTGTGCGCGCTGGATACCGCACGCGTGGCGATTGCGGGCTGGACGCTGCGATCGCGCCGAGGCTTGCCGTAATTCCCGACAGCTTCCTCCCAAATCGCTCTTTCGCTTGACAAATTTTGCCGGACCTGAATGCCCCTGGTATATGCAAACTTTTTTCCCGCATCCTGACGTCCAAGCCTCAAGTTTCTTGTGCACGTGCCGATGTCCTATTGCACGTCGCTACCGGCGACATTTGAAGCCGCTAACAAGAGGATGGACGGATGGACGTATCTGCCGCAATTATCGATCAGCGCGTAACCGCTCTAATGGAGAAGGTCCGAGAGCCAGCACGCGAGCAACTCAACATGTACGAAGACGCAAAACTGAAGTCCTTGAGCTTCGTCTTCATGTGTGTGCAAACGTTGCTTCTTTTGGACGATGACGAAGCCTTCGACTGTCTGACCGAGGGCGGCAACGATTTTGGGGCCGACGCGCTGTATGCCAGCGAAGAGCAGGACGGCGAGTTCGTCGTGACCTTGTTCCAGGGCAAATACAAGCAAAATCTAGATGGCGATAGCGCATTCCCCGAGAATGGAGTCAAAGCTGCAATCAATGCGGTCCGCTACCTCTTCGACCCTGCCGCTGAGATCACGGTTAATAAAAGGCTGCTTGCAAAAGTCGAAGGTGTACGTTCGCGGATACGCGACGGTTTCATCCCGCAAATTCGAGTGATCCTGTGTAACAACGGTGTGACTTGGTCGAAAGAGGCACAAAGTCAGATAGATTTGCTCGGCGCCAGTGGCCAGGTGACGTGGGAACATGTCAACCACGATCGCTTGCTTTCTATCATGCAGGCGTCAAAGCCAGTAAACGATTCCCTTAAATTCACGGGCAAGGCTCTCGTCGAGGACTTCGACTTCAATCGGGTTCTGGTTGGCAAGGTGGCCGTAAGCGAAATCGCAGCACTGGTCGAACGACATGGCGACCGTCTTCTCGAAAGAAACATTCGTCGCTATCTAGGGCTGACGGGAAATCGTGTCAACGAGGGAATTAGGAATACTCTGACTCGCGACGATGACCGCTCCAATTTCTATTTTTACAACAACGGCATAACGTTGACCTGCTCGAAGTTCGAGTACAACGCGCTTCAGCAGAGCGATTACCAAGTGCGAATCGAGAACCTCCAGATTATCAATGGGGGGCAGACGTCCAACACTATCTTCCGGGCGATTCGCGCGATGAGTGAGCAGGAGCGCCAAGGAATCGAGAAAGCGACGGTCCTTGTGCGTCTGTATCAATTATCAGAAGCGCAAGCGGATTTCGTACAAAACATTACTTATGCGACCAACAGCCAGAATCCGGTTGACCTTCGCGACCTGAAATCGAACGACGCTACCCAGCTTCGGCTTGAGACAGACATAGCGCAGCTCGGATACTCGTATCGGCGCAAACGTAATGAAGCGTCAACTAGGCCCGACGATATTACGATTGGTACAGCTGCGGAAGCCGTTCTATCCGTTTGGTTGCGACGACCGCATCAGGCGAAGTTTTTCAGCCGTGAGCATTTCGGCAAGTTATATGACACCATCTTCTGCGGCGAACTGACCGGCGCGGAGGTCATCGTTTCGACATTGATTTATCGGATCGCTGAAAACAAGCGCAAGCGACCCGCACCCGATGCGCCGGACTTCGTACCCTACGCGTCATGCTTTCTAGCAATGAGAATGGGACAATACCTGCGGGTGCTCGTTGGTATCGGCGCCGACGTCGCGTTCGACCATAAAACATTCCCAGAGGCACGCCGTATTATCGAAGAGGAAGGAGAGACGCTTTTTGATAACTCTGTGTCGGACGTCAAGAAAGCTCTAGCGGGGTTATATAACCGCGAAGAGCATTCTCTTCAGCGTCTTGCAGGAACGTTCCGACGTGGCGATCTCATCGAGGAGCTTGCTCGCGTACCAGTTGCGTACGTCTAGCTCGAACGTAGTCTTTCATCGCGGACGCCTTTCGAAACACGGGCGTTCGCGCACGACGAGATAACCCGGCGAATGAACCCTTTACTTCGGAACGCGTCAGTGGCTCCTTCGGCGACCGGCCGTAGCGAAAACTGCGACGGGATCATGCACGATGCCAACGAACGGGAGCCGACGCGTTAGAGGTCGTCAAATCTGTTGACAATGGATTTCGAACCCGCGGGCAACGTATCGCACAAACCTTGCGAGACAAACGTCTGTTCAAGAACTTCAAGCGCCCGCTGCTCCAGTTCGTTCAAGGTCCGATCGAGTTCCGCTGCGCGGCGCGATAGGTCCGACTTGCTCGTATGTGTGCGCCGGGCGATCTCGCGCAGCGAAAGGCCGTCGCCACGGCGCGCCGGCAGATAGCGGCGCCAGAGCAGATCCCACAGTGGGTCGGCGAGCGGATCGGCTGCGGGTGCAGCGCGAGCAGGAGCAGATTTCGTGGCCGAGAGATACTCCACCAAGCCGGACACACCCATTTGCTTCTCGCTGGGGGTTTCGGAAAAGCGCGCGAAGACGGCGCACGCCTGGGCGGGCGACAGACGATCCAGCACGGCTTGACGTACGAGCGCGCATTGAGCGCGTGCTTCGAGCCAAGATAAACCGGAGAAATCAACCACGCGCGAAGGCTCTCCGATCAGGCGCTTCACCCAATCGGCGTGCATACGACTCCGTGAGGGCCCCAGACACGCGACCGTGACGAGCGCGCGGCGAGTCGCGCCGGCTTCGACCGCAGGCAGATCCGCCAGCCGGTAGCTAGTCGTCAGAGCCACGTTCACGTCCCGGAAGGTCTCACCGCGCATGGCCGTCGTCCGTCATTAGGCGGCGGGTTTAGCGTCGCCGTTATCGTTCTCACCGTCCTCGCGCTCGCGCTGATGCTCGTCCCGCTCGCGCTGGTTGTCGTCGCGCTGACGCTGATTGTCGTCACGCTGGCGCTGGTTGTCGTCACGCTGGCGCTGGTTGTCCTCCTGCTGCTTTTGCGTCTGATCGGGTTCCGGCTGCGTTCCGGGCTGCTGCTGCGCGGGTTGCTGGCCCTGCTGTTGAGGCGCGGTCGTCATGCGGTTTCTCCTTCCGTGGGCTGCGCGGGATTGCGCAAGGTCTGGTTTTCGGGCACAGCCGAGACGAGCGCGGCGCGCGCGATCCGCGCGATATAGCGGTTCATCTCGTTATCGGGCTGGCTGTTGCACATATCGACGATCAGGCGCAGCGCGTCGCGCAGACGTTCGTTGTCGTTCGCCAGATGATGGCGAATGGCGTTTAGTCGTACAGTCATCAGAAGTCCTTGTCGGTTCATGATTCGAATGGATCTTCGATCAAGGGTTGTAGCGGCATGCTGTCGAATAACGACTGCTGCGGCTTGATATAGGGGATACGTTCGATCGTTACTTCGACGCTCGCTTCGGGCTTCGGTTCGCCGCGCTCGGCGTGCAGCCGCCAGACGAAGCGATCGTCGATGAACACGTGACCCTTCATCGAATCGAGCAAAATTTTCAGGGCGTTGTCCAGGTCGCAGCAACGCACATCGTCTTCCCATTCGTCGCCTTGCTTGCGCACGCGCGAACGCGCATCGAGCGGCAGCTTCGGAAAGAGCTTCACGGTCAGCGCCACGCGTCCATAGATCGGTTCGCGAATTTTGGCGAGTTTCAGCAGCCAAGCGACTTCGCGTCTATACGCTTTGGCTTCAGCAGAGACGACCGTCTGGACGTGGCCGTTAACGATGTAGCTGCGCCAGTAGCGATTGGCCGATACCGGATACGGGAACGTCAGCGTCAGCGGCTTGTCGAGCGCGATCGCGGGCGCCAGATTGTGAACAGGCGCACGAACGGATGCGCGACGGGCGGCCATTATCACGCACTCCCAACCGGTTCGCGAGGCACAGCCGGCGAATGGAACACGGGAAGCGTCGCGCCAATGACCTTGAAGTGCACGAGACGCAGCAGCAGGACCGGCGTATCGTCGGGCGTGATGACCAACTCGCAGCGCGTCACGCCTTTGAGTTGTTCGCCGTTGACGAGCACGATGGGCGTGAGCCCCGATGACAGATCGAGCGTAACCATCATGCCGGTTCCCCTTGTCCGGTCCTGCGCTTTTTCGCGGGCACGTCGTTAATAAGTCCCGCGGCGTACGTCAGCTGCGCGCGCGCATAGCGTTTGATGTTCTGCTGACCGTATCGCGTACCTTTATCGGGCCACTTCGTGATTTCGGTGAGCGCGTCGAACAGTGCCTTTTCGAGCGGATTAAACATGGATGTCCTCCCGCAGCTTCGCCGCGTAATAGCCGATGTGCGAGGTGTGCGCAGGCAGTTCACCGAGCGCATGGAAGTACGGCGCGCTGACGTGATAGCGCGGGAACTTCTCGCGCAGGTGGGCGAACACGGTCTCCTTGTTGGCGACGCGTCCTTGTGCCATCAGCGCGCGAATCGCGGCGAAGATCATGCCGTTCTGATCGCACGAAAAGTGTTGCGGCATCAGCCACGCGCAATGACGGAGCGACTCGTTACGACGAAGCAGACACGCGAGCACGCGCCGTTCACCACGAGAGCGCAGATCGGTCTCATAGGACGGGAAGGCGTCACGGTCATTCATCGCTGTTCTCCGGTGATGATGCGATGAAGCTCGCGCGGTAGCTCGATGGTCAGATCGGCACCGGCCTCGAAGCGCGCATCGATCATCTGCGCCATGTGTTGCAGGCAGGTATAGCATCGACCCACGTCAGTGCTTAGCATGTCGAGCAAATGCGCATACGACAGCCGTTCCTGTTCGGTCAGCGGCAAGGACATATCGCGCAGCCGGTTCGCTGCGATACGGGCGAAGGTGCTCATGCTGCTTTCCCCGCGTCATCATCACCGGGCTCGCGCTGGCGTTGCGGTAGTTCGTCCTGGTAGATATGCGGACTCGGAACGCGAGATGGAAGCGGCGTATCGTCTCGACCATAGTTCGGTATCGCGATGATTTTTGCCTCGACCGATCCGAGTATCGCTCTGATGTGGTCGAGAGCTATCCGCGCAGTCGGCGTCATCTTCCACGCCTCGGTCAGCATCGGCGGCACGAAGGTCTGCTGCATGCGTCCGCGAAGACAGAGCCCACGAAAACGCGGCAAATCGATCGGACCGCCGTTATCGAGCAGCATGGCGGATGTGCCGTAGCGAATCGCCTTGCGGTCAAGATCGTCGAGACCTTCGAGCCACGTGTGATGCACGCTCGCCATGTCGCAACCGGCCCAATGCTTCAGAAAACGTTCGCCCCACGTCTCGTGCATTTTGTCGAACAAACGCTCGATATCCGCGAGCGTCAAGGCTTCGCGCTTAGCGGTCATGGCGTGCCTCGTCGTCGGTTGGCATGTCGATGGTGTGCTCGTCGTTGGCGAGTCGTTCGCGAGCGTCCTCGGCTTCGCGGCGTTCGCGAATTACGCGCATTTGCTCGGCCACGTCGAGATCGGCCATGCGTGCGGCTTGGTAGGCGGTGCGCGGTGGTGCGATCGTCGGCGCGGCGTGGGCGCGGCCGTTGGCGTAGAAGCCTTCCTCGATGCGGTTGAGCACGATGCCCAGGGCGTAGTTCGCCGTGAAGCCGTCAGGCTTCTGCTGCGCGGCGGTGGCAAGGCAGTCCGCGATCTGCTCGGACGTCGCGCCGGCGATCGCCGCTTCGACGATCCGCCGTTTCGCATCGGGAATGCCCCGAGCGTGCGCCTCGCGCATTGCCGTTTCGATCGCGACCACTTCGCTCGACGACGACGACGACGATGTCGGCGCGACCTCGCGCGCGTGCGCGGGAATGACCGTCTTCGTCTCGTCGAGCGAGGGTTTTGTTGTTTTCCCTTCCTTTCCTTTCCCTTCCCTTCCTTTCCCTTCCCCTCGTGACTTCCTAAGCGACTGCGGTAACGCGTTATTCACGCGTGATTGACGCGTGACCGACGCGTTCGCATTCGCTTGACTGGCAAGGCTCAATGCACGCGCTAAATCTTCATCGCTCGGCGCATCGAGTGTCGAAGGCGGTTCCTTGTTGTTAATCGCCTGATGCAGACGAAAAGTTGGGATAACGCCGAGTTTTTCACCGGCGCGCGACGAGTATTTAACGAGAAAGCCACGCGTGGCTAACGCGTCGAGCACGCGTGAAAAATCAACGTCATCGAATGGGAGGATCGCTGCTTTAAGCGTACGGGGCCGCCATTGAAAGCGGCCGTCACGATCGGCTTCAGTGAATAGACCGATGAACGAGAGGCGTAAGGGTAGCCCGGTCTCGTGCTCGGCATCGTAAAGCCCTTCATGGGTGAAGAGCTTCGGTTTGACGGTACGGATGCGGGCCATGATCTCAGTCCTGAACGCATCAGCGGGTGCTGTACGGCAGGTCGGCGATCTGGGTCGCGTTGAAGTGGCGAAGCTCGTCGCCCAAGGTCATCGGCGGCGTATGCTCGATGCGGCCCTTCATCCGCATATCACACCACCAGCCGAATACATTGGGCGAGCGATTCTGTTGCTCGCGCTCGTGAGCGTTAATCCATTGCTGCTGCCGGCGCGTGATCGTCGGGCGAAGTTCGGAATTCGGTTGCATGGTCAATTACTCCGCGGCATTATGCCGACCGTCGCGCGACGGGCCCAACGGCAAAAACTCTATTCCTCTTGGTCGCGCTCGCCAATACCCCGCAATGTCAATCGGCCCGTTAAAGAGACCTTTCTAAACACCGTTCAGGGCACGGTTGGGAAAGGTGACGACGGTCAAACCCTTGTCCAGCAAGGGAAAGGCTACTTAGGGTTAACGGCCGAGTGCAACTTTTGCCGAGTAAAAATATTTTTAGAACAGTTTTTAGGACGTGCGTACTAGCGATATGTCCATATAAGGATGAATTCGTGCACCGATCGTCTTTTTTCTAGGTGATTATACTTAGTTCGATCTGTAGCACTTTCTACAAACGAACGGTCATTCTCCTTACTAATACCTCTCTCGAAGGCAAATCCGTTGCACTTCTGCAAGGTGAAACTAATCTTCTGCTTTAACTTCTCTGTTACAAATCAATTTTTGGCAATGCAGCAAAAATGACAAAACCGCCCCTATCTTTTTAAAAGACGCGGGTCTACTTTGTAATCCCGCGTCCGATGAAGACGCTTATCAGGCTAATAAAGGAGCGCCGTTCGCGCGCTTGCTTTTCCGACCCAACCTTTAATCGCCACCTTCGCGCGGCGGGCTCGATTATTGGTGTTTCACTTGCATTAGCTTTTCTACTCTTATTGCCAAATGCATCGGGCGTTCTACATGGCGAACTCCTTTCCGACGCGAAGCGAATTGCATCTTGATAAGCGAATCTGCACAGCGCTCGATCGCGTCGGGCTGCGCACGGTCGCGGACATCGTCGGGCAGTCGTCGGACCAGCTGATGCACGTTCGCGGGCTCGGCTGGCGCTCGATCATGGAGATTGAAGTTGCGCTCGCGCTGTACGGCCTCGCGCTCAAACCTTCGGAGGACGAATGATGAATAAGGTTGACCGGGCCGTATGGCTCGCCGAACGTCAGCAGGGCCTCGGCGGTTCTGAATGCGCCGCCGCGCTCGGACTCGATCCCTGGGTGACGCGCCGCGAACTGTTCGAGCGCAAACGCAACCGTCTGCCCGAAACGCCCGATAACGATCGCATGGCGGCAGGCAGATTCATGGAAGGGGCGATCGCGGACTGGGCGGCCGAGAAGTACGGCATGACTTTGCGCCAGCGTCATCAAGCGCTCGTGCATCGGAGCTTTTCGTGGATGCGCGCGAACGTCGACCGTGTCGTGGTCGGCAAAAAGAACGGCGTCGAACTAAAGAACGTCGATCGTCTGATCGTCGAGCGTTCGGGCGAATGGGGCAAGGAAGGATCGGCCGATGTACCCGAGCGCCACTACCTGCAATGCCAGCACTACTTGGAAGTCACAAGGTTCGACGTGTGGACGCTGATCGCGTGCGTGGGCGGTAACGAACTGCGCCGCTATGAGATCCCGCGCGACGAAGAGATTATCGAAGAGATCGTCGATCGCGAGCGCGAATTCTGGGATTGCGTCGTGCGCGATGAACCGCCGCCGTTTGACTACGGCCATCAGAGCACTATCCCGCTACTCAAGAAACTGTATCCCGGCACGAACGGCGAGACGGTCGAACTGCCGCTCGATGCGCTTGGCTGGCATCAGGTCTTGGTCGATGCGGCCAAGAAGGTGAAGCAATACGAAGCGATCGCGAACGGCTGCAAGGCGCATCTGCTCGATCTGCTCGGCGAAGCTGCGATCGGCGCGTTACCAAACGTCGGCGGCGAGTATCGGCGCAAGGTCGTGAACCGGCGCGGCTTTACGGTCGAGCCGACTTCGTACATCGATTTCAGGTTCAAGTCCATCAAGGGAGACGAGCATGACGAATGACATGGTTCCGCGCAACGACGACAACATGCCGGCGAACTTCGGCCCGCAGAGCTATGAAGAACTGATGGACTTCGCGCGCATGGTCGCGGCCAGCGGCCTCGCGCCCAAGGACTATGACGGCAAGCCCGAGAAGTGCGCGGTCGCGATGCATTGGGGCAACGAACTTGGATTGAAGCCGCTTCAAAGTTTGCAGAACGTCGCGGTGGTCGGCAACCGCCCGACGCTATGGGGCGATGCCGTGCTCGCGCTGGTGACGTCCAGTCCGCTCTGCGTCGATGTGATCGAATGGCTCGAAGACGAAGACACACCTGAGATGACCGCCTATTGCACCGCCAAGCGCCACCACAAAGCCGACAAGACGGCTAGCTTCAGTGTCCAAGACGCGCAGACGGCCGGTCTGATCGGCAAGGACGTCTGGCAGAAGTATCCGAAGCGCATGCTTCAGATGCGCGCCCGTGGCTTCGCGCTGCGCGATCAGTTTCCCGATCTGCTGCGCGGTATACCGATGACCGAACTCGTGCGCGAAGCGATCGACATGGGCCGCGTCGAGGAAGTCGAGCCGGATACCGGCGAGATTCACCCGGCGGGTCCGCCGCCCAATCGTTCGACACGCGATCGCATCAAGTCGAAACTCAAGCCTGTGTCGCTCGCAACCGTCATCAAGGCGATCGACTCGGCGACGAGCGGCGACGCGCTCAAAGCGGCTGGCGAAATGGCCAAGCGCCTGAGCGACGACAAGGAAAAGGAACAGGCGCGTCAGCACTATCAGGCGAAGATCGATCGCGAGCGCGCCGCCGCGGCGGCGAAGAAAGGCGAGACGAATGGTACGCAAAACAATGCCACACAGAACGATGCAAGCAAGGGCGAGCCGATCGCGGTCACGTTCGCCGAAGTCGCCAGTTCGATGGAAGCGGCATTGCGCCGGCGCGACACCGACGCACTCGCGGCCGCGGCTGATCTGATCGCCCAGGTAAAGGACGATCAGCAGCAGAGCGAACTGCGCACGATGTTCGAGGGCTTCATGCACAAGCTTGAAGACGGGGGCGAAGCGGAGGCGACGACATGAGCCAGATGAACTCGCACGGACCGATCGAGGAAGGTCATCGCCAGACGATGCGCGAGACCGGCGCGATTCTGAGCGATGTGTTTCGCGGCTACGGCTTCGCGCTGTTCGTGTTCGAACTGAACGCGCCGGGGCGGTTCAACTATCTGTCCAACGCGAACGCCGATGACATGGTCAACGCGCTTCGCGCGTTCATCGAGGCGATGCAGCGCGACAGGGGGCAATCGTGATTCTCGGATCAAACGTGCTCGCGTCTGAGTTCGAGCGTTTTGCGAAAGCGAATATTCCGAGCGACGCGAGTCCAGGCCAGCACGCCGACATGCAGCGCGCGTTCTATTGCGGCGTGATCGTGCTGATGCGGCTACATGAGGTTGTCTGCCAGCTCAACAACGACCAGGCGGTCGAAGCGCTCGAGGAGCTACGCAACGAGGCGGATGCGTTCGCGATCGGGCAGTTCGTGACGGCGGCAATTTTCATGGGAGAGAGGTCGTGATCGACTTTCAACAAACCGAACTGCGCATCGTGCATGTGAACGTGAGGACGGAAGTCGCGGGCGACGATGAACGTCTCGCGATGGACTTACGTGTCGAAATGGACATGCCGAACACTTGCCTCGACAAGCTCGATGCAAACTTGCGACCGTCGCTCTATCGCGCGAACGGCGACGGCGACTTGCTCGGGAAAAACGCGCAGCACATGCCGCATCTGCGTTTTCCTGAACTCGGCCCGCTATCGTGGAACGGCAGTGTGTCGCCCGTCGCGCTGGTCCTGCACCTCGGCGCGAAGAAAAACGAACTGCGTCTCGTCGATGGCAAGCTCAACAAGTTGCGTCTCACACCGCACGAGGGCGGGACGTGCGGGCTCGTCTGGCGCCTGCAGGTTCATCCGAACGAAGACGAAGCGGCCAAAGTCATGACAGTGTTGAAACACACGATCAAGGGCACGCTCGATATCAGCGAGGCAACGATCGACGGAGGCGAGGAAGATGAATGACGATCATCAGAGGTTCTTCGATCCGCGCTCGCTGAGCAGCCAGCGGCCGCGCCGGATGCCGCTCCTCGCGCAGCTAACGATTGGGCTGCTTACAGCGCTCGTGATCGTTCTGCTGCTGCTCGCCATCACGTCCGCGTCGTGGGCTATCCTGCATCTGATTCATACCGCACCGTAGGCAGCACGACCATGGAAAAACGCGAACAGGAACGGCTCGACGACGGAACGCTCATGCATACCGTGATCGTCGGCGAGGAAGGCGATGGTTTCACGATCACGACCGATGACGGGCGGCCGGCGACGCTCGCGGTCATCGATCCAACGACCGGCGAAGTCATCGAGAGCGGTCACGATCTGGCCGAGGAAGTGTGGGACGTTGCGGTCGAAGCGTACCGCCGATTTCTGGTTGGAAAGAAAGCCCTGCGGGTCATGTCCGGACCCCAGGGCTTTTTCGCGGATCGAGAACCGGACTAAGCGCAGTAAGCGTTTTTTTCGGGACGTCGGTTGAAGTCGCTCTCCGGAGAGCGGAGAAAGCCGGCCATCTCCGGACGTCAAGTCCGACCCTTCACCGGGAATCAAGTGTCGGCTCCGCACCAGACAGCGGTCCTTCGTGCGCAGAACATTTCAGTCGCGCTTCCAATGAGCCCTGATTGCACAACCATTCTCGCCGTGGCTAGCCCGCCGACCCGTGATGGGAATTGTGGTGAAGATCTTCGTGCACTTCACCGCGCCCGCGCAGCAAGGCGCGCTATCATCCGATCCGCCATCGCGCGGTCGATGACTTCAAATGAGCGGCTCCTGCGCTCATAGGCATACATGTCGCCACTCGCAATATCGAACCACCAGCCGCTCAACACGAGTGCGCCCGCGGCGACTTGCTGGTGGACGATCGGGTATGTCATCAGATGCTCAAGCTGCACAAGGACGTTGAGTTGCGACAATTGATCGTGCGGTTTCAGCCTTTCATCGAGCGGACCTTCGTGTTCGAGGCGAAACGCTGCGTTGTTGGCGTGATACAGCCATTTATCTAAGTTCGGCGCTTTCAGCTTGGCGTTGCGTGTATACACGGCTTTCATCGCACCGCACTCGGAATGCCCGCACACAACAATATTCGAGACTTTCAACACCAGCACCGCGTACTCAATCGCGCTCGCCTCGGAAAGGTCGCCGGTAGAGACTCCTTCCGCAGTCGCCGGCGGAATCAGGTTGCCAACGTTGCGCATCGTGAACAGATCGCCCGGATGGGTCGAGGCAAGCAGGTCCGGGACAACCCGACTGTCCGAGCACGTGATGAAGAGGGCATCAGGTGTCTGCGCGAGCGCCAGTTTGGTAAACTGTTCCGCGTATTGCGGCAGCAGTTTCTCGCGGAATTCAACGATGCCCATTATGAGTTTGTCCATGTTTTTCCTCCGAAAGGGCTAGTCATGTGTTGTCGACGTGGCGGAGCCTCCCAGCCCCTGCGAGTCAGGGATACGGGCCAACGCCAGATCCTCGGGAAACGAGAACATCGAGACGATCGTGCGATCGAGCAGTGCCAACTCGACGCGTAATGCATCATGTCGATGTTCCGGTAGGCACTGGACGAGATTCTCAATCGCAGCACGCAAACGACGCGCGATTTGAATGCTGCCCGCGCCGTATTGTCTTATTTCGCGGAAACTAAGATGTACGAAGTCTTCCCAATTGGGCGTCCGTAGGATAACCCGAACCTGCCCTGACCTATCCACAATCTCCTCGATGTGCAGCGACCGTTGCCCCACCACGCGCAATAGTCGGTGCACCTGGTCGATAGCAAGCACGGCCGTGGTCGGATCGTTGATGGCCGCCGACAGCGCTTTGAGCGCAATATCGACCAGGATGCGAAACGCGAACATAGGATCCTGCTCCATCGTTCGTTCCGTCCCGAAAGCGACCAGTGTGCGTAGCCTTTCCTCATCGATTGCGCCAGAATTCCCGTACAAATAAAACATGGGTTCGCCCACAGCGACGAAATCACCGACTTGAGGTACAAATTCGATAACTGAGTCAGTGCGCCGCGCCTTGGCCACCAGCCTTTCCAAGTTCACGGCCAGAACGATGCCAGATTCGCCGCGGTGAAGGACAATGCGATTAGGTACGCCTCGCTCTTTATCACTTTCCAGCGGGATAGTTGCACCGCTAGTCGGAGCGGGATAAACGCTTTCTATGACCGCCATCCCGTGCTTCCCAACGCGTGCTACGAGGCTTACAGGACGCAGAGATTTCGCGGCGTAGTCAATCAGAAAGAGGAACGCGACGACTGAAGCGAATCCGAATATCGCTGCAATGAACACTTGAAGTTGGTGTACCTCGTTTTCACCCATCCAGCTCAGTGTTCTATCGGCGAACAGCATCGTGAAAACGAACAGTCCGGAGATGGTACGGATCACGTTATCGCGCAGCAGTGTGGTCGCGATTATCCGGGGAGTATACTGCCCGCCAGCGACCTGGATTGCGACGAGCAACGAACCAAACGTGAACACCAGAAACCCTAGGTCTGCGGAAACGATGTCACCGAGCAACGACCGCGCCCCAGTCATAGAAAGCCCAAGAAAGCCGGTTTTCGGATCCAGGATCGCTTGCCTGATCATCCATCTTCCTAGCATTTCGGTCAGAGGTTTTACCACGGCATAGATCGCGACTGCCATGAGCGGCACAGCCCACAGCGAGGATCTTAGGTAGCTCTTTAAGCTGTACCAGCGATTCCAGCCCATGTATGCTCTCCCCTAAGATCCATTTGCAGCAGAGACCAGAGTCTTCGCGGTTTGGCAAGCCGCATGCACATCTGTTGGCGCGTACGATGCATGGCAAGGACCGCTCGCTAGCCCTCGTTTTGACGGTAACGGCTTGCTCGGCATCTGTCACCATCCAGATCGTCCGCGCATCTGCAGGATCGTTCTTGTTACCGATGTCGAAGGCCTTAATGAACTTTGCGGGCATCAATTTAACTCTGTGCCCCATCTTGGACAGCGCGCTGGTCAGGCGCTGGGCTCCCGCGAGCTTCCATCCCGATTAGAGACACGGTGCGCAAATGCTCGAGACACGCCGACCGCTTGATCGACCTGTGCACGGTTTCGACCATAATTACGGCCACTGTCGTATAGTTCACTTTGGATCCTCTGGTTACCAGTGAAGACCTCGTGGTCTTCCAATGTCGGCACTCTGACGTGAGGATCCACCGCATGCGCACCTTCCAGCCTGGCGGCGCCGTTCATATAATTTCGCGCTTTGTCGGCGCATACCTTTTATCAAGCGAAAATCAACGAGGCTTGTACGAGAATTTCTGGCCGCCAACGCTTGCCTCATACATCAGCCCACCCTTGGCCACCGTGAATACAGCCATCCCTTTTCGATAGGCGCCTGTAGTTTTGGCATCTTTCTTGCCGCCGCTTACATTAGCAGACGTCCCCGCCGTGCCTGCCTGTGCGCCAGCTGCCGCAGTGATCGCGATCGCATTGGCATCTGCACCGAATTCAAAGTTGCCATTGGTGAATTCTTTGAGGGATCGTTCGTCCTGGAACAAGATGAGTTCACTGTACACTTGGCCGCCTAGTTGCAAGCCGACAGTGAGCTGAGTCATGGATGTATCGCCGATATATTTCCCTTTCTCATAGACGCGGCCCTTGCCGTGGGCACCGCCTATGCCGACCCCGGCCTTGCCAATCTTCGGAAACACAGCGTAGCCATAGGCACTGTGCAGAAGATTGCCGCTTTCTCCCGCGTTTTTGAACAGGTTGAGCGTGGCCGTATATTCGTCTGCAAGAGCGGCGGAAGTAGGCAACATCAAAAGGATTGTGAGCGTCAGTATCAGACGTTTGAGCATGATGTGTTCTCCATGGATTGATCGCATTGGCGCACTGCCGACCCACACCCACCCAAATCGGCGCTTTTAACTCCTGGTCCCCGTTCACACAATCGGTATGAATATCGGAACTGCACGACGCCGAGGACCTTCGTGTGAAGTCGGTCCGCACAAAAAGGCCCGCAGAAGCGGGCCCGGAAAGCCGCGAGTCACGGTTGCAAAGACGAAAGTCGTCCGTGAGCGGTCGACGCGCATCAGTGCTCTGAATTCGCGCCGTCTTTCAGTATAGGCTGCGTTTCTCGCCGGTGCGTAAAATTCCGTCGCCGATCGCGAGACCGGGAAGCTTTTTAACCAAACATAAGTCAGCCGCCCGGTCCGCGGGCGTATTTGAGGCCGGCGACGAAATCCATCACTTGCTGCACGCCTTGCCAGGTCTTCATCAGTTGCCCGCTGTAGCGCGAGAATTGCCTACTGTGCTTCTGTTTTAACGGCAACAAACCGCGCATCGGGCTGCTGATCAGCTGTCCAGATCGCCCGCGCGGCGGCGTCAGTCTTGTCACCCAAAACGAAGGGACGGCACCGAGCGCGGGGCAATGAGCCTCAAGTCGTGGTCGAGGTTCTTCAGTTGTCCAGCCCTGCAGCGTGCGGCCACCGGTCGTTTCGACCACAAACTACAAAGGCTCGCGCCTAGCGAAGAATTCAGTGACCTGGTTGCGTTTGAGTTTGATGCGCTGAATTGTCCTCGCATTGACTGGCACAGCAACTCCTCATGGTCCGCATGATAAGTGTGTCACAAATATTCCCTTACCCAGCGACGCCGCGGGAATTAGGTGACGTTTAAATGAATTAATTATTAAGCGGCTTGGGAGAACTGGTTGCGGGCGACCTCCATATTTGGAACACGGGCTGATTGGTGAATCGCGAGCCACGAAAACGTGGAAAATGTGTCGGTCCCGTTCACTAAAAATCGCTTGTATTGCTCGGAATATGTTCTTAAATTACGGGAGTGATGCTCGACACTTTTATTTTGCCGACGAGACAAAAGCACAAGAGGAAGTCCGTGTCAGCTCAAGATGCCGGGACTGCCGTGAAACGTGTGAGTCCAGCGATTGAAGTTGCGGTGATCTCATTCGCGATGGGCGCGGCCGCAGATCGATATGAACAAACGGATCACTGCGGCGCACAGTGGCAGTAATGATGAGATCGTGAAGATTCGGCTGCGCGTCGAGTCTTACGTATTAGATCCCCGCGTCGGCGCGAAGGAGCGCGAAGCGATCAAGGTGTTGAGCGCCTATCTTGATGCGAAACGTGAGTACACTTCGCGCGACGGATGGGCGACGGCGTGCCGCAATACCCGCTCGCTGCGCCGATAGCCTCGAGCGCGCATTCGTTACGCATCGCACTTCCCGCGACGCATACCGCGGCTACCACTTTCGCATCCGAAGCTGCAAGGCCAGAACGCACCGGGCGGTGCTTTCAGCTGTGTGATCAACGGTCGCTGCTCGCGGGCTTCGCGATGGTCGCCTACACGGCGCAATACGGCACGAGCGAAGTGACGACGTTCATCTGAGCAGCAACAGCGGCGTTTATCAGAAGGATAGCGGGAAATCCCGAGCACCGACGGAACGCGATCCCGATGGGTCGTCTGGCCGCGAGGACGAGCCCAATGGACCCTACATGTCGCATGTCGATCGCTCTAAAACGAGTCAAAGGAGTCGGCATGAATGCGAAGAAAACTCACCAGCTGTGTGTCGCGCTGATGGTGCTGCTCGCGCTGGATGCGATTGCGCAAAGCAAGCCGATACCGTATCCGGCGAAAGGCCAAAGCGCTCAGCAACAACAGAAGGACGACGGTGCGTGCTACAGCTGGGCAAAGAGCAACACGGGTATTGACCCCGCGACGGCTTCTGCAGCGCCCCCGCCGCAAAGCGGTCCGGCGGTGGGCGGCGGAGAACGCGTCCAGGGAGCCGCACGCGGTGCGGCGGGAGGCGCAGTAGTCGGGGCCATTGCGGGCGATGCGGGAAAGGGCGCGGCGGTCGGCGCGACAGCCGGCACTATGGTGGGCGGTTCACGCGCACGACAGAACCGTCGCGCGCAGCAGGCGAATACGCAAGCGCAATCACAGGGCGCGATGGACACGTACTACCGCGCTTATGCGGCCTGCATGCAGGGCCGTGGCTATACGATCAAGTGAAATTGCCCATTCATTCAACCCAGGAGCAACAATAATGAAGCGCATGAGCAGGAGCCTGTTTGTCGCAGCTTGTCTAGTGCTATCCGGAACCGCATGGACCGCCGAGCCCGAGACCAGCGTGAACGTCACAAAGAGCGAGAATGGAGCATCCGTGCAGGGCACCTCGAAGGTGACGGCTACCATCGTCGGCATCGACGCCGCCACGCGCACCGTCACGCTCAAGACGCGTTCCGGCAAGGTGATCGAGCTGGAGGTCACGGACGAGGTACGCAATTTCGACCAACTGGCTGTGGGCGATACCGTGAAGGTCGCCTATCACGAATCGCTGAGCCTGAGCCTGCTCGACAAGAAGAGCGAGGCGTCGCGGACTGAGAGCCAGTCCGCGGAACGCTCGGTTCCGGGCGCCAAGCCGGGAGGAACGGTCGGTCGCGAAGTGACGGTTATCGCGGACGTCGTCGCGGTGAATGCCAAGACGCAGATGGTGATGCTCAAGGGCCCCAAGGGCGACACGATCGATCTTCATGTCGAAGACCCCGAGCGTCTCAAGCGCATAAAGAAGGGCGATCAGATCAAAGCTGTCTACACCGAAGCATTGGCCGTATCTGTCGAACCGGCCACAATGAAGTAGAACGGGTGGGGATGATGCTTTGAGTCCGCCGTATAGACCTGGCTTTGCGCAGGTGCGCAGCGTCACTTTCCGGAGGTCGCGAGATCTTCCTCGATGAAGCGCAGAATTGCTTCAGTCAGCGCCTCACGAGGATATGCGTTCTGCGTGACGAACAGCGCGGCGATTGTGCTGTGCGTTCTGGCAATGGGCACGGCCAGCGCCCAGTGGTCGGCATTCATAAAGGCGAGCAGCGCGCTTCCCGGTACGATTTGATCGTAGAAGATGACTTGGCTATCGTTGCGCGCATCGATTTGCGAAAGTTTGTCGTAGCTCGATTTGAGTATCGACGATATGCGTTCCGGCTGGGGAAACGTTACGAGCGAGAAATAGCGTAGCTCTTTTGGTAGGGGATGCTGCGCCATCCAGCCCTGGCGTGTCGCCGGACGCAGGCTTTCTACGGCGCCGCCGTCGCCCGACGTACAGGTCGCGCTGGGAAAGTACCGCAGCATGTCGGCCTGATACTGCTCTGCATCGTTGGCGAGCGCCGATCCGCCAACCGCGCCCGCCGCGCTCACGACGGCCGCCACTCGGCTTCGGATCTCCGGATACTCGACAACAGCCTGCAGGATGTCGGCGGCGCCCTTTGAGTAACCGACCAGCACGAGTACACCTGGCTCGCTGGACAGTTGCATCGCCAGAATGGCGTCGCGGATCTGACGTGCGTTGTTCTTCGAACTCGACAGGCCATCGACGTTGAGCATGATGGCGTCGTATCCAAATTGCTGCACGTGTTTCGCGACGGCGTTCTGCGAATTCAACCACGGCTTGAAACAGTCATAACCGATGCCGGGAACCACTGCCGCGATGAGGTGACGCTTCGATTCACCCAGATCCACAGGCGCGCCGATGCCAGCGGGCTCGGTACCGACGCGTGTCAGTGCGTCTTCACAGGGACGGTAGTCGGGAAGCGCCTTGCCGTGTGCTTCGAGCACCGCGCAGAATGTCTCGCGAAAGCGTGACCGCTTGTCCAGCACACCCGCTTGAGATGCGGGAACGAGCGCGAGCGGAGGCGTATTCGTCGTGTAGGGGACGAGCGGCTTCGTTGCGCACGCCACGAGCGCAACGCAGGCAAGGGCGGCCACGAGACGGGCGACGCCTCTGCGTGGCCTCATGACGGAGCTATTCGCCGGCATCGCCCTGCTCCTCGCGTGCACCGGTTTTGCGCTGCTCAAGGTAAGGCACCCAGTCTAGAATTTGCACGTTGGTGAAGTTGAGCGGGCGGGTGGCGAAGAACATGACGGCACGCAGCCCATTGGTGTAATACGACGCGCCGTTCAGCGTTGCTCGCGGGTTTGCGGGCGGCGCCGCCCCTACGCCGTACACGAAGCCGAGCTGCTCCAGACCACCCGAATACATCATGTCCTGGATCAGAAAGTTGCGCGCCTCGTCGACGTCGCCATGCAACGCGGGGCTTGCCGCATCGTGATGCGCGAAGCGGCCGCCGATGGGCCGTCCACATTGCGCCAGATACACCCAGCTGCCGTTGAACCGGATGGGCGCGAGCCATGCGCGCAACGTAGTGGAAGGCGCGCCCGCTTGCGCTTCCTTGCGCAGGACGACGTCGGGTCTGCGTCCAAACAGCGCTTGCGCAAGGTCCGTGTCACGCAATTCTCGACGATAGCCGCGCCGAACCATTGCAGTGCCTATATCGCCCAGGGTACCAATAATAATCACGTTCAGCGGGTCCGCTTCGGTCGTGCCTTTTGCGTCCGTGGCGCAACACGGCATGCGTTCGAGCGCCGCACGTAACGAAGCAAGATCGTGATAGTCGGTGATTGCTGACTCGGAATACCGGAACGGTGTCAGCGCGAAGCGCGCGTCTCCGGCGTCGTTCGGTACCGGCACGAACACGGAGAAAGGGATCAGCGTTTTGCTGCCGAACAAATCGATATTGACCAATTTGATCTGCCGGTCCTGGTTGGTGAACAGGAACCCGGTACGCGTTTCGCCAGCGGGGATGGGATTTCTGAATCCCAGTTTGTCCAGGTGATCGTCGATACTTTCGTTCGTCGCACCTCCGAGCAGCGTGTGCATGGACCACGCTACTTCGAGCGGCGAGAAGTAATCCGGATCGGTTCCGGAGTGCAGCAACCACAAGTTCTGCGACGTCCGGTTCTCGACTTCCACCCACACCGGCTGGATGTTGGCCTTGGTCATATCTGCGCCGAACATGCGCTTGCTGTCGTCGGTGCTTAGCACGGCCACGCTTACATTCGCGTCCTGCTTCGTTGCGCTCACCGCACGCTCGCGCAGCGGCGCGTCGTCGATGCTGGTCGGCGCCGTCCAGGTCGCGCAGCCCGCGAGAATCGGCGCGAGGACAACGCAGCCGGAGGCACGCCTCAACCCCTGTCGCAGCGCCGCCGATACGCTCATCGTTTTGCTCCCGAGGGGTGCGCGTTGAGCCGGGCGGCCGCCTCCCACGGAAAGAATTCGATTTCGGAGAGCGACGTCGGCTGCCGGTCGAACACGAGCACCGTTCGATAGCCGTCGGTGTAATACGGATCCGTCGTGAGATTCTGACGCGTTGTGCCCTGCGGGGCGGCGCCGACGCCCCGAGCGAATCCGATCTTCTGCAGGTTCTGGGAGTACGCCATGTCCTCCGCGAGCGCCGTGCGCGCCTCGTCGACATCCGGGTCAATCTTGTGCGTCGTGAATGTCGGCGAGTGCCACGTAAGCCGCACGCCAATGTCTCGGCTGATCTGTCCGACCCACACAGGCTTGCCCCGGTAGCGCATCGGGCTTAGCCAGAGCCGCAAGTGATTGCGCTGGTGAATCGTGTCGCGTGCTTTTTGCAGCGCAAGATCCTGCGCGCGGCCGAAGAGATACAGATCGCTCACCGGCGCATTGATGTAACGCTCGCCGGAGAGCGCGGACGTGACTGTCTTCGTGATTGCGCCCGACCATTTCTCTTCGGTTGGAGTCCAGCCGCGCCGCACGAGTGCGGGAAACGCATCATCGAGGCCACCCACGATGACGAGATTGAGCGGATCGCCATTTTTCGAACCGTCCTCGTTGGTCGCGCAACAGGGTAGTGCTTCGAGCGCCGAGCGGAAGGCGTCATCGTCCGTGTAATCGACGATTCTTTCAGGCGGATAGATCTCGCGGCGAAACACGGCGCTGACATGATAATCGGCATGGAAGCCAGGCACGACCATCAGGATCGAGAATGTCTTTGCGCCACCGCTCGCAACGAGATCGAGCTGAACGAGCTTCGCACCTTCACGGAGGTTCGTGAGCACGAATCCGGATACGGTTTGCCCAGGCAGGACCGGGTTGTGAAAGGCGAGACGGCGAAAGCGCTGGTCGAGTTCGTCCTTGGTAACGAGGGCCTTGCTGTCAGCAAACGCTTCGGCCGCTTCGGAGGCCGGGAAGAAGTTTGGATCGAGGCCTGGCGACATCAGGAAATAGCTGACCGGATCGTCGTTCTGCACCTCGATCCAAACGGGCTGAATTCCTTTTTGCGCTAATGGCGCGCCATAGACCGCCACGCTGTCTTCGGCCGAAAGCACCGAAGCGTAAACCCTGAGACCGCCTTCCGTGCGGCTCGTGGCACGGCTCTTATAGTTCAGAGCGCTGTCGTTCTGCGGTGTAGTGGCGCAACTGCACAGGAACAAGGCGATAACAACTGCACTCAGCAGTCGATTCACGATGCGGTTCATCGCGTCACCTCTTTTCCGCGAGTCGGGGGGCTCTCAGCGGGCTAGTGTGAATTGATATTCGCTCTGCCAAGGTTTTTCGTGATGCGTATGGATTATAGTGTCCGGGCCGGCGCGCGTCACTATTAACGAGCGCCAGGAGCAGCGCTTCGTATGAACGGAGTCACCGACCTCCGGGTGGACTTGTCAAGGGCACAATTCGCACGCCTTTGGTGGAAAACCAAACGCATACCGCCTATATTGCATGAAAAGATGAGCGCCTGCCCGCCCCCGTTTTCATACCATCAACCTGGAAGAATTCAGCAGTCGTCTAAAAGCCACGAGCTCTGTGCACCGCGGGACTGTCTGACCTATTACAACAGTCAGATTGTTCAAGGACGTTGATGACGGCAGCCACGCTTTCGGTTGGTCGACATATCGCGTGACGGTCTACTGCATTGGTAAAACAGACGGCTCCGCCCGAGTGCGACCGGCTTCTTCCGGTTTCGCTCAAAGCCCGCGCCGGCTTGATTAAAACGAAGAGAGCGAGAACTCGGGCCAGGTGTTCCGATTATGAGCTTTGTCGTGTAGACGCTGGCGGCGAACGGAATTGCTTTCTGCGGTCGCTGCTGCAACACAACGAAACGAGCGCTACGAACGCGAAATCAGCGGCCGGCTTTCATTGGCAAGCCATATGTGCTGCTGGTTCTTCAATTCGAATCGCCCCGTTTATGCTGATGGGCGACCATGAGGCAACGCGCGTACATCTGCGCGGATTTGTTGTCGCCTTAGCCGAGAAAGGGGAGCGCTATTCAAGTGCAACGTTGCGCAATAACCAGAAAGCACTATGTCCACGGAGCAGGTAGCGGCTTCTTCACGGCCGATCGCATTCCTGGAAAACGCAGTGAACGCGCATCAGGCGATCATGCGAACACATTGTCCAGAAGCGTGCGAACAGCCGTCGTTCCGAACTTTTGCGCATGTCAACCAGAGCCTACGATAAGGCGATGGAAATGGAAATTCAACAGGAGGGTGATAAAAATGAAATTGCTACCGCTTCTCGTCGTAACCATTGCCGTGTCAGCCTGTGCAACTCAACCCATGCCTCCGAGCGCGCAATCGGTCGGGGAAAGTCAACAGTCGGTCGCGGCAGTCTCGCAATGCATCGCTCAGAGATGGGCGAATCAGTCACAGCAACAAGTGATATCGCAAGTGATCGTGGCGAACAATCAGGCGATGGACGTCTATGTTCCGGGCCAGCGGCCGCCGGATGGCGCAGCCGCGCTCGTGCGGCCGTCCTGGACAGGCAACAGCAAAACGTGGGTGGGCTTTCGCCCGGGTGCCGGAGGTAGCGGCGACGCCGGCGGCGCTGTTGGCAGCTGCCTCTAGCCAGTGCGTCAGCCGACGCGTCTTCGTTTCTCTATGAGCAGCAACTCCAGACGCTTCAAATCTCAATCTTGCACAGTTCGATCGAGGAGAGTCTCATGAATCGTCGCACCTTCTTTTCGCTCACTGCTATCGCCCTCGCCAGCTCGCTGGCCGCTTGTGGCTCGACCTCGACGCCGACCGAAGCAGCCAGCAAGCGCAAGGAAATCGATGCCGGCGTCGATGGCGCCCTCAACAAGCTCTACAGTTCGACACCGGGCGCGCAGGCGCAAGCCGCCAAGGCCAAGGGTATCCTGGTCTTTCCGTCGGTGCTTGCCGCAGGCCTGGTGGTCGGCGGCGAGTACGGCGAAGGCGCGCTCCGTCAGGCAGGCACGTCCGTCGGCTACTACAAGACCAGTACCGCTTCCTTTGGCCTGCAGATTGGCGCCCAGTCCAAGGCGGTGATCATGATGTTCATGACCCAGGACGCGCTCGAAAAATTCCGCACGAGCGATAAGGGTTGGACAGCGGGCGTGGATGGCTCGGTAGCGGTGGCCAAGACCGGCGCCAACGGTGCGCTCGACACGGCAACGACGAATGCGCCGATTGTTGGGTTCGTGCTGACGAACTCCGGCCTGATGGCCAATCTCAGCTTCGAAGGAACAAAAGTTAGCAAGCTCGATATCTGATAGCCGAACGGCTATACGGTGCGTCGAATCAACGGTGAGGATCGGGTGCGATGGGGTGAACGCAGGAAAGCGCCCTACCGCACCCTCCCTCGGCATGTATTTCTCGCGGTGCACTTCTACGGCGGCAGATTGCATGCGCTTTAACGACAATGGAGCGTGGCGCCTTCAACGCGGGGCTCAAGCCTAAATTGGATGAGGCGGGTAGCAACGCGACGGTGCGCGTCGATGAACGTTGTATGTTGCTGCCGACGCCAAAATGAACTTGTTGCCGATGGGCTACCGACGCATCAAAGCATCGCCTGCCGGGGGCGGCGTGGATGGATTGAACACGTCGTCATTTGGTCCTTTTGGAACTGACCGGCCCAAGCGGACGATTTCATCGCGCCGCATTTAACGGGACTCGACGAGATGAACGACAGCTGCACTCTGGGAACGGTCACATCCGCAGGAAGTTGGTGAATGTCGCTTTGGGGTATGCGTCGACTAGCCGGTCCGTAATCAAGAAGCGGGTGATAGCGGAGGCTGAGCGGGCGCGGGTTTTTCATGCATGCCTCGCACGGTGAGACATGACCGTAAAAGATGGCTCTCAGGGAGCCTGCGGACTAGCCGTAAAGCCGTTGACCTGTGCGCCGGGCGTCATGGGCACCCAATGAGAGCTCGCGCGGTTGGTTGGCCACGAGCACAAAGGTCAGGTCGTAAGAGAACGTTGCCGATCGCGTGGGCCTCGACTTGCAGCAGCGCGTTGCAGAGGTGATGGGGATAGCGTCAGCGGCCTATAAGGCTAGCAGTCAGTTTGCAGCCAGGTTGGATCGAATTTGTGGGAGCGCTTTGCCATGAGACGTAGCACCAGCGCCAAGCTTATGCGCAGCGCCGTGTAACGGCGGCGGTCGGGCGCTTGATTGTTGCTACAACACCTTCGGAAAAAGCGCAGGCGGGGCGGTGGGCGCGGCTATGGGGCAAGGTGGCGGCTACGCGTTATTGAACTAGGCGGTGTTTCGTGCCGCTGCCCCTCGCGTCCGGCAATCCGCGGTTCGCGGCGTTGCTGAGTGACCAGCGCTGACCGATGGGAGCGCAGGGTGACCAAAAGTTCCTCCATGCCCTTGGCATAGCACTTAAGCATGCGCTCGTTCGTCGTCTGCTCGAATTAGCGAGACGCCTTGAGCCACGGAGGCGCGGCGATACTCCGGCCCGGAATCGGCTTGCGGCCATGCGGCGAGTCGCCTATAACAGTTACGGGCCTCACCCAGCTTTGTCGCTGAACGAAGAACGGGAGCGAGACATGAACCTCGAGACCGTACGTGCTTTCATCATGACGCGTGGCGTCGATTTCGCGATCATGCTGGTCGGCGCCATCGCAGTGTGGATCGTCGGCCGCTGGCTCATCAATCTCGTCATTCGCGCGTTGCGGAAACTTCTTGCACGCAACGGCCGAGTCGATCCCACACTCGCGCACTACCTCGGCTCGATCCTCGGCGTCATTCTCAATCTGCTGCTCGTTCTTGCGATCCTTCAGATCTTCGGGGTTCAGACCACCTCCTTCGCTGCGCTGCTCGCTGGCCTGGGCCTCGCGATCGGCACCGCATGGGGAGGACTGTTGGCGCACTTTGCGGCGGGCGTGTTCATGCAGGTGTTACGGCCGTTCAAAGTGGGCGACTTCGTAACGGCCGGCGGCGTCACAGGCACCGTCACCGAACTCGGCCTGTTCGGCACGACGATCACCACGCCCGACAACGTCGCGGCGATTGTCGGCAACAACAAGATCTTTTCCGACACAATCCTGAACTTCAGCCTGCTGCCGCATCGGCGAGTCGAGCTGACCGCAAAAGTCGCGAATGGCGTCGATGTACTCGATGCAATCGCGCGATTAAAAGCTGCGGTCGCGCGAATCCCAAACGTCACGGAGTCGCCCGCGCCGGACGTCGAAGTGCTCTCCTTCACACCGGAAGGACCGCTACTCTGCGTGCGGCCGTACACCAACACAGAGAGCTACTGGCAGGTCTATTTCGACACCAATCGCGCGATCATAGCGACCTTCGAAGAAGCGGGATATCCTACGCCGGACACGCCCGTTGTACGGCGGGTGGCTCCGGATCCGCACATCACGCAAATGCCGCCGCTACCGCTGCACGGCGATCGCGCCGCCTAAGAGTGTCTCACGCGCCGAGCTCCCGGGACTGCCGGAAAGCTCCGACCGGTCCGTTAAGCACTACCTGGCCGGTACCAGGTTTGACAGCACTCCCGTGCCTGCGCCCCAAGCCGTTCCATTCGTTGGTAACGTAGGCATTTCTCCCGTACCGGATCATGGTTTCGCCGCGATCCGTGCTGCGGCGAAACCTGGAGCGCCGGGCAATGATGCCCAGACACAATCCAGCGCTGCAACGCAGCCAGAAAACTCCCATGACCCCGGCGAGGCGGCGCCTGCTGGCCATCGGCCTGGTCGCTCTGTCGGCCGCCTCCGGCTGGCTGATGATGATCGTGGTCGAACCCGCTTTCCAGCGCACCATCGTGATGACCAGTGGCGCGGACAACGGCATTTATCGCGGCTTTGCGGATCGCTACGCGCCCATCTTAAAGCGTGCGGGCATCAAGCTGGATATACGCGGTTCTTCCGGCTCGGTGGAAAATTACGAACGATTGAGGGAGCCGAAGAGCGTCTACGACGTCGGTTTCATCCAGTCGGGAACCGTGAGTCCGAAAGAGACCGACAAACTGCAGACCATTGCCGCTGTGTCGTATGAACCCATCTGGGTGTTCTATCGTGGCGAGACTGCGGTTGACCAGCTCTCGCAATTGCGCGGCAAAAGAATTTCGATGGGCGTGCCCGGCAGTGGCCTGCTCAACGTCGCGCAGTTGCTGCTCGGCTATAGCGGCGTCACGAGCCAGAATTCCACACTACTGCAAATGGATGCGCCCGCGGCTTATCAGCGGCTCGAAACCGGGCAAATCGACGCTGCTTTCTTCATTGGGCGGCCGGACGCCGAGATGCAGAAGACGCTGCTGAACAGCAGTCTCAAGTTGATGAGTTTCTCGCAGGCCGATGCGCTGGTTCAAAAAATCCCGTCGCTTGCAAAAATCGTCTTACCGCGCGCATCAACGAGTATCGCCGAAGACCTACCGCGCACCGACGTCACGCTGCTCGCGGCAACAGCGCTGCTCGTATCGAAAGACACAATGCATCCGGCGCTCATCTATATGCTGCTCGACGCGGCGCGCATCGTCCACGGTCATGAACATTACTTCACGCCGCTTGGCACGTTTCCGAACACGAACACCGAAGAATTCCCGATCTCCGATGAGAGCGTTCGCTACTTCAAATCCGGCCAGCCATTCCTGTACCGCAATCTGCCGTTCTGGCTCGCGAGTCTGATCGAACGACGGCTGTTGATCCTCGTGCCGTTCGCGGCGCTCCTCATCGGTCTGCTTCAGGCATTGCCGCGCATGGTCGAGACTCGGATGAGAAAGCGGCTCGTGGTTTGGTATCGCGAGATCAAAGCACTCGAAGATGAAGTGTGGAACAGCACCGAGCCGACCCGCTTGCAAATTGCACAATGGAGCGACGAGATCGAGAGCATCGACGCGAACGCGAGCCGGATACGGATTCCGTATCGGTATTTTCAGGATGTCTATGCTCTGAAACAGGCGATCGGGGTCGTGCGGGACCGGATAGCGCATGTGGCGCAGAGAGCGAAGGGTTAGAGGCACGTCGCCCACGCGATCTTCCACGCCATCGACATGACGCTGTTGAGCAGCGTCCCTTAGGAGCAGGCGGCAACTAGAAGGGACTGTTCCCAGCCCGCCACCTTCGATAATGCTGTGCCAATGGCGCGCGCTGACCTATCGTGATAGTGAGAGCCTGATAAAGACATGCGCGCAGACGCGTTTGAGGAGACCCGGGGGGGGGTAGACATGAAAGCGAAGGTCGCAGGTCTGGCCGCCTGCCTTATTGCATTGGCCAGCGCAACGGCGGCGAATGCCGCATTCCGGTACGACGAACTCTGGGGCTATGTCGCGCCGTCGATGGCTCAGTCCGGGGCATCCACGTCGAATCCCAGGTCGTCTGTCTATGACGAAGTGCTGGTCGAGAAAGGCGTTAATCCGGCTTCCGAAAAAGGGCAGCTGATTCTCGCGTGGATCGTGCGCATCAACAGCGATCCGGCGGTCGCCGGCAACGTCCAGCGCAAGAGTGATCTCATGCTGAACCCGGGCGCCCGCGCCGAGGCATTGGCCGACGGACTCGGACGCATGGCGCCCGCACTGCGTCTGCAGTACGTCGCGCTGATCGCCAAGGTGCTTGACACCCTCGTTCCTCCCGACTGCTTCGGCCTAAACGAGATGGACGCGGTGATTGATCGAGTCTCGCTAGACGCGATGTCCGACGCGGATATCGACGGATACTTCCGCATGCTGCTGGCAGCGCTTCGCGCGGCGCAAACCGGGACCACGCTCGACACACCGAGCCCGCAGCAATATGCGCAGGCGGAGACAAGCCTCAAGCTCTCGCTGCTTCGTGAGCTGGACTATGCTCCCGGCAATGTCGCGCGCTATTCGGCCTTTTCCGCCAATCCGCGAAGCGTGCCTCCCGTCGACGCATGCTGGGCGATGCGGGTGACCATGCACGCCATACTTGCGATGCCTGACCCCGAGCGGGACGTCGTGTTGCGGCAAACGGTCCAGTCGCGGCCTGCCACGCCTGCGCCAGCTCATTGAGCGAACGGGTGGGGATTGTGATCGCCATTGCCTACCATACTCTTTGCTCGGTGTGATGCGCCGAATGTGATGGCGAACGTGACGGAACGATCACGAGCGATGTCCTACAGTGGACACGGCATTCAATGTGAAGGCGCCTCGGGCGACGTTCACGGCTATGCGTTTCATCATGAGGCCGTGAATAATCTCACCTGCCGCTAGGCGCACTATCGCGACATCGCGACGCCGCACGACTGGTAAATGGTGCAAGCTCAGCAGATCACGGCCGCCGCAAGTCCATGTCACCGGCTCGCGTCCCTTCTGATCCGACGACGCGAATCCCGTCACGACATCCTTCGGCGCGCCGACCGGCTTGCCATTCTGGAAGGACATGTACGAGACCACATAACCGCTCAGCGGCGAGCGGGCCCAGCTACCGTGCTCCCCGATGAACGCGCCGCCCCGATACTGCGCTGGCAGCTTATCGCATTAAACGTCACATCCTTTCTGACCTTCGCTTTGCGTTTTCTGGTGTCGCGAAGTACATAGACCAGCTCACGATGAGCCGCTAACAACTCCCGCGTGGCCGCGTGAACCATGGCCAGCCAGTTCCCATTGTGTAGTTACGATGGTGCGTCGACGCGTTCAATCCCGCGCCGACCGAGGCACCTCGTGTGCGGCGAGTTCCTGATCGCTTTGCGCGAGTCGAGCAAGCCGGGCGATCGTTGCTGGTTTTGCGCGGGTTCAATTGTCCGCTGTACCTTCGAAAGCCGGCCTCGAGAGAAGCGCATGTCGGATGGCTGAATTGGGTCGGCTAGAGACGGTCGCATCGAAGGCTAGGATCGGTCGCACAAAAACAAACGCCGCGCTCATAGGTCTGAGCGCGGCGTCTGGCGAAGCTCCACTGAACGGTATTACGGACTAAGCTGCGACCGCTGTCACCGCCGGTTTGCGGGCGCGCGGCTGGCGACGCGGCTTCAATGCCTGATGCTTCGGATCATCGACGATGACTTCGCTATGCCACGCGCCGGTCTTCCGATCGATACGAAAGCCGCGGATCACGTCATGCTTGGAGGTCAGCCGTAGTTCTATCAGTTCTTCGCCGCGTTCCGTGACCGGCTTGATATCGATTCGCTTGAACGTGTCGAGCACGAGTTGACGCGCTTGCGTGCGGGCAGTCGTATCGAGTTTCGTAATGTCATCGCGTAGTTCTAACCATCGATCAGCCATCGCGGGCCTAGTCGTTCGATCGAGGGCGACCAGTTCGAACTCATGCTTGGCCACGTTCGCCTGTTTCGTTCGCAGTTGCGCTTCGAGTTCCTTGAGCTTCGTCACGAGCGAAGGTAGCTCGCCGCCCGATATCGCGATCGCGTCGTTGATGCGATCGATCTGCGCCTTCGTCTTTTCGACTTCGCCACGCGCGAGCACCAGCAGACCGTTGAGGTTGCGCGCGATATCGTCGTTCTCGACGAACAGCGAGGTCAGCTTGATCTGATCGCTGCAATAGTCCATGATTGCGCGTTCCACGGGAACGATCGATACACTACCGATCCCGCATCGCTTCGTTTTGTCCGATTGCGTCGCGCTCGTGCAATAGAGTCGACGATGACCGTCCTGCGGTAGTCCGTCCTCGCGTAACGATCGTCCCTTGAGAATGTTTTGATTCGCGATCGCGCTGCGGCATTTCATGCAGTAGGTCAGTCTCATCCCTGTGAGAAAGCTGACGATCTCGGAGCGTGTACCGGCTGTTCGTCCGCGTTGCGTGCGCAGCGCCTGCAGTTCGACGAATTCGGCTTCAGTCATCAATGCCGGATAGTAGTTGGGCATCGGATAGTCCTGTCCTTCGATCTGGATGACCTTCTCGCCGATCAGTGCGCGATTCTGGATGATCTCGTGCAGCCGCATAGTATTAGCCAATCCGCCTTTTTTGACCTTGCCATTAACGATACGATCGGGCGGTAAATGGATGCCAGCGGCTGTTAATTGATCGAAACAGCAGCGCATGGAATAGCCTTGACGAAAGAAGCCGATCAGGGCCAATAGGGGCGTTTTGAACGGCTCCCAGAATCGATATTCGTTGGCCTCGTTATCGTATTCGACCCAACCCGGATCCTTGCCGACGGCGACACGCTTGCGCTCGTTTTTCTCGATCCAGTTCGTCGCGCGCGTGCGGGCGGCTGCGCGGATACGTTTCGCTCGACTCGCGATCTCGGTGCGCGCCTGTACCATGAGCATGATCGAGAACATGAGATCGAACGGGTTTTCGTTGATCCCGTCCTGACTGTATTCGCGCTTGTCGGCCATCGTCACGACCGTAATCCCGCGACTTATGATCGAGAGCAGTTGCGTGAGCGCGCTGATGACCGTCGCGCGCGACATGCGGTCCATCGATTCGACAATCAGCACCGAACCGGGCGGGACATGACCGGCTTCGACCTCGCGCAAAAATTCGCCGAATGCGCCTTTGGTTACGTGATCCTCGTGATAGGCGGATCGTCCCTCGTCGCGTAGCATCAGACTGCGATCGAGTTCCATGCCATGCTCGTGCGCCCAGGTCAGGGCGTATTCTTCCTGTCGCTGGATACTCGTTCCGGATTTCTGCCTGATATTGCTGAAGCGCAGATAGCTATAAACGCGCGCCGCCGCGCTGGATCGCGCCGGCGTCGCTTTCTTTCTGGCCCGTGCCATCTCGAATTCTCCGTCTCGTGCGAATATAGATTAGTCTATATTCCGTTCGATACGGTACCTCGAACAGGAAATAGCCGATGAAGAAAATGCCTGCGCCCAGCCCGTACACGGATTCGCTGAACTTCAGGTCGTTGAGCATCTGCAGCTTCGCGAATCCGACGTTGACGCGATCCAGATAGGCCGCGACGTAGCAGATGAAAAGAAAGGGCAGCAGACGCAAGGTCACTTTCGCGTACGTCGCGTTTTCGAACTGGGCGGTGGCTGTCGGGCTGTCTGGGTGCATCGTGAAAGTCTCCTGAACGTGCGGCTTCGTGCCGCTACTGGCTTTGCTGGAGCGCATTGTTCCGTGCCAGCAAGAGACTGTCGAGACGTCGAGCCACTGGTCCTACCACTTATTTTTCCCGTGCCAGATGTGCTTCGTGCTTGAATCAATGGCGGTGCGGCCGCCCGGGTTTCCGCACGTTTGTACGCCCGACGGGCGGTACGAGATTACGCCCAGCCTTTGAGCCGCAAGGTCGCGCGCACCAGACGCTGCTCTTCCGCCTCGATTTCCCGCATGCAGGCGGTCGTCGTCGAGATATGCGTGCTGGCGGCCTTGCGCGCCTGCTCCGGCTGTTTGCCGAGAACGGCCTTGTAGAGGCGTGCGTGCTGTTTGTCGATGACGCGCTTTTGCGCCTCGCGAGGATAGAGGTTATTGACCGAAGCGAAGACCGAGCTGAGCAGCAGATCCGTGAGCGAGCTCAGCCTGTGTACGAGCACCGGATTGTGCGACGCCTCGCAGATCGAGAGATGGAAGTTATAGTCGAGCCGCGCGCGGGTCGATTCGCCCACCTCGCTTTCGTTCGCGGCGAGCATCTCTTCGTATCGGCGGGTGATGAGGGCGAAATCCGCCTGCGTGCCGCGCAGCGCCGCCAGACGCGCCGATTCGGCCTCGAGCATTTCGCGCACTTCGAAGATGTCGTAGAGGGTGCGCGGCTGCGAGCCGAGCAGATGCATCATCGGCGTGAGTGCGGGTTGCGTGGTCAGCGCGGCGACGAACGATCCGCGTCCGTGCGACGTTTCGATGATGCCGCGCGTGCGCAGCACCCTGAGCCCCTCTCGCACCGCCGATCGTGACACGCCGAGTTTCGCCGTGAGCCGTCGCTCGGAAGGCAGCGCCTGGCCCGGCTTGAGCACGCCGTCGACGATCAGTCCTTCGATGCGTCCGGCGACGGCATCCGCGATCTGTAATGCATCTTCCTGGTTGTCTTCGAGCATGGCACCCTCACTGGTCCGACCACTTGCAGGAGAATCCTAGCATTGTCGACGTCGGTGTGAAGGCTCGGCCGTTCGGTACGAACAGATCAAAAAAAACGGCTCGCCGCAAAACAATGGCGAGCCGCAAGAGGGATCGGTCAATAACTACAGCGTGGGCAGATTAGCATTGCTTCGATGCGCGAAATCGCATCGGAAAGATGCCGTAAGGAAAGCGCGCCTTACTGTGTGCGGGAGACCACCATGCGGTCCACCAGCGCATCCAGCTTCTGCCGCGCGCTCGCGAAACGATCGATGTTCAGACCATTGGTGTCGTAACGCGCGGTCACGAGAATCTGCCCTTGCCGCACGAGTGTCAGATCGATGGCCGACAGATACGACACCGGCTCGCTGCTGAACGCGTGCCGGTCCCAACTGGTCGTCGCGCCATAGACGAGCATCGCCTCGCAACCGGGCGGTGACGTGCCGGGGTTGTAGACCGCCGAATCCACGCCGCGCCGGCGCAAGGCGACTTGCAGCACCGGCACGAAGTCGCCGGTCGCGACGGTCTGATTCAGTTCGATGCAGACAGATTGCAGCGTGGCGGGCGGGCCCGTCACCGAAGTCGGCGACGAATAGTTCGACGCAACCGTGAAGCCCGCCTGCACCAGCGAGCCAGCCGCATCGGCGGCCGTGATCAACGTCCATGTGCAGCCGGAGAGCGCACCTGCGACGACAGCAAGGAGCGCGCGAGAAGCGAGCGTTCTGAACATGCGCTTGCCGTCATCCGCGTTCAGGACTCAGCGGACGATGCGCAGGCGCATCGTGTTCGGCGTTTCGATCGTCGCGGTCATCGTGGTCACACGCTTGCCGTTCGCGTCGCGCAGCGCGAAGTGCTGGCGCGTGGACGTGTTCACGTCGTGACGGACGTCGGGAAAGCAGGCGGCAATGTCCGCGCCCAACTCCTGCAGCGGGTCGGCAAGGACGCCGTCCGGGCCCCAATGCGCTCGCCAGCGGCAATCATAGACGTGCGCGCTGCCGCGGCATGCTCCCTGGCCCGGCGAAGCGGGCGGCATCAGCGCGCGACCCTTGGCGAGCGTATCGAACGAGGGTGCATCGACGATGGTCTTCAACGCGGAACAGACGTCGGGGAGATCTTCGGCGGATGCGGACAGCACGGGCGCAAAAAGCGCTACGGCAACGAGCGCGCGGCGCACGGAGAAAAGTCGGAGGCGGATTGTAGGTTGAGCTTGCATGACCTGGCGTAGTGTCGAAGGAAGGAGGGCGTCATGTCGAGAGCGGACATCACGCATCGAGATCTTCCCGCGATGCACCGCGATTCGATATGCGGAGCAAAGCGCCAATCGTGCAAGTTATTTCCAGCTATTAATTCGCGCGCGCGACTCCATCATACGAACAAGGAGACAATGCCGCCGATGGTCACGGCCGCCGCCATCCATTTGCCCGCGGTGTAAAAGCCGTTCGTGTCGGTTGCCTGCATCTCGGGGCGTTCGAGGCCGAGTGCGCCATACGCGAGTGATTTCACCGACGATGGCGCGTCGGCTTCTTGAGTGACGTCAGCGGGGCGTTGGGGAGAAAGCGCATCGTCGCGCGTGTAAGTGGTCGTGGACGCACTGTTGATCTGCATCGTTGCCCTCGTCGCAATCCGGTCTGCAAAGCCGCGATAACGGCCGCTTCGCGCGCGGGCTTGAACGCAAGCGCCTTTCCGTTTCTTACCGCCGATGGATTTACATCGGATGGTTCTGCACGAAATCCTTGTACGCCCAGTAGGCGGCTTTCTTCGTCGTGCCGTCGCCCTCGAGAAGACCGTAGGCGCCTTCGCCATCGTCATAGAGCTGAAAGGCCTGAATCGACTGGATGTTGTACTTCGACGCGACGCTCGCGAATTGCGCCATCATCAGGTTGCCCGTCATGTAAGTCGCGATCTGGTCGTAAGAGCCCAAGTCCGGGCGCACGCCGAACTCGTTGATCCAGATCGGCTTGCCCATGTCGTGGAGTAACTGGAGCACGTCATGACATCCCGTTCCCCCGCAGGCGTGCGTGATGTCGCCTTCGTTCGAATACCAGTGCCACGAAGTGACGTCCCAGCCCACGGCCGGATGACC
Source organism: Caballeronia sp. INML1 (assembly GCF_023631085.1). Classification (NCBI taxonomy): domain Bacteria; kingdom Pseudomonadati; phylum Pseudomonadota; class Betaproteobacteria; order Burkholderiales; family Burkholderiaceae; genus Caballeronia; species Caballeronia sp. INML1. Next base: position 232,054 of record NZ_JALQDT010000056.1, on the reverse strand, counting down.
CCAGGTGCCATCGGGTTGCGAGCCGTCGGCGAGCATCTGAAAGAAGGCGGTGTGCATCCACGTGCCGCCCAGCACGATCTTCGCCGAGCCGTCGACGGACTTCACGCCCGCGATCAGGCCGCGGATCGCGCCGCGTGCGAGCGTGTAGGACCAGTTGTCGTATTGATACCAGACGGTGCCGTCGACATTACCGATGAGCGCCTTCGCCTCCAGCTCGTTGCCGACCTCGTAGTACTTGTAGGGATAGCTGCTCGCGGTTTGCTGGCCGAGCGTGAATCCTGCATTGTAGGCGTCGTCCTCGCTGTTGTAGTTGAGGTTCATGAGCATCACGGGATACATCGTGATGCCGGCTTGTTCCATCGTCTTCGCGACGCCCGCGACCATCTTCGCCGATGTCTGGCTGTACACGTCATTGCGATAGATCGTTGCGCCCAGATCCTGCAATTGCGAAAGCTGCGTCTGCACGCTCGTGAAGTCGTATGCGCCGCCGTTGCTGTTATGGCCGTTCGCGCCGTAGAAGATCGAGCCGCTGCCGCTTGCGGCTTTCGCGGTCGATTTGGGTGATGCGGCGCGCTTGCTCGCCGCGGCGGTGTCGGCGGGGCTGTCGCTGCCGCCGCAGGCGGCAAGCATCATACTTGCGACGATCGCTGCTGCGATGGAATGGGAGAAGGCGGGAATGGATGAGTTCTGCATATCAAGTAGTACGACTAACGGAGACGCGAGCATCGATCACGTATTCGATATGGTCGAGAAGCGTCGTTAGTGATCCGAATGACTGCCTGAAGATGAGTTGCTGCATTGGGCGCACATCAGTGCGCCACAACAGTCAAGGCAGTACAGATTGTCTGAAGCAAAATCCGAGTGCACCATCGACATGCAATCGGATAGCGGGAGCGCGGCGCCATGCGTGGCAAGCGCTCGATGATGACAGGCTCGACTCGGCGTTGCCTGTCCTCGGTAACATATGCGGCGACTGCGTCTCGGGCGCGTCAAAATTTCTGACGATAGCGCGAGTTACTTGCAACCCCGCGCCTGTATCGCGGGGGGTAAATCAGCGAGGAAAGGTTACTTTGTTCTGATGTAGATGTAAACCGGGCAGCAGAAAAAACATCTTGCTCATAGCAAGATTTAGATTGCTTGCTTCTGCTTATCGTCGCTCCTGGCGCATTGGTTTCTACCGGTGGAAGATTCCCGGTTACGTCGTACCACCGACGCAGGCGCGAAATAGCGCGCGATGCAAAGGACATAGGTAATCAAAGCCGAGACGGTGTACATTGCCGATCGCTCCATGAAAAACAGAAGGAGCACGGCAATCGCGAGAAGCAGCATCTCGGCACGAGGCGCTATAGCGGACTGTTGCACATCGGGTCGCTCCAGCGCGGTGCCGAGAAGAATCACCAGAGGGATCAGCGCGACGACCATGTGAATCGGCTCGAGGATCGGCGCGGCGAGCAGCATCGTGATGCAGGCAAGCGCGTAGTCCATGCGCCTCTCGCGACTGCGGCGGAGCACGAGATAGCATGCGAACACACAGATGATCGCGGCGAAGATCGTCGATGTTGCGTGAAGCGTTGCCTCGGACGCGGGCATGCCGAGCTTCTCCGATATCGTCTGCAGGGCGCCACGGACCGAGCTATTGCCGGGCAGGCCGCCCGCACTCAGGATCTGCGTCTGCGCCCGCCCGATCTCGACGGTCAGGTAGTCCCAGATCACGCGAAAGCCGAGCCGGCTTGCGGTGAAGAGCGTGATTGCGATGGCGCAGACGCCCGTCGATATCACCGTGCGCCATTCACGCCGCAACAGAAGCAGGCCGACGACCGCGAGCGGCGTCACCTTGAATACGACTGCGAACGCGAGAAAGAGACCCGCCAGCCAGCGATTGCCACGTTCGATCAGGAAGAACGACGTCGCGAGCAGAAAGAACAGAAGCTGATTCGATTGCCCGAGATACGCGTCATGCAGCACGGGAAAGCTCAACAGGGTCACCGCGATAAGCAGCGCCGTCACGCGCCTGTCTTCACCGCGATAGGCCATCTTTGCAAGCAGGATCGCGCCGACGATGCACAGTACGACGGACATCGCGACCCAGACGAGTTTTGCAGTGAACGACGGAAGCAATGCGAATGGAGAAAAGATCACTGCGAACTGCGGCGGATAACAGTAGATGAGGATATCGTCCAGATTCGCGCCGAGTTTCGACAGATACGCAACGAGATGCTCGTTGTTATAGATGAGCGACGGATCGTGCGGCGCGTTCAGCACGGTGCTGAACGCGTAATAGTAGAAGTTGAAATCGCTGAAGGCCCGTGGGTGATCGGACACATAGGTCAGCGTATAGTGATAGATGATGACCATGCGGATTGCGAGAAACCCTGCGGCGACCAGCATGAGCAGAGCTGCAATGATCCGCACATTGTCAGCGGATCTGGCGCCAGTCCGAGCGTTCAGCATGGACGTTCTCCCGTGTGTCGGCTATCGCGTTGTAGGGGCGCTCGACTAAGAGTCTCAGGATCGATCAGCCATTCGTCGTACAGTAACAAATATTTCGGCGGATCTTACGGTCTACGAATCGTGACAGCATCACCGGGGCGGCGTCAATCGCGTTTTGCGCGCCGCAGCGGCGAAATCATTTTTGAAAATGGTGACGCGCATTTGTTTTTATGAGTCGGCGCGGCTTGCGGGAATTTATTAAGTCGTTATGGACGCGCCGCGCACGCTGCGCCGTTTCCGCACCGCGATGAAGCAGCGCAGACGGCGCAGTTCCCTGCCTCACTTTTCCGTGGCGACTTTGTCCTGCGTCCGCGCGGCGAAGTCCGACGCATCGTGGCGCTCGTGCAACTGCATCGAAGGCTCGCCGAAAGTCCGGTTGACCATGCGGCCGCGCTGCACGGCGGGACGCGCGCCGATCACGTCGGCCCAGCGTCGCACGTGCGTGTATTCCTGAACGGAAAGGAACTCGGCCGCGTCATACAGCCAGCCGTTCACGAGCCCGCCATACCACGGAAAGATCGCGATATCGGCGATCGTGTAGGCATCGCCGGCAATATAAGCGCTGTCGGCGAGACGCTTGTCGAGCACGTCGAGTTGACGCTTCACCTCCATCGCGAAGCGGTCGATCGGATACTCCATCTTGCTCGGCGCATACGCATAGAAGTGCCCGAAGCCGCCGCCGAGATACGGCGCACTGCCCATCTGCCAGAAGAGCCACGACAGGCATTCGGCACGCGTTGCCGGGTCCGTCGGCACCAACGCGCCGAACTTTTCCGCGAGATAGAGCAGGATCGCGCCGGATTCGAACACACGCACGGGTGTCGCGCCGCTGCGATCCACGAGCGCCGGTATCTTCGAATTCGGATTGACTTCGACGAAGCCACTGCCGAACTGTTCGCCTTCGCCGATGCGGATGAGCCAGGCATCGTACTCGGCGCCGCGATGGCCGAGCGCGAGCAGTTCTTCGAGCATCACGGTGACCTTCACGCCATTGGGCGTCGCCAGCGAATAGAGCTGCAGCGGATGACGGCCGACCGGCAACGCCTTCTCATGCGTCGGCCCGGAGATCGGCCGATTGATGCTGGCAAAGCGTCCGCCGCTTTCCTTGCTCCATGTCCACACGGCCGGCGGCACGTATTCGGGCAATGCGCTCATGCTTCACGCTCCTCGTTGCAATTGGATTGAATTCGCCCGAGGTTAGCAGTTCGACCGCAAACGTGCTCGACCGGGCCTTGGACAATCCGCGCTGCATGCCACGAGGAGAAACGAATGAGCCAGCGTCCATCGCGCAACCGTTCAGCCCTAGCGTGGCGCCGCCGCAGTTGCGGCCGGAAGCGACGGCACGTTCGACGATAGAGCGGGCATGCCGAAGCGTCATCGGCCCGCTTCGCGCTTTTCCTGTTCTTCGACCGTAAGTATGGCTTCGGGCATCGCGTCGAGGCGCGCTTTCGGAATGGGCACGCCGCTTTCGTCCGAAAGACCATAGGTGCCTTCCGCGATCTTCTGCAATGCGCGCTCGATATCGCCGATGCGCCGATCGTTCACATCGCGCAATGCCTGATTCGCGATGTCCTGCTCCATGCGCTGAGCATCGTCCTCGTACTCTTCTGCTTCCGAACCGCGCTCTTCCTGCAAGCGACGCTCGGCCGCGATACCGCCTTCTTCGTTGCCGAGCAGTTCGCGCTTCAGCGTGAGCAGGCGTTCTCGCTGCGTCGCGATGAAGTCGTCGCTCAAGCCGCTTTGTTGATTGGCCATGGTCATGCTCCATGAAACGGATGGTTGAAAGCGGGGCGGCCGATAGTGCCGCCACGCTCCATGCAGGCGATCAGTGTTCGCTCTTCGCGGATTCCTTCTTGCCTTCGCCCTTCGCCGCGTTTTTCTTTGCGGCGGGCCGGCCTTTCTTTTCCTTCGGTTGCGCCTGTGCGTCCAGCCTGGTGAACTTGACCTTATCGGTTTCCTTGTCGAAGCTCACGTTGACCGTGTCGCCTGACTTGAGCTTGTCGCCGAGGATTTCCTTCGCGAGACGCGTCTCCAGTTCCTGACGAATCTGGCGTTTCAGTTCACGCGCGCCGAACTCAGGCCGATAACCGACATCGGCGAGATGATCGATGACCGAATCATCGACCTTGAGCGTGATGTCCTGCGCCGCGGCGGTGCGCGTGACGCGATCGAGCTGGATCTCGACGATCGAGCGGATCACCTCGCGCGAGAGCCCATGAAACACGATGATTTCGTCGATGCGATTGAGAAACTCGGGACGAAAGTGGCCTTTCAGCACGTCCATCAGTTTCGCGCGCATCGCCTTCTCAGATTCGCGGTCCTTCTCGCTCTTCTCGAGATTGTCCATGATGATGGACGCGCCGAGATTGCTCGTCGCGATGATGATCGTGTTGCTGAAATCGACCACGCGGCCCTTGCCATCGGTGAGGCGGCCATCGTCGAAAACCTGCAGCAGCACGTTGTTCACATCGGGATGCGCTTTTTCGATTTCATCGAGCAGGATCACGCTATACGGACGGCGGCGCACGCGCTCGGTCAACTGACCGCCTTCGTCATAACCGACGTACCCCGGCGGCGCGCCGATGAGTCTCGCCACGGCATGCCGCTCCATATACTCCGACATGTCGATGCGAATCACCGCCTGTTCGTCGCCGAACACGGTTTCCGCGAGCGCCTTTGCGAGTTCGGTCTTGCCGACGCCGGTCGGGCCGAGGAAGAGGAACGTCGCGATCGGCCGATGTATCTGGCCCATGCCCGCGCGCGACAGGCGCACCGCATCGCTGACGGCGACCACGGCTTCGTCTTGCCCGACGACGCGCTCGCGCAGCTTGTTTTCCATGTCGAGCAGCTTCTGACGCTCTTCCTGCGTGAGTTCGGTAACGGGAATGCCCGTGAGACGCGACACGACTTCCGCCACCGATGCGACGGTCACTTCGAGCGTCTCCGATCCGGTCTTGCGCTGCCACGCTTCGGTCAGTTCATCGAGCTTCGCCTGCTTCTCGTTGATGCGCTCTTCGAACCCCTTCGCCTCGTCGAAGCGCTTGCGTGACGACGCATAATCCTGCTCGCGCTTCAGTTGCGCGATCTCCGCTTCGAGCTCCTGCATCTCGGGCGGGCGCGACTTCGAACGGATACGTACCCGCGCCGCGGCCTGATCGATAAGATCGATAGCCTTGTCCGGCAGAAAACGCGACGTGATGTAGCGATCCGATAACTCCGCCGCCGCGACGAATGCATCGTCGGCAAAGGTCACCTGATGATGTGCTTCGAGTTTGTCGCGCAAGCCGCGCAGGATCACGATGGTCTGCTCGACCGTCGGCTCGGGCACGAGCACCGGCTGAAAGCGCCGCTCGAGCGCCGCGTCCTTCTCGATGTACTTCTGATACTCGTTGAGCGTCGTCGCACCGATCAAGCTCAGCTCGCCGCGCGCGAGCGCCGGCTTCAGCACATTTGCGATATCGAGTCCGCCTTCGCCGCCGCCCTGGCCCGCACCGACGATCGTATGCAGCTCGTCGATGAACACGATCAGTTCATCCTGCTTGGCCGTGATCTCGTCGATGAGCTGCTTTGCGCGCTCCTCGAATTCGCCGCGATACTTCGCGCCTGCGACCATCGAATTGATGTTGATCTCGACGAGCCGCTTGTTGCGCAGATCCTCGGGCACGTCGTCGTTGACGATGCGTTGCGCGAGTCCTTCGACGATCGCCGTTTTGCCGACGCCCGGCTCGCCGATCAGCACGGGGTTGTTCTTCTTGCGTCGCGCGAGCACTTCGATCGTGCTCTCGATTTCCTGCGCGCGTCCGAGCACCGGATCGAGCTTGCCTTGCCGCGCCATCGCGGTGAGATCGCGGCCGAACTTGTCGAGTGTCGGCGTGCCGGTGGGTGTGTCGACGCGCCCGTCTTCCGCGCCCTTGCCGACGATTTTCACGACCTTCTGACGCAAGGCCTCGGGCGTAACACCGTATTTCTTCAGGAGCGTGCCCGCAATGCTGTCGGGCACGGAAGCAAGACCGATCAGCACATGCTCGGGACCGACATAAGAATGGCCGAGCTCGCGTGACGCCTGAAACGCGAACTGGAACGCCTTCTTGAGACGCGGCGAGATTGTCATCTTCTCGACCGGCGCGTCGGGCTCCGCTTTACCTTTCTGCGCGTGCTCGTCGATATAGCGCTTGATGTCGTCGGGCGAAAGCTTCATCTCCTTGAAGAGCGCCTGAACGACATCGGTGTCGGCGAGCACGTATAGCACCTGTTCGGTGTCGAGCTCGGTCTTCTGCAGTTCGTGCGCTTTTTCTGCGGCACGCTGCAGCAGTTCCATCGTTTGTTCGCTGAAGGCGTCGGTGACATCGACGGATTCGCGCGGCACCGAGGCCACCATGTCTTCGGTATCGTTCTCATCGCCGTGGTCGGGCATGCCGCCCATCAGGCGCGACAGGCCGCCGCCGCCCAATAGCGAGTCGAACGGGTTCAACATGCTCTGATGCCGCATCAACTGGCGGTAGTCGTACTCGCAAATCGACATCGACTTGCGTTGGCCGTTCTGCACGACGGTCACTTGCGCAACCGCGGGCCGGGCATGACAGATTTCGCAAAGGGCTGGCATGATCGAGTATCTCCATGTTCAGGACGGTCGATGTCCGGCCCGAACGATCACGCGCCACGCGATGCAATCGTCGACTCAGGCCGCACCACCGCCAGATGAGCAGTGCATTCCCCTTCATAGGTCTTTTATCGGCCATTCTTCTGATGCGGCTATTCGACGGCCGCGATCGAAACGGAGGCCTCGCTCGTCAACATAAGGAACGTGAGCGTTTCGCGCAAATAGAGTTGTACGGCTGTATCCGTATGGCTCGTATAACCGATCGACACGTCCTGTCCGATGTGCAGTTCATAATCGCCGCCGCGTGTCGAGAGCACGCAGCCGCCCTGAAGCGCGGGCGCCCATACGAGGTCGCCGCTCACGATGCGCTTGATGTGCTGGATGACCGGATATCCGTGATCGCTTGCTTCGGCGAGCGCGGTATAGGCATCTGCGCCGAGGAGCACGGAGTAGGGACCATCGACGCAGGCGAGCCGCAGTTTTTCGAGTGCCTGGCTGATCGCGGCGGGGTAGTCGGCCACATCCGCGGGCAGAAGCGTGGGGGCGTTCGAACTGCCTTCGCGAATGCCGGTGATGCCGGCGGCCGCGAAGCCGTCGAAGATCGCGGCGTCTTCGGCGAGTGCGAGCTCGTTCGCGGCGGTCTTCGCGGGTTGCCAGTCGCCGTCGTTCGAGCCGCGCTCCACGCTGTCGATAGCTTCACGCTGCAGCGTGAAGGGCACGGTGAGTTGCACGAGTTGCTTCACGTCGTAAAGGCTTGCCAGGACGCCTTTCTTCGGCGCTGCGATGTTCGTCTGATGTCCCGTGCCGATGCCCGACAACGCGACGCCGCCGGGACTCTTCACGTCGACGACGCGGCGGCCCGCGAGCGCGCGCTTGAAGGTGCGGGCCACTTCCGCTTCGATCTGCGACCATGCGGCGCCGGAGATCGGCGCAAGCTCTCTATGCAAGTTATTCATCTTGTGATGTTCCTCTGAGTGAGCCAATGTTCAACGTGCCTTCTCGCTCATCCTTTTGCTGGCCTTCGCCGATGGACGACGGCGCGGCGTCCGGGTTCCGGTCGGGAAGCTCGTCGAGCAAATCGCTGGACGGCACGAAGAACAGGCCGCCCGTGACCGCGCGGCTGTAGTCGAGCAGCCGGTCATAGTTGCCCGGTGGCCTGCCGACGAACATGTTCTCCATCATCTGTTCGATCGGCGCGGGCGTGCGCGCATAGCCGATGAAATACGTGCCAAACTCCTTCGATCCCGGCCGGCCGAAAGCCATGTTGTGCCGCAGGATCTTCACTTCCTTGCCGTTCTCGTCGATCGTCGTGAGCGAACTGTGCGAGCAGGAAGGCTTGATCGATTCGTCGAGCTCGACATCGGATAACTTTTCGCGTCCGATGATTCGCTCCTGCTGTTCGACGGTGAGGCCGTTCCATGCATCCAGGTTATGCAAATACTTCTGCACGATCACATAGCTGCCGCCGGCGAACTCGGGATCTTCTTCGTCGATGATCGTGTAATGCGCAGCGCTCTTGCCCGTCGGATTTTCGGTGCCGTCGACGAAGCCCACCATGTCGCGCAAATCGAAGTAGCGAAAGCCATGCACTTCATCGACGACCGTGACTGCATCGCCCAGCTTGTTTAGCATTTGCGATGCAAGCTCGAAGCATAGGTCCATGTGATCGGCGCGGATATGCAGGAGGATGTCGCCGGGCGTTGCAATCGCGCGGCGATCGCCCTGGCCGAACTCGCGAAACGGATGCAGCGATGCGGGACGCGGTGCGCCGAAGAGAAGGTCCCACGCATCGGCGCCGAAGCCGCATACGCATGACAGGTTCGCGGCAGGCGCACGCGTGGCGACCGCGCGCACCAGCGCCGCGATATCGCCGCACCATGAGCGCACGACATCGGCTTTGTCTTTGCCGCGGGCCACGGTCGCGACGATGAAGATCGCGCTTCGGGAAATCGGATTACAGACGGCTTGTGGTTCGGGTGTGTTGTTGGGCATCTGAAGAGTTCGATTGCGTGAGGCGGTTGGTCAAAACGATTTGCAAGTCACGGCGCGCGTCGCTTTTTGAAAAGCGACGCGCGCAGGATCCCAGCGGAGGCACCGGCGCCTTGGAAAAGAAGCATCCGGCTCGAGCGAATGTCTTATCGACCGGGCGTAAAGGTGTGCCCGGAAAGTCGTTCCGTTTCGGTGGTGAACCATGTTTGGGCGTGCCGGCGCGTGGCAACCCAGGAATGATGGGCGCGGTCGTCGAGGTGCTGCCTGATCACGCGCCGGGCCCGTTCGATGCCGTCGCGTATCGCCTCGTCCGGTGTGCGCCATTCCGGTTGCACGGTCTCGGGCCAGGGAGCGAGCACGGGCTTGCCATCGCGATTCACCGACAAGTCCGCGACCCATGCGCCGCGTTCGTTGCGTCGCGCCGCAACCGAGATTTCGAATCCCGCATAGACGTCAAAGGCAGATTCCATCTGGTCCTCCGATGCGGATCAAGGCTGCGATAAAGGCAACCTGAAGATTTATACGATTATATGCTCACGTATTCCACGCGCTTTGAGCGAAAGCAGTGGACTGACGATACACCAACTCGATGCAACGAACACTTCACAAGGCATGGCTTTGTAACATCAGGCCGAGCGCGACGCTGTGATCCTTAGCATCCTTTTGACTGACAGGAGCGACTGTGAAACTGACCGACTTCGACACACTGACGTTCGACTGCTACGGCACGCTGATCGACTGGGAAACGGGAATTTTCGAAGGACTGCGCCCGTTGCTGGAGCGCGTAGCGCCCGCATTGACGCGCGATCAGGTTCTGGAAGCCCATGCGCGTCACGAGTCATCGCAACAGAAGTACACGCCGGGCAAACGCTATCAGGCGCTTCTGGCCATCGTCTATAAGCGGCTGGCCGAAGAGTGGGGCGTGCCCTTCACTCAGGAAGAATGCATTGCCTATGGTCGCTCGATTCGCGAATGGCCCGCCTTCGCGGATTCCGCCGATGCGCTCCGATATCTGAAGCAGCATTACAAACTCGTGATCCTGTCGAATGTCGATAACGAAAGCTTCGCCCATAGCAACGCAAGACTACAGGTGGATTTCGACGCGATCATTACGGCGGAGGATGTCGGATCGTACAAGCCTTCGCCGCGCAATTTCGAATACATGCTGGAAAAGCTAGGCGCACGCGGTATCCGGAAGGAAAAGATTCTGCACACGGCCGAAAGCCTTTTCCACGATCACAAACCCGCGAACGGTTTCGGTCTTGCGTCGTGCTGGATCTATCGCCGTCATTCAAAGCCCGGCTTCGGCGCGACGATGGACCCAGGTTCTCAGCCGAGAATCGACTTCCGCTTCAACAGCATGGCCGAACTGGCGGACGCGCATCGCGAGGCGCTGCACGGAAAGTAACGTCATCGCTAGGGATCGGCACGGCGCGATATAGCGCGTGCCGAATCGAATAAATCGGAAGACTAACTATTATTCGTTTCTCACGCAACTAACTGTCTCTCATTCGCGCCGCCTTCAAACGGAATATGTCATCGCCACAATTCGGCCAGTCATGCGACGAGCCGCCAAAAGACGGCGACTTGCCGCTAAAATTCGAAGATTTTCGCTAGCGTTTCATTTTCTTGTCGTCAAGGCGGCAACAATGCCTATACTCGGAGCTATCCCGTGCCCGTGACCGTCGGCATAATGTGGACCATCAAATGAATATCGCAATACGATCGGCAACCGCAAACATATGAGCGAACAACGAGCAAAACGAGACCCGGAAGGCACGCGACGGCGCATTCTCGAAGCCGCCACCGAGCAATTCACGAAATTCGGCCTCGCGGGCGCGCGGGTCGACGCCATCGCCACGGCGGCGGGCACGAACGAGCGCATGCTTTACTACTACTTCGCAAGCAAGGAAGGGCTGTACGTCGCCGTGCTCGAATCGATGTACGCGCAATTCGCGCAGCGGGAGCAAAGCCTCGAACTCACCGCCATGCAGCCGGCCGATGCGATCCGCGAGCTGGCGCAGTCCATCTGGGCGCATTTGCGGGAAAACCCGCAATGGCTGAGCCTCATCAATAATGAAAATCTGCACGAAGGACGCTATCTGGAGCGTTCGAACCACTTGCGCGAGACCATCTCGCCGGTGGTCGACCTGCTGCGCGTCACGCTCGAGCGTGGCGCGGCAGCGGGGCAGTTCCGTCAGGGCGTCGATCCGCTGGACTTCTACGTGACGCTGGTTGGCATGGGCTACTACATCGTGTCCAACCGCTTCACTATCGATATGTTCACGGGCCGGAATTACGTCGAGCAACGCCATCAGGCGTCGATTTCCGCCATGCATCTCGACATGTTGCTCGCGTACCTGCGTCCGGTGAACTAGGCGGCGGCGCGCGGCTTACCTGATGAAGCCGAGCTGCGCGCTGATCCTGTCGAGAACGGGCTTCTTCTTTTCGTTGAACGCGGCCTTGTTCTGCTGAATCAGGTTGTTGCCCTTCGTGTCGATGGAAATGATCAACGGCCCGAATTCGCGGACGCGATTGATCCACAGGGTTTCGGGCATGCCGAGATCCTGCCACTCCGCGCCTTCGATTTCCTCGACCAGCGTCGCTGCCAGCACTGCGCAGCCGCCGGGAAAAATGGCGTGCACCGCCTTGTGCTCCTCACATCCCGCAGCCGTTTCAGGGCCCATTCCGCCTTTGCCGACGATCAGCTTCACGCCGGTCTGCTCGATGAACTCGCGCTCGAACTTCTCCATCCGCATGCTCGTCGTCGGGCCGATGGACACCATTTCGAAACTGCCGTCGTCCTTCTTCCGGACGATCGGACCCGCGTGAAAGATCGCACCGCCTTCGAGATCGACAGGCAGTTGCCGGCCCTGTTCGATCAGTCGCCTATGCGCGACATCGCGGCACGTCACGAGCCGGCCCGTCAGATAGACGACATCGCCGACCTGGAGATCCTCGAGATCTTCGCTCTTGATGGGGGTCGTCAGAATCTTTTTCACAGCACCACTCCTTCGTGGGAAAGGATTTCATAGGACAGGTCGGCATGAATGCGGATCTTGCCGCGCCGGTGCGCCCAGCAGCCGGTATTGATGGCGACGCCGATGGTCGATGGATGACGCGCCGACGACTCGATGTTGACGCCCATCACGCTGTTATTGCCCTTCAGGCCTTGCGGGCCGATGCCGATCTCGTTGAGTCCGTCCTCCAGCAATTGCTCCATCAGCGCGGCGCGGGGGTTGTCGCTCTTCGAATCGACCGGCCGCAGGATCGCCAGCTTGGACAGGCGCGCCGCGGTCTCGACCGAAGTCGACACGCCGATGCCGACCAGCAGCGGCGGACACGCATTGACGCCGCGCTCCGTGATCACATCCATCACGAATTCGGCCACACCTTCGTAGCCCTGTCCCGGCATCAGCACCTTGGCCGCACCGGGCAGCGTGCAACCGCCGCCGGCCATGTAGACGTCGATGGTGCAGCTATCCTTTTCCGGGACGATGCGCCAGTCCAGCCACGGAATCTGTGTGCCCGTGTTGGTGCCGGTGTTCTTTTCGTCGAACGTCTCGACGGCGTTGTGGCGCAGCGGCCCCATCCGCGTGGCGCCCGCGGTGGCTTCGCGCAGGATTTCCTCCAGCTCGCCGAGCAGCGGAAAGTTCGCGCCGGCCTCGACGAAATACTGAATGACGCCGGTGTCCTGGCAGCTCGGGCGATCCAGCTTGTCGGCCGCTTCCTGATTGCCGTCCATCGAGTCGTAGATCGACTTGGCGAGCGGATTGGTTTCCAGCGTGCGCAACTCGGCGAGCTTTGCCGTCACGTCGCGGGGCAGACGCTTGCCGATATAGGCGGTGAATTTGGCCATCGTGTCCGTCACGGACTGAATGGCGAGTTCCTTATCCATGTTGCATTCCTCTGACAACGTAACGAGATTGGGGGAGGCGTGTTTTCAATGCGCGGCCGCATTGCCGGGCGCGACCGGCGATTTCTGCGTGCGGGCCAGCAAGAGCGTGAGCACGGCGGAGAGCATGAGCAGGCCCGCCACGAAATAGAGTCCGCCGGTGAAGCTGCCGGTCTGATCTTTCACCCAGCCGATCATCGCCGGGCCGGCGAAGCCGCCGAGATTGCCGATCGAATTGATGGTGGCGATGCCCGTCGCGGCCGCGGCACCCGAGAGGAACATCGTCGGCATGGTCCACAGGGGCGGCTTCGCGCAACTGATGCCGATATTCACGAGCGTCAGCGCGGCGATGAGCCCGACGACGCTGTTGGCCATAGCCGCCACCACGAGGCCGATCGCCGCCGCCACGCACGCCAGCACGACGTGCCAGGTGCGCTCGCCGGTGCGGTCGGAATGGCGCGACCAGAAGATCATCGCGACTACGGACACGATCGGCGGAATCGCGTTGAGCAGGCCTGTCGTCATCGACGAAACGCCGAGTTGCCTGATGATCTGGGGCGCCCAGATGCCGAGCGTGTAGAGGCCCGCCGACGTGCCGAAGTAGATCAGCGACAAAGCCAGCACACGCGGATTCGCAAGGCCGCTGATGATGCCGTGCGCGGCGCCCGCCGTGGCTCTGCTCGCGGTTTCCGCATTCATCACGTTGACGAGCCATGCGCGCTCGTCGTCCTTCAGCCACTTCGCCTTTTCGGGCCTGTCGGTCATGTAGAAGAACACGACGACACCCAGAATGAGCGCGGGCACGGCTTCGAGAATGAACATCCATTGCCAGCCGCGCAGACCCATCACGCCGTTCATTTCGAGCAAAGCGGCGGAGAGCGGCGAGCCGAGCGCCGTGGAGATCGGCGCGGCGGCCATGAAGAATGCCGTCACGCCCGCCCGATGCCGCGCTGGAAACCAGTAGCTGAGATACAGGATGATGCCGGGGAAGAAACCCGCTTCCGCCGCGCCGAGCAGAAAACGTATGACGTAGAAGCTGGTCGGCCCTTCGACGAAGGCCATCGCCGCGGAAATGACGCCCCACGTGACCATCACGCGGGCTATCCACAGTCGCGCGCCGACCTTGTGAAGAATGATGTTGGAGGGCACTTCGAACATGAAGTAGCCCCAGAAGAAGATGCCGGCGCCGAAGCCGAGCATCGAGGCGGTGAAGCCCAGGTCCGTCTTCATCGTGAGCGACGCGAAGCCGATGTTGACCCGGTCGATATAAGCGACGAAGTACAGCAGCATGATGAACGGCACGATGCGCCAGGTGATCCTGCGCAGGGTGCGTTTTTCCAGATCGATATCCATCGAATGTCTCCTTGATTCCGATGACCAGTCGAATGTCTTAGCCGTCTTTTGCGGCCTTGCTCTAGTCGGAACCAAGGTTAAAACCGATGGAATCGCGTATGAATCGATCTAGACTAAATACATCCTTGCAAAAAAATCACGAATGAACATGGACTCGGAACTGGGCTTCTTCTGCCTGCTCGTGAAGCAGGGCAGTCTGGCCGCCACCGCGCGCGAGTTGAACCTCACGCCGCCCGCGGTTTCCCGCCGGCTTTCGGCGATGGAAGATCGTCTGGGCGTGCGCCTTCTCAACCGCACGACGCGGCGGATCAGCCTGACGAGCGAGGGCGAGGTCTATTTCGCGAATGCGCAGCGCATCCTGAGCGACATCGACGACATGGAACAGCTCGTTTCCAGCAGCCGGGCCGCGCCGAAAGGACTGCTGCGGGTGAATGCGCCGCTGGGATTCGGGCGCTCGTATATCGGTCCGTCGATCTCGCTGTTCAGCCAGCGTTTTCCCGATGTCGAAGTGCAGTTGCATCTCACCGACCGGCCCATCGGCCTGCCCGACGAGAGCATCGACGTGTCCGTGCGTTTCGGCGAGATGCCGGATTCGCGACTCATCGCGAAGAAGATCGCGTCCAACCGGCGGCTGCTGGTGTCGTCGCCGGGTTATCTCCGTGGCGCGGGCGAACCCGCTCATCCGCATGACCTGACGCATCATCAGTGCATCGTGCTGCGGCAGAACGAATCCGCCTATGGCAACTGGCGCCTGAGCCGCGGCGGGCGCACGGAGACGATCAAGGTGCACGGCAAGCTGAGCACCAACGACGGCGAAGTGGCGCTCAACTGGGCGCTGGAAGGACACGGCATTCTTATGCGCGCGGAATGGGACGTCGCCAAATACCTTCGCAGCGGTCGTCTGGTGCAGGTCCTGAGCGACTACGACACGCCGCCCGCCGACGTCTACGCCGTCTATCCGGAACGCCTGAATCTCTCGGCCAAGGTCGCGTGCTTCGTCGATCACCTGCGCGACTATCTGGGCCAGCATGCCGACGGCCCGACGCGCGTCAGTTCGAACTGGTAGTCCTCATTCGTGCACAAAACTTAATAATGCTTTAAGTTTCGCGCCGGTTTCCGCGCCCGGATGTGAGTAAAGTCCGGTGACATACCCATCTGGAGGACGGAGACATGAAGACCTATCGCATCGCGACCATTCCTGGCGACGGCATTGGCAAGGAGGTCGTGCCCGCTGGCCGTCAAGTGCTGGAGGCGCTGGCACGCAGCACGCATGATTTTGCATTCCAGTTCGAGAATTTCGACTGGGGCGCGGACTACTACCGCGAGCACGGCGTGATGATGCCCGCCGATGGCCTCGACGCCCTTCGCGACAAGGACGCGATCCTATTCGGCTCGGCGGGCGACCCGGACGTGCCCGATCACATCACGCTGTGGGGCCTGCGTCTGAAGATCTGCCAGGGGCTCGACCAGTACGCCAACGTGCGTCCGACGCGCATCCTGCCGGGCATCGACGCGCCGCTCAAGCGCTGCAAGCCGGAGGACCTGAACTGGGTGATCGTGCGCGAAAACTCGGAAGGCGAATATTCGGGCGTCGGCGGCCGCGTGCATCAGGGCCATCCGATCGAGACCGCGACCGATGTTTCGATCCTCACGCGCGCCGGTGTCGAACGCATCATGCGTTTTGCATTCAAACTCGCGCAGGCGCGTCCGCGCAAGCTGCTGACGGTCATCACGAAGAGCAACGCGCAGCGTCACGCGATGGTCATGTGGGACGAGATTGCCGGCGAAATCGCGAAAGAATTTCCCGACGTCAAATGGGACAAGGAACTGGTCGACGCATCGACCGCGCGCATGGTCAACCGTCCCGAGTCGCTCGATACGATCGTCGCCACGAACCTTCATGCCGATATTCTCAGCGACCTCGCCGCCGCGCTCGCGGGCAGCCTCGGCATCGCGCCGACTGGCAACATCGATCCGGAGCGCCGCTATCCGTCGATGTTCGAGCCGATTCACGGTTCCGCCTTCGACATCATGGGCCACGGCCTGGCGAATCCGGTCGGCACGTTCTGGTCGGTGGTGATGCTGCTGGAACATCTCGGCGAATTCGACGCCGCGAAACGCGTGATGCAGGCGATCGAAGCCGTGACCTCCGACAAGTCGCTGCACACGCGCGACCTCGGCGGCGTCGCGACGACCGCGCAAGTGACCGATGCCGTGTGCGCGCTGATCGGCACGAGAGCGGCTCACGCCGCCTGAAAGGAGCCGGGGCCGCGAGCAGAACGCGCAGACGGACGGGGCCCGACTCACGAAGTACCGCTACCCCTTCGAAGCCGGCGCTAGCCGGAGTAAACTGTTTTTGCGGTGTGCTTGCCGCGAAAGGAGGTTGCGATGAGATTCGCCGACATGTTCAAGCGCCCGAAACGCGGCGCCACGGCTGCTCACACCGGTGACGCGGAGCCTCACCACGAGGACCACGCGAAGTCGGTGCAGAAGCAGGCGCGCAAGCTGTGGGACGCGATCGGACGCAATCGCCATAAGAGCGCGAAGTGGTAGTAGCAAGGCGGGCCCGGGAACGAAAGTCCCGGGCCCGAAACGTCTTCAGGCTTTTAGCGCCCTCACCACGACACGCCGACTTTACTCTTGCGTAAAACCCGCGATATAAAGGGATTACTCTTGAATTAAAGTCAACGATGAAAGTCACTCTCGACGAGCTTCAAACCTTTGCGACGGTAGTCGACACAGGCTCCATCACGGCGGCGGCGCAACAACTCGATCAGACGGTATCCGGTGCGAGCCGCACGCTCGGACGGCTCGAAGAGAAGCTGCAGACGACGCTACTGCGCAGAACCACGCGGCGTCTCGAGCTGACGGAGGAGGGCAAGAGCTTCCTGCAGAGTGCGCGCGAGATCATCGGCGCGGTGGAAAGCGCCGAGGAACAGATCGCCGCGCGCCGCGAGCGGCCTTCGGGGCTGCTGCGCGTCGATGCCGCGACGCCGTTCATGCTGCATGTGATCGTGCCGCTCGTCGCGGGATATCGGGAGCGCTATCCGCATGTCGAGCTCGAGTTGAACAGCAATGAAGGCGTGATCGATCTGCTGGAGCGCCGCACCGATGTTGCAATTCGCATCGGCAGGCTGAAGGATTCGACGCTGCACAGCCGCCCGATCGGCAGCAGCCGCATTCGGGTGCTCGCGACGCCGCGGTATCTCGAGACTCACGGTCTTCCGAAGCGCGTCGACGAACTCGCGAATCACTCTCTGCTCGGCTTCACGCAGCCCGAATCGCTCAATGTCTGGCCGCTTTCGGGGCACGACGACGAGCCATACCGGATCACGCCGAGCATCGCTTCATCGAGCGGCGAGACGCTGCGGCATCTCGCGCTGGAGAGCGCGGGCATCGTGTGTCTGTCTGACTTCATGACGCTGCGCGATCGGCGCGACGGCAAGCTCGTGCAGATCCTCGCGCGTCAAACGCAGGAAGTACGGCAACCGATCAGCGCCGTCTACTATCGCAACACGGCGATCTCCGCGCGCATCGCGTCGTTCGTGGACTATCTTGCCGAAGCCGTGAAGGCCACAGAATTCGCGCCGACGGGCCGTCGCTGACGCGTCAGTCTTCCTCAAGCCGCGAACATCGCCGGGTCGATATCAGGGACCGCCTTGAACGCAGGCCTCGCAAAAAAATAGCCCTGCATCAGCGTCACGCCGTTCGCTGCGAAGAAATCTCGCTCTCCACGCGTTTCGATCCCTTCGGCAATGACCCGGATTCCCAGGTCGCGGCATATTGCAAGCACGCCGCACGCGATCCGCTGGCGCACGAAATCCGTGTCGATTCCGCGCACGAGCTCCATGTCGAGCTTGATCAGATCGGGTTGAAAGTCCGCCAGCAGGGTGAGGCCGGAATAGCCCGCGCCGAAGTCGTCGATGGCGGTCTGGAAGCCGAAGCGCTTGTACGCGCGGAATATGTCGACCAGATGCGGCCGGCTGATGATGTTCTCGCCCTCGACCGTCTCGAAGATGATCCGCTCGATCGGAAAGCCGTGCCGCTCGGCCGCCTCGAGCGTGCTGCGGATACAGGCTTCCGGCCGGTAGACGGCGTTCGGCATGAAGTTGATCGACAGAAACCCGTCCATGCTCAACGCGGCGGCCTGGGCGATCGCGGTTGTCCGGCACCGCTGGTCGAAGTGATAGCGATTGGTCGCGTCGACCTGCGCGAGCACCGATCCCGCCGACTCGCCGTTCGGCCCGCGCACGAGCGCTTCGTGCGCGTATGCGCGGCCGGCGGCCATATCGACGATCGGCTGGAAGGCGAATGCGAACTCGAACGGCGTGGCTGTGTCGCTTTTGCAACCGGCACAGCCACGGTTCGGAGCCAATATTTCAGGGATGCTTGCGTCGGACGTCTTCGTCATGCGTGGTGCTCGATCAGTGCAACGAGGGAACCCGTTGTGCGGGCCTGCTCCTGTTTAACGGACGACGCACGCGGATCTTGAGCCCGGCACGAACGGCAAGGCAGCAAGCCCATGCGCTTCGTGTTGCACGCGCTCACTCGATGAGTCGCGGCGAATCAGCGAGCGCATGGGCCGCGCGAGCCGTGTCTCAAACCTGAGCCATGCCGCCGTCGATGAAAAGTTCGATGCCGTTGATGAAGCTCGCCGATTCGGATGCGAGGAAGGCGACTGCCTTGCCGATTTCCTCGGGTTCGCCGAGGCGGCCGAGCGGCACTTGCGAGGCGAGCGCGTCGTACAGGCCTTGACGCGCTTCATCGGGCACGAGACCGCCCAGGCCCGGCGTCCGGACGGGTCCGGGGCTGACGACGTTGACGCGGATGCCGCGATCTTTCAGATCGAGCGCCCACGACCGGGCGAAATTCCGGACTGCCGCCTTGCTGGCGCTGTAGACGCTGAAGCTGGCGGTCCCCGTGACGGACGTGATCGACGAAGTCAGAATGACCGATGCGCCGTCGACGAGCAGCGGCAACGCCTTCTGCACGGTGAACAGCACGCCGCGCACATTCGTGTCGAAGATACGATCGAAGTGCTCTTCGGTGATCGCGCCCAGCGGCATCATGTCTCCACCGCCCGCATTGGCGAACAGGACATCGAGCTTGCCCGCTGTTTCGGCGATTTGGGCGTACACGGCATCCAGGTCGGACAACACCGATGCATCCGCGCGAATCGCGGTGGCCGACGGGCCGATGGCGGCTACGGCTGCATCCAGTTCGGCCTGACGGCGACCCGTAATGAATACGCGCGCGCCTTGCTCCACGAGTTCCTTTGCCGCCGCGAGACCGATGCCCGTGCTGCCGCCGGTGACGAGCGCGATCTTTCCGTTCAGTTGCGTGTTCATGACTTGCTCCAGTTCGAAGTTTTAGAAAGTGCCAGGATTTGCCCGTTGCGTCGCGCCTTCAAGGTCTTCCGATGCGAGTCGCGTTGGGCATGGGTGAACTTTAGCGGCGGTGAGTTTTTTGATAAATGGTGAATAATGAATTGACTATGCACGCGTATGTATAATCGGCGCGGATCATCTACGGGACGCGAATCGAATGGATCAATTGCTGGCAATGCGCGCTTTCTCCCGCGTGGTCGAGGCGGGCAGCTTCACGCGCGCGGCGGACTCGCTCGATATGCCCAACGCGACGATGAGCAAGCTGGTTCAGGAACTCGAAGCGCATCTGGGCGTGCGGCTGTTACAGCGGACGACGCGACGGGTCACGGTAACGCCGGAAGGCCAAGACTATTACGCGAAGGCGACGCGTATTCTCAGAGACCTCGAAGATATCGACTCGTCGTTCAGTGTTGCACGAAGCAATCCGCGCGGCCGTCTGCGCGTCGATGTAGGCGGATTGCCCGCGCGAAACGTGCTGATTCCATTGCTTTCGGATTTCATCGCGCGTTATCCGGACATCAGGATCGATCTGGGCGTGTCCGATCGCCCGGTGGACTTGATAAGCGATAACGTCGACTGTGTCATCCGTGGCGGGCCGTTGGACGACTCGTCGCTCATCGCGCGTCATATCGGCGATGCCGTGATGGTCACATGCGCCACGCCGAAATATCTTAAGCAGTTCGGCGTTCCCGCCTACCCCGAGGAACTGAAGAACGGGCATAAATTGATCAGCTACCTGTCACCGCAAAACGGCAAGGCAATGCCATTCCGGTTCGAGCGTGACGGCGACAGGATCGAGATACAGGCGCAGCGTCATATCGGGATCAACGAAAGCAACGCGCATCTTGCGGCTTCCATCGCGGGACTGGGCATCGTTCAAACCTTTGCCTACGCCGCCAATCCGGCTATTCGCGATGGGTCGCTCGTGGAGATCCTGAAGAAATGGCGTCCGCCGCCTTATCCGTTCCATGTCGTGTATCCGAACAACCGTCACGTGACACACAGGCTTCGGGTGTTCGTCGACTGGCTGCTGGCGTGCTTTCCCGCCGGGGTGCGCGGTACGGACCGGCGCTAGCCTGATTCGACGATCGTTGCCGGCCACGACGCGGCATCCTTTTTGCGCGGGGAGGGTTACGCCTGCATATTGCGGGCATATCGGAGAGCGATCATGAATGAGGATCAGGTGAAGGGCGTCGGGGAGAAGGTCAAAGGTAAGATCAACGAAGGCGTCGGCAAGGTGACGGATGACCCCGTGCAGGAGGCAAAAGGCGACGCCCAGCAGGTCGAGGGCGAAGCACGCAAGGATCTCGGTGACGCCAAAGAGGATCTGAAGGACGCCACTGACGACACGGCGAAGCCCTGACTTGCCGGCCCGTGAAGCCGGGCCGCGTCGATGGCGCGGCCCGGCGCAGCGTGAGCGCCCGCTTCCCGCGGGCGTTTTTTTACTTTCGGAGCGCTGTCAGCCGCCCGTATTCACACGATGAAAGGCGAGACGGTGGCGAGAGACTTGCTTGCACAGTCGCCAACTCCCTCAGCGTTCAGGCTCTTCATGCCGCGACCGTCGTTCTCGACTCAGCTCTTCGCGCTCTGGATTCTCGTCGCCATTTTGTGCGGCCTCCTGACGGCGGTCGTGTGGCTCATGCTTTCGTCAGCGCTCGGCGAGCGCGTCACGACCGCGAAGCAGCAGGCGGCTGCGGCCTGCACGGCGGTCGCATCGCGCTACGATCTGTCGATGCAGCGCCCCGGCGAAACCAACATCGATCTCATGCACGCCGTGCTTGATCTCGTGCTGATCCGCACCGATGGCATCGAAGGCGGTTTCTGGAACGGCACGGCGGCGGCCGGCACGCCCAGCGGCTTTCTGGCCTATGCGTTTCCTACCTACGAAGGCAGCGGCGTGAAGCGCGATATTCCCGAGGCCGAGACGCCGCTCATTCTGCGCACGCTGAGGAAAGCGGGGGGCGCGGGCCAGATGCAGGTCGATGTCGTATCGAGCGGTGCGGATGCCGTCATCGCCGTCGCTTGCCCCGTGCCGCGCCACGCGGGCCTGCTGGCGTGGATGCTCACGCGCGCGCGGCCGCCGCTCGGACCGTACGGCGAGCGTGCCGCGACCATTCTGGTCGGGGTGCTCGCAATCATCGTCGTGCTGGCGTTGTTTCTGGCCGTAGCGCTCAGGCGCTGGAGACGCAACCTCGCGCGGCTGGAACAGGCGCTCGCGCCCGATGGCGGATTCGAGCAGGGCAGGCGGCTCGAACGGCTCGGCGAGCGCGATCTGGACCTTATCGTCGATGCGCTCAATCGCTATGTCGAGCGCGCCGAGCGCCTCCAGCGCGAGGCGAGTGCGCTTGGCACGCAGCTGGCGCAGGCCGAACGATTCGGCGCGCTCGGCAAGATGGCCGCGCAGATTGCGCACGAGATCCGCAACCCCGCGGGCGCGATGCGTCTCAAGGCAGAAAACGCGCTCGCCGGCGACAGCGTGCGCCGCGAAGCCGCGCTGCGAACGATCATCGAGCAGGTGGGGCGCATCGAGGCGCAGGTGACCAGTCTGCTCGCGCTCACGCAGCCGGTGACCGTGAACGCGCGCGCAGTCGATCTGCACGCGTGGCTCGGCGACATCGTGCATACGCATGAACCGGGCGCGGCGAACCGCGACATAGCGTTGCGGGCGGTGATCGAAACGGGCGCGATGCAGCCCGTCTTCGATCCCGCGCAACTGGCGCGTGCGCTCGACAACCTGATCGTGAATGCGCTGCGCCACGCGCCGCCGGGCGGTCACGTGACGGTGCGCGCGACGGGCGCACGATGGACAGAGGGCGAACGCCTCCGGCTGGAAGTGATGGACGATGGTCCCGGCGTGAGCGCAGCCGAGCGCGAGCGTATTTTCGAGCCTTTCGTGACGGGCCGGCCCGATGGCTCCGGTCTCGGCCTCGCCGTGGTGCGCGAGATCGCGTCGGCACATGGAGGCCGCGCGTATCTCGCCGAGGATTCAGAGGTGACATGCTTCGTGATCGACTTGCCATGGCGACCATACTGATCATCGACGACGACGATGCCTTTCGCGAAGGCCTCGCCGAAACCGTGCAGGATCTCGGCCACACGCCGCTCGAAGCGCGCTCGGGCGAAGCGGCGCTGGAACACTTGCGCGAGCGCGGAGCGCCCGACTGCATCTTTCTGGACTTTCGTCTGCCGGGCGCGGACGGTCTCGCCGTGCTCGAATCGCTGCGCGGCATGGAGGGCCTGCAGCACGTGCCTGTCGTGATGCTGACCGCGCATGCGACGAGCGACAACACCATCGGCGCGATGCGGCTCGGCGCGTTCGAGCACCTGACCAAACCCGTCGGCCGTGACGAGATCGCGGTGCTGCTCGGACGCATGCTCGCGGCGCATCCCGATGCGCCTGTCGCCGCAACGTCGGCCTTCGCGGACGAACCGTCGTCCTGCGAGCCGCAACTGCTCGGCGTGAGCGATGCCATGCGCGACGTGCAAAAGCGCCTGGGCCGCGCGGCGGGAACCCGCTCGACCGTGCTCATCACCGGGGAGACGGGCACGGGCAAGGAAGTGGCGGCGCGCGTGCTGCATCGCGCATCGGCGCGGGCGGGCAGGCCGTTCGTGGCCGTGAACTGCGCGGCGATACCGGAGGACTTGCTCGAAAGCGAGCTCTTCGGGCATGGCAAAGGCGCGTTCACCGGCGCACATGCGGAGCGGCGAGGGCGTTTCGAGGAGGCGCACGGCGGAACGCTCTTCCTCGATGAAGTCGGTGACATGCCGCTCGCCATGCAGGCCAAGCTGCTGCGCGTGCTTCAGGAACGGCAGGTCACGCCGCTCGGCACGAACCGGCCCGTCGCTGTCGATGTGCGCATTGTCGCCGCGACGCATCGCGATCTGGCGGCGATGGTCGCGGCGGGAACATTCCGGCAGGATCTGCTGTATCGGCTGAACGTGATCCCGCTGCACTTGCCGCCCCTGCGAGAGCGCGTAGCGGATATCCTCCCGCTCGCGGAGCATTTCCTGTCTACTCCGGGGGCATCGCCCGATGCGGCGCACAAGCGGCTCTCAGCCGATGCGCAGCGCATGCTCGTCACCTTCGGCTGGCCCGGCAACGTGCGTGAACTGGCGAACGCGATCGAGCGGGCGAGCGCACTCGCGCCGGGTGCGTTGCTCACGCGCGAGGACTTCGCTTTCCTCGTCGACACGACCGCCGGCGGCAATGACGCAATCCCAGTCAGCCTCGCCGAACTTCCGCTCAACGACGCACTCGCGCAACTCGAACGCGCGTTGATTGCGCGCGCCCTCGCGCTCACCGACGGCAATCGCGCCGAGGCGGCACGCAGGCTCGGCATCAGCCGTCAATCGCTCTATACGCGGCTCGCGAGCCTCGGGATATCCGGCGCCGATGCCTGAGCGAGTGTCAAGCGATCGGACACCTGGCGTCCGATCGCTTGACACCATTCCTTGCCTCATCCCGCCGATTCCTTGACCAGCAACGTTTTTCGTCCCATGGCATAGCCTTTGCACATCCCTCCACGCCATGTGAGGGAGTGAATCATGCAATCGACATCGACGAAGCGAGTCCGCCGCGACACCGCACGCGTCCTGAGCGCGATCAATCTCGTCGCGCTGCTGGCGACGAGCGCGGGCTGCGTTGCTCAGACTGAACCGCCTGTTGCGGCAGCGGGCTTGGCGCCGCCGCCTGCGCCCCGCATCGGCGCGGCTCCGCTCGTGGAAGGGACGGCCGTCAGCGCGCAAGCCACGGTTTCGCGCTTTCTCATCAACCCGGACGGCGATGTCGACGGCTTCCTGACCGGCGACGGCGCGCTCGTTCACTTCCCGCCGCATATGAGCGCCCAGCTCACGTCGGCGATACGCCCGGGTGACAGCGTGCAGATCGACGGATGGCGCGTTGCGGGCGGCAATCTCGAGGCGCAACGCATCACCGATGCACGCAGCGGCCAGCAACTCACCGATCAGCCGCCCTTGCCGGGCACGCTGCCGCGTGAGCTGCGCGGCGCCGGCCTTTCACGCCTGAGCGCGCAGGGACAAGTGGCGCACATCACCACCGCGCCACGCGGCGAGCCCGACGGCGTGATT
The DNA here is from genome assembly GCF_023631085.1 of Caballeronia sp. INML1. Taxonomy (NCBI): domain Bacteria; kingdom Pseudomonadati; phylum Pseudomonadota; class Betaproteobacteria; order Burkholderiales; family Burkholderiaceae; genus Caballeronia; species Caballeronia sp. INML1. Next base: position 207,252 of record NZ_JALQDT010000056.1, on the reverse strand, counting down.
CTCGCGGATGGCACCGTCATCAAGCTCACGCCTCCCGTCGCCCAGCAATTCCCGAGGCTCGTTCAATCGGGCGCGCGCGTGTCCGCGCAAGGCTACGGCACGCGCAACCAGTACGGCACCGCGCTCCAGGCGACGTCGTTCGGTTCGCCGGGCAACCTGACCCGGCTCTACGACCGCGTTGCGCCCGGCCCATGAGCGCGTCGGCTGCCGACACGCTTTCATCGACATCAACCGAGGATCAACGACATGCATTGGATCGACCCCGAAAGCCTTCCCGAAACGCGCGGCACGGTGACGCGTTTTCTATTGAACCCGCACGGTGAAATCGACGGGATCGTACTCGGCGCGCGGCAGGCGCTGCAGGTTCATTTTCCGCCTCATCTGTCGCCACAGATCGCGCGACAGGTCGCCGTGGGCGACGAGGTTCGCGTGCGCGGCGTGAAGCCGCGCGGCGCGGACATGATCGCGGCGGTCTCGCTCGCGACGAAGAACGGCAAGGTCATTCTGGACGAAGGCCCGCATCACGACGGCGAAAAGCATCACAAACCGTACGTCGAACACAAGCCGATGGACGCGCTCGGCGAAGTGGTGCTGTCGCTCTTCGGGCCGAAGGGCGAGCTGCGCGGCGCGTTGCTCGACGAAGGCACATCGCTGCGGATGCCGCCGCATGCCGCCGCCGAACTCGCGGCGTATCTCGCGCCGGGCGCGCACGTACACGCGTGGGGGCACGGCATTCGGAACCGTCATGGGCGGACGATCGAAGTGGATGAGATCGCCGAGCTCATCGACGCACCGGTCGCCGGCTGACGCAACACAAGCTGCCGGCCGTGAGCGCGTCCGGGGGCAACCCGAAGCAAACAGGCTTGCAACTCGAGCCCGACAAGAACAGACGTCGCGGATGACCGGCCCATGAATCCTCTCTATGCACTCGAAGGACTCAACTTCTTCATGGCCGATGTCCAGGCGGGGATCGGCCCTTTTCTCGGCGTCTTTCTGCAGGCGCAGGGCTGGCATCCCGAGTCGATCGGTACGGTGATGACCCTCGGCGGCATCGCCGGCATGCTCACGACGTCGCCGGCGGGCGCACTCGTCGATGCGACGCATCACAAGCGCCGCCTCATCGTGGCTGCGGGCGTCATGACGACGCTCGCTTCGCTCGCGCTGTGGGTGTCGCACGACTTCTGGATGGTCGCCGCCTCGCAGGTCCTCACGGCGGTGACCGGTGCCGCGCTCGGGCCGGCGGTCGCGGGCGTGACGCTCGGCATCGTGCGCGAGCGCGGCTTCGACCGGCAGTTCGCGCGCAATCAGATGGCGAATCACGCCGGCAACGTCGTGGGCGCGGCGCTTTCGGGCTGGCTCGGCTGGCGCTTCGGATTCGGTGCGGTGTTCGCGCTCGCGGGCGTATTCGGTGCGATGACGGTCCTCTCGACGCTGCTCATCAGCCGGGATTCGATCGATCACGACAGCGCGCGCGGCCTCGTCGCCTCGTCGTCTTCGTCGTCTTCTTCGGAGCATGAGCACGCGAGCGGCTTTCGCATGTTGCTCGCGTGCAGGCCGTTGCTGTTGCTCGCCGCCGCGCTCGCGATGTTCCACCTCGGCAATGCGGCCATGCTGCCGCTCTATGGCCTCGCCGTCGTCGCCGCGCATCAGGGCGATCCGAGCGCCTTCACCGCGCAGACGATCGTGGTCGCGCAACTCGTGATGGTCGCCGCGGCATTCTTCGCGAACCGGCTGATTCAACGCGCCGGCTACTGGGGCGTCATTTTGATCACTTTCCTTGCGCGGCCGCTGCGCGGACTCGTCGCGGCGATCTTCATCACGGCATGGGGGGTGTGGCCCGTGCAGGCGCTCGACGGCATCGGCGCGGGGCTGCAAAGCGTGGCTGTTCCCGCGCTCGTCGTGCGTTTGCTGCAAGGCACCGGGCGCGTCAATGTCGGGCAGGGCGTCGTGATGACGGTGCAGGGCATCGGTGCCGCGCTCAGCCCCGCGCTGGGCGGCGCGCTCGCACAACATTTCGGCTATGTGAGGGCGTTTCTCGCACTGGGCGCCGTATCGACGGGCTCGCTCGCGCTGTGGCTCTGCTTCGGCGCATCGCTCAAGAAAGCGTGCGGCAATTGCCGCGATTCCGCCAACGATCCGTCGCTTGCCACATGAATCCGATTTTTCTCGCGTGCTTGCCGTGAACCGTGCGAAAGGCTCGCCGCGCAAGCTCTTCTTGCTGATGCATCTGGTTCGCCGTGCGCTTTCGAACGGCAAATGAAACGCGAGCACGGGCGGTGACGCCTTCGTGAGTCGATCGCCTGGCGTGTCGTGCCGCTCACGGCTCCGGTGACGTCGCCGCTTCAGTTGATGGCCAATGCCTGAACCCGTCAACGCGTTCTCCCGCACTAAAGTTTTCCGTCGATCTTCCGTTATCTCATTGTCGGCGCGTCCCGAAGGGTTGCGGCCTGAACACACTCCGAATACCAAAAACACGCCATGAAACTCGTATCGAAGCTCACGCTGCTCGCTTTGCCGATACTCGCTGCCTGCGGCGGCGGGAATGACGACCAGACTTGCGTGTCCGACCTCAGCAATCTGAAGAAAACTTGCGTCGCTACGACTTCCCATGCGTTGCCGGAAGGCGTCTGGTACGGATCGGTGAATTCGTCGCAGTCGGTTGCGGCGCAGACCATCGTTCTCGAAACCGGTCAGTACTACAGCATCTTTACGCAGGGCGGTTCGTTTGTCTGGCTGATCGAGGGCATCATGACGGCAACCGACGGCGCATTCAGCGATCCGGCGACCGTCGGCTTCCACACACTTGGCGCGATTCGCGCTGGATCCCTCTCCGGCAACTTCACCACGAAGAGCGCGCTCACGGCGACCACGAGCCTCTTCGTCGCGCCGGATACGACCGCCACGAACTTCAACGGCAACTACAATGCGACGTACGACACGCCGATCGCCATCAGCGACGTCGCGCGCACGTGGAACAGTGGGGCGGGCGTTGCGCCGGTCTCAACTATCACGTTCGCCACGGACGGCACAGCGAAAGGCGCGCAAAGTGCCTGTACGTTCACCGGCAGCTTCAAACCGCGATCGACGGGCAAGCACCTGCTCGACGGCACGCTGAATTTCGCGGGTTCGTCGTGCGCGCTCAATAACGTGTCGATGTCCGTCGAAGCGACCGTCATAAACGGCCTGCTCACGGTCGTCGGCGTAACCCCGCAACGAGACCAGGCGTTCTATCTGTCGGCCCAGTGAGCGGCGATTCGCTGGTTCGGCCGGCCCGGCGGATTTGCATCTGATCCTTCAGGCAAGCGGAATGCGCGCATCATCGAGCGGGCGCAGCTTGCCCGGATGCACGACGCGGCACAAGGCTTCGACAAAGAAGAAGTCACCGAACATGGTTGCGCCGTCCACGCCGATGTTATGCGGCTTCGAATAGCACGAGTTATGCAGCAGGCCATGTTGGCCGTCCTTCGTGAACTCGTCGCGGCACAGTGCTTCGAGCATCGCCACACCGTGACGCTGCCACTTCGCGGCGGCTTGCGCATCCGGATGCAGACGCGCCATTTCCAGCAGCGCCGATGCCGTTACCGCAGCAGCGGCCGTATCCTTGATCTCCGCATCGCGGCCCGTCGCGTCGAAGTCCCACGGCGGCACCTGGCGGCCATCGAGGCGGCGCAGGTAGTAATCGGCAAGACGCTCGGCGAGATCGAGATACGTGCGCTTGCCCGTCTCGCGCGCGGAGTTGACATAGCCGTAGATCGCCCATGCCTGGCCACGGCTCCACGCGGATTCGTCGAAGGCGCCCTGAAACGTGTAGCCGCGCTTGCGTGCGCCGCTTTCCACGTCGTATTCGACGGCGTGATAAGTCGAGTCGTCATTGCGCACGAATGCGCGCGCGGTCATCTCGGCATGAGCATCGGCGGCGTGCCGGTAGCTGCCGTCGCCGGCGTGATTTGCGGCCCAGTAGAGCAAGGACAGATTCGCCATCGTGTCGATCGCGGACGCGCTTCGGCCGCGCGCATCGGAAAGCGGGCCCCATGACGCGAGATACGCGCCGTCGCGTGTCGTCACGAGCCGCGCACGCAGCTTGTCGGCCGCTTCGAGCGCGATGCGCGCGAACCGTTCGTCGCCCGTGATGTGATGCCCGGGCACCGCGCTGCTGTCGAAGATGAAGCCGATATCGTGCGTGTTCGGGTCCTGTGCGCGCTGCTCGACCAGCAACATGCGGGCACGCGCCCATTCGAGAAAACGCGTCTCGCCCGTATGCAGATACGAGGTCAGCAGGAGCCCTACCCAGAAGCCGCAGAACCAGTTGCCGTGGCTCCATGCGTCGCCGTCGTAGCCTGCGGAAAGCGAGGCGGGCAGACGCACCCATTGGCCATCGGGGCCGGTCACTTGCGGAAATTCGACGCCGAAGGTCAGCTCGTCGGCGGCGACTTTCTGCGCGGTCTTATCGAGAGTCTGGCGAAACAGTCTCGTCTGTTCGTCGGAAAGCGCCAGCGTTTGCGTTGCGTTCGACACGGTGTCTCCTTGAGTTCGTCATGCGCAGGACGATTGTAAAAAGCCCCTGCGCAACGGCGTTAGGATGAAACGCGTGAACTGTTGGACATTTCCGCACCGGCGCGGCGCGCGTGACGAATCAGATATGCAGCTTCTCGAGGCTGCGCCGATAGTCGATCGGTGAGCGGCCGGTGTGCTTGCGAAAGCAGCGGCTGAAATAGGCAGGATCGTCGAAGGAGAGCATGGCGGCGATCTCGGCGACATTCACTTCGGAGTGCAGCAGCAAACGCTTTGCCTCGAGCATCACGCGCTCGCGGATCAGTTTGGGCGCCGTGCTGCCGAGCGCCTGACGGGTCGACTCGTTGAGCGCGCGTTCGGTCACGTTGAGCAGGCGCGCATAGTCCGCCGCTTCGTTGACCGATCGAAAGTGCTTCTCGAGCAGGCTCTTGAAGCGACGAGACAGCAGCACGCTGCGCGATGCGGCGGCATCGCGCATGGCGGCGGCATCGCACATGCGCGCAACCTTGATCAGAAATACATGCAGCCAGGCCCAGATCGCATCCGTGTAGCCGACCTGCTCCTCCTGATACTCCTGGCGGATGCCGTCCATCACGCGCGTCAGTTCGCGCACCTGTGCATCGCTCAGATGCAGGCAGGCACCGAGTTGCTCGAAGTCATAGACGGGTACATCGGTCGCGGTATGACGGTTTTGCACCCGAAACGCAAAGAACTCGGACGAAAAGCTGATCGAATAGCCGAGCGTGTCGGCGGACAGGTCGAGATCGTGGATCTGTCCGGGCGTCATGAAATAGAGCGTATGCGGGCGCACTTCGTAGCGCACCGAATCGATCACGTGAGAGCCGCTGCCCGCGATCACCCACATGACGTGATAGAAGTCATGGCGATGCGGATAGACGAGCGTTGATTTGAGCGCTTCGATCGGCGCGAGATGAAAGTCCGGCGTCTTGACGTGCGCGCCGTATTCGTAGTCCTCGATCCTGATGACCGGAACGTGGCAGCAACATGCGGTATCCAACTGTCTCCTCCTCGTCGTCGGCGATGTGTCTTCGCGCCTGCAGCATGCCCGCGCGATCGCGGGCCGCTGCACGAGTGTAGCCGCGCAGCCAGCGGGGCGTAATTGGCACTTACACCATGCGACGCGCGACGTGCGAGGTCATGCCGCGACGTTGCGCGCCATCATTGCTTCGTCGAAGCGCAGTTCCTTCAACGCGGAAAGCCCGCTCAACACCACGTGGCCGTGCTGATTTCGAACGGTCGTGTCCATCACGAGAATATGCTTGGCGGGCTTTTTCTCGACGACGCAGACGTTGATCGTCGCCGTATCGCCGATATACACCGGCCCGAGAAATCGCAGCTCCTGTCCGACATACGCGAAACCCGGCCCCGTCAGTTCCGTATGCGCCGCCGACACCAGCGCCGCCGTCAGAAGACCATGCACCACGCGCCGGCCGAAGGGCGAGCATTCGGCGAACGCGTCTTCCATGTGCAGCGGATTCAGGTCGCCGGACAGATGCCCGAACGCGTTCACTTCGGCTTCGGTGACCGTATGCACGACCACCTGCGTGCGGCCGATTTCGATATCGTCGAAGCGCAGGAGCGCCGGCCAGTTGTTCGGTTGTGCGCTCATGCGTCTCTCCTCGAAGTCAGTGCAATGCGCCCCTCGACAAAGGCGTCGATCTCTTGCGGCGTATATCCCAGTTCCGCGAGCACCTCGCGGGTATGTTGTCCGTGTTTCGGCGGATGCCGGCGCAGAGGCGGCGCCTCGCCGTCATAGCGCACCGGATGCGCCAGCACGCGCACCGGGCCGGCCTGCTCGTGCTCGAACGACATGATCATCTGATTGTGCGCGACTTGCGGATCGTGCTCGACCTGTTCGTAATCGTTGACCGGCGCGAACCAGATGTCGTGTTCCTCGAAGATGCGCATCCATTCTTCGGTCGTGCGCGTCGTGAGCGTGTCGTAGACAAGGCGGTTGATTTCCTCGCGGCGCATGACATTGTCCTTCGGATGCGTGAACCCGGCGAGTGCGGGACAAGACAGCGCACCGGCGAGCTTCTGGGTCGGCGTGAGCGACATCGCAATGTAGCCGTCCCGCGTCCGGTACACGCCATACGGCGCCGGGTGGAAACGGCTGCCGGTAGGCGGATGCGTGCGCGGCCACAGCGGCCCCTTGTTCATGTAGTACGTGAACGGCTCGATCTGAAGATCGAGCGCGGCGTTGAGCAGGTTGCTCTCGACGCGCGTACCGACGCCCGTGCGCTCGCGCGACTGCAACGCGGCGACCACGCCGAACGCGGCGAGCACGGCGGCATGCTGATCGACGATGGCTGAGCCGACCGGCGTGGGCGGCGACTCCGCATCGCCGGAAAGCATGGTCATGCCGCTCATCGCCTGAAGCAGCAAGTCCTGGCCCGGACGCTTCAGATAAGGTCCGGACGAGCCGTACCCCGTGCACGAACAGTAGACGAGACGCGGGTTGGCCTCATGTACCTGCGCATAACCGAAGCCGAGCTTGTCGAGCACGCCCGGCCGATAGTTTTCGATCAGGACATCGGCCTCACGAATCAGGCGCCAGACGATCTCGCGCGCGGCTTGCTCGCGAAGATCGAGCGAAATGCTGCGTTGATTGCGGTTGCCGAGCAGAAAGAAGACGCTCACGCCTTCGACGAACGCATCCGCCCCGGTCCAGCTACGCTCGAATGCGCCGCCGGGCGGCTCGATCTTGATCACGTCGGCGCCGACATCGGCGAGCATCTGCACGGCGGCTGGGCCTTGCAAGAAGTGCGTGAAACTCAGTACCTTGATGCCTTCCAGCATAAACACTCCCCTCGATGTTTCAGCGCGAATTCACGCGAGCAGCGTGCGCGCGATGATCATGCGTTGTATTTCCGACGTTCCTTCGACAATCTCGAGCACCTTCGCATCGCCGAACGCGCGTGCGACCGGAAACTCGGCCATCACGCCGTAGCCGCCGTGGATCTGCAAGGCCTGGTGCGCCGCCGTCATCGCGTGTTCCGAGGCGAAGAGCTTCGCCTGCGACGCCTGCGTATCGAAGGGCGCGCCCGCATCCTTGAGCGCGGCCGCGTCGTAGAGCATGAGGCGTGCAGCATGCGCATGGGTCGCGATGTCGGCGACCTTGAATTGCAGTCCCTGAAACTCGGCCAGGGGCCGCCCGAACGCGCGACGCTCCTTCATGTATGCGATGGAACGATCGAGCGAGCCTTGCAAGATGCCGAGCGCGAGCGCGCCGATGAGAATGCGGCCCGTGCTGATCTGCGCGAGCGTCTGACGCAGGCCCGCGCCGCGTTCGCCGAGCAGTTGATCGGCGGGAATCGCGCACTGCTCGAAGAACAGCTCATGCGTGATCGAAGCGCGCCAGCCGATCTTGCGCAGCTTGCGGCCCTTGCTGAACCCCGGCGTTCCCTGCGGCACGACGAAGTTGGAAATCTCCTTGCGGCCATCGGGACGCGTGCCCGTCACCGCCGCGATCACCGTGGGGCCGCCTATCTCCGTGCCCGAATTGCTGATGAACGTCTTCGCGCCATCGATGACCCAGCGCTCGCCGTCGAAACGCGCGCGCGTGGCGATGTTGGCCGCATCCGATCCGGCGTCCGGCTCGGAAAGGCCGATGGCCCCGATCTGCGTGCCATCGAGGATGGGCTTCAGGAAGCGCTCTTTCTGAGCGCTCGTGCCATAGTTGGTCAGCAGGCTCGCGACCGTCGCATTGGCCATCAGCGCATTGGCGACGGCGCAATCCACGCGCGCGAGTTCCTCCAGCACGATGACGAACGACAGCCAGTCGCCACCGCCGCCGCCGAATTGTTCGGGATAGGGCAAACCCGTGAAGCCGAGTTCGCAAGCCTGACGCCATAGCGTGTAGGGAAACGCCTCCTGTTCCCAGAGCGTTTCCGACTGCGGCGCGATTTCCTTTTCGGCGAAGCGTCGCACCGCTTCGCGGATCATCGCGTGCTGTTCGCCGAGCCAGTGCGGCTGCTTCAGGCTTGTCATCATGGTGTGAGCGGTGCCGGGTTGGGGCGCGCCGTGCGCCGGGTGAGCTTCTGTTCCATGAATTGGCGCAGCCCGGCGCGCGCGCCTTCGCTCGAAAAGTTGACCGCGTATTGCGCGGCTTCGAAATCGAGTCCCGCCGACAACGGCATGTCGCTCGCGCGATTCAACGCGCGTTTGGCCATCTCGACTGCGAACGGATCGTAGGATGCCAGCGTCGCAGCAAGGGACTGCACCGCATCGAAAAGCGCATCGGGGGCCGCAAGCTCATGGATGAAGCCGAACGCCTCGCATTGCGCCGCGGAAAAACGCCTGCCGCTCATGATGAAGCGCTTGGCGCACGCGAGCCCCATCTTGGCGACGGCGAGTTGCGTGCCGCCCCAGCCGGGCATCGTGTTGAGCGTGATCTCCGGAAACGCGAAGCTCGCATGATTCGATGCCACGATGAAGTCGCACGCGAGCGCCAGCTCGAAGCCGCCGCCGAGCGCATAGCCGTTGACCATCGCGATGGTCGGCTTCGCGCACTCGTGCAGGCGCAGCAAGGCGCGCTGACCGGCGACCATGTCGCGATAGGCGGCGACGCCATCGAGCGAGACGAGCCGTTCTATATCGTTGCCGGCCGCGAATGCCTTCGCACCGCGGCCGGTGACGGCGATCACGCGCGTGGCGTCGTCGGCCGTGGCGTCGTCGATTGCGGCCGTGAGCGCGGCCAGCATCTCGGGCGTGAATGCGTTGAGCTTGTCGGCCCGATTGAGCGTCAGGAGCCGCAAGGTGCCGTGCTGCGAGGCGAGGACGGGGTCCGTGTTGTTCTCCATGGCCTTCACAGCACTTTCAGGTAAGTCTTGCCCGATGCGACGACCACGCCGTCTTGGCGGGTCACGTCGGCGGCGAACACGCACACGTTGCGTTCCTCGTCCTTGTCCTCGAGCGTCAGGCGTGCGGTAACCGTATCGCCGATGAACACCGGTGCGTTGAAGGTGATGTCATAGCGATACGAAACCGCGCCGGGGCTGGGCGCTTTCTGCGCCATCAACCCCATCACCGTCGACAGAAATCCGACCGACAGGCAGCCCTGCGCGATACGCTTCTCGAAGCGCGTGCTCTTTGCATATTCCTCGTTGAGATGCACGGCGTAAAAATCGCCGACGATGCCGGCAAAGCCGTAGATGTCGTATTCGGAGACGGTCTTGGCGAAATCGGCGGTGTCGCCGATTGCATAGCAATCCATATGAGGACGTTTGGCCATGTCGATGAGTCTTCGTTGTCGGTGGAGATGAACGTGACACGGTGCGTTCCGGCACCGTGCCGCCAGCATGGAAGTCACTTTAAAGAGAGGCCACGGCGAACCGGTAGGACGGTTCGCGCGATCTTTTGGACTTTTTTGCAGCGCTTCGCACGAGGCGCGAGCGCACCGTTAAAAAGTCCAAGAAATTCGAAGACTGGTCCTAACGCATCATCGCCACGATCACAAATACTTGCCTCAACCCGCCGGCCTGTGAAAGTTCATCGTCAGTCAGCATCGGGGCGATGCACGTCACACGCGAGGCGGTGTCCATATCGAGCAAGGAGACAACATGAGTTCGCTTTTCAAAGCGCAGAACATGCTGCGCGTGGCGATGAGCGCAGCGCTCGCCGCGATGTGCGTGGCCGCATCGTCCAGCGCGATCGCGCAGGACAAGGTCGTGATGAAACTCGGCCATACGCTCGCGCCCGACAATCACTATCAGCTCACGGCGCAGGTGTTCGCGAAGGAAGTGGCGACACGCACGCATGGTCACATCGAGATCCAGTTGTTTCCGCAGTCGCAGCTCGGCGGCGAAGTGCAGATGGCGCAGGCATTGCGCACCGGCACGCAGGACCTGATGATTTCCGCGCAGGCGCCGATCGACAACACCATCAAGCAATGGCAGATCTTCGACATGCCGTATCTTTTCTCCGGCATGGACGAAGCCAATCGCGTGCTGCAAGGTCCGGTCGGCCGCAAGTATCTCGACATGATGAAGCCGGTGAACATGATCGGACTCACCTGGCTCGCGGTGGGCGAGCGCAACCTCTTCACGACCAAGCGCCCCGTCACCTCGCTTGCCGATATGAAAGACCTCAAGGTGCGCGTGATGCAGAGCCCCGGGTATATCGCGGGCTACAAGGCGCTGGGCGCGAATCCGACGCCGCTCGCCTATAACCAGTTGTTCCTCGCGCTCTCGCAAGGTCTCGTCGATGGCGCCGACACCTCGCCCGAGCAGTTCGTGCAGGACAAGTTCTCCGATATCGCCAAGCATTTCTATGTGACGCACGTGAACTATCTGCCGGTCGTGCTCGCGATGAGCAAGGCGTCATGGGACAAGCTGTCGCCCGCGGATCAGAAGGCGTTCCAGGAATCGGCGAAGATTGCGGCGGACTACGACCTGAAGGAATACAAGCACGAATACGACGACGCGATCGCCACGATGAAGTCCAAGGGCATACAGGTGACGGTCGTCGATACCGCGCCGTGGGCGCAAGCCACCAAGGCCGCGCGCGACGAACTGGTCGCGAAGATTCCGGACGGCCCGGCGCTCTATCAGGAGATCAACACGGCGAGGCAAGCGTCCGCGGTCGCATCGAAATGACGGACGCGAACGACGGTCGAGGCTCGAACCCGGCATCGGAGATGACACGCATGGAAAAGCTCGCGCGCGGCTTGATGTCGGTCGACGACATCGTGCTGAAGATCAATCTGTTCGTCTGTAGCTGCCTGCTGCTCGGGGCGGTGATCGTGGCCGGCCTCGGCGTGATCTTCCGCTTCGTGCTGCACGATTCGCTGTCGTGGTCCGACGAGGTCTCGGCCTATCTGTTCGTATGGCTCACGTGCCTCGGCGCGGCAGCGGGCGTGAAGCTGCGCGCGCATCCGGAAGTGCGCGTGCTGGCCGATCGCGTGCCGGCCGCGTTCGCGCCGTTGCTCAAGGACTTCACGGATTGCGCGATTCTCGCGCTCGGCGCGGTGTTCATGCTGTACGGCACCGACATGCTGGCGCTGATGGGCACCGAAACCGCCGCGTCGATTCCGATCTCGATGGTCTATCCGTACCTCTCGATTCCCGTGTGCGGAGCGCTGCTCGCGTTTCACTCGCTGGTGCGCATCGTCGTCTCGCATCTCGCGCCGCAGGCGCAGACAGACGCCACGCTGGTCGAGGGCGTGTCGGAACATCTCTAGGATAAACATCATGTGGGCAATCGCTTTTGGAGCAGGACTGCTCGGGCTCGGCGTGCCGGTGGCCATCTGCATCGGCATTGCGGCGACGCTCGCGCTGTCGATCAACGGCACGCCGCTGCTCGTGATTCCGCAGCAGTTGTTCTCGAACCTGAACAACGTCGGTCTGCTCGCCATTCCGTTTTTCATGCTGACGGGCGCGATCATGGACTCGGGCGGCGTGTCGAAGCGCATCATCGAGTTCTCGCAGGCACTCGTGGGCTTCATGCGCGGCGGGATCGGTCAGGTGACGATCGTCGCGAGCATGTTCTTCGCGGACCTCTCCGGCTCGGCCACGGCGGACACAGCCGCGATCGGCTCGGTGATGATTCCGGGGATGGTGAAGAAAGGCTATAACCGCGCGTTCGCGGTGGCGCTGCAATCGGCGGCGGGCTCGCTCGGGCTGCTTTCACCGGTGTCGATGAGCATGCTCGTCTATGCGTACACGGCCAACGTTTCGGTCGGCACGATGTTCATCGCCGGCATCATTCCGATGCTGCTCGTCGTGGCGTCGTTCATGATCGTCAATTACGTGACCGCCGTCAGGAACGACTACAGCGCAGTCGAGCCGTTCGATGGGCGCAAGCTGTGGACGACCTTCCGCGAGGCTTTCTGGGCGCTGCTCACGCCGGTCATCATTCTGGGCGGGATTCTCGGCGGCATCTTCACGCCCGTCGAGGCGGGTGTGGTCGCGGCGGTCTATGTGACGCTCGTGAGCGCGTTCATCTTCCGTACGCTCAAGCTCTCGCATTTCAAGGACATTCTGGTGCGCACCTCGGTGAACACCACGCGCGTGTCGTTCCTGCTCGGGCTGGCGTTCGTGCTCGGGCGCTATCTGATCGAGGCGCAGATTCCGCTCCACGTGGCGAACAGTTTTCTTGCAATCACGACGAGCGCAATCGTGTTGCTGATCCTGATCAACCTGTTCCTGATCGCGGCGCATACCGTGCTCGAAACGATCTCGAGCATCGCGGTGGTGATTCCTGTGTTTCTGCCGCTCGTCGTGCAGATGCATATCGACCCGATCGTGTTCGGCGTGATCGTGCTGATCAACTCGGCCATCGGCATCAATCTGCCGCCGATCGGCTTCTGTCTGTTCACGGCCGCGTCGATCGGCGGCGTATCGGTGGAGAAGGCAACACGCGCGATCCTGCCGTTCATCCTGGCGCTGGTGATCGACTTGTTGCTGATCATCTTCTTCCCGCATATTCCGCAGTTCCTGCCGCATCTGCTGGGCGCGAAGTAAGCGGATCACATTCCACGCAGCGCACGCAGGCGCTGCGCCTCACGTCCGTCCGCGCGGCGCTTCGATTTCGAAGCGCCGCGTTTTCACTCGTTACGCAAGCGCAACCACCGCAATCTCGACCAGCAGATGAGGCGCTGCAAGTCTCGCTTCGACGGTCGCGCGCGTCGGCGCGCAGCCTTGCGGCACCCACGCATCCCAGACTTCGTTCATGCCGGCGAAATCGCGCGTGATATCCGCGAGCCACACTTGCGCGGATACGAGGCGCGTCTTGTCGATGCCGGCTTTCTCCAGAAAGCCGTCGATCTTCTCCAGCACTTTCGCGGTTTGCAGCTTCACATCGGGCGTCGGATCGGCGCAGGTCTGCCCGCCGATGAAGACGAGGCCCGCCGCCTTGACGACGCGGCTCATGCGCTGATTGGTGTCGATGCGAACGATATCGCTCATGAAAATCTCTCCGATAAAGGAATGAAAGCGCCGCACGGGCCGACCGGTCCGCGCGCGGCAAGAAGAAAACGGGTTCAGTGAGTGACGAGTTGCGAGCCGCCGACATCCGACGATGCGGTGTCGAGGCCGAAGCGATCGATGGCGAAGGCATCGATCGAAATCGACGGCGCGCCGTCGACCATCAGTTCCGACACGAGCTTGCCGCAGCCCGGCCCGAGCTGAAAACCGCTGCCGCAATAGCCGAACGAGTAGTAGAGATTCGACGCCCGGCGGCTTGCCGAGATCACCGGCAGTTCGTCTTCCGTAAAGGCCTCGACACCGGCCCATGCGCGATTCACCCCGAGATGGCGCAGATGCGGAAAGAGCTCCGTCACGGTGCGCGCGCTCTTCACGAGACGGATGAAATCCACTTCGCCGTGACGATGTGCGAGATCCGCAATGCCGATCAGCTTGCCGCCGATCACCACGGTGCCGTTGTCGAATTGCTTGAACGAGAGCGGCCGGCCGGTCGCGCCGAGCGTCGCGCGGCAGAACGGCGCGACGCGATGCGTGACCATCAGCATCAGGCCTTCGGGATGCACCGGGACCGGTTCGCCCACTTGTTTCGCAAGCTCGCCGGACCAGGCGCCCGCCGTGACGAGCAGCTTTTCCGCGCTGAAGGTGCCGCGCGGCGTGTGCGCGAGCCAGCGCGCACCGCGCTGCTCGATGCGGCGCGCGGGCGTGCCTTCCAGAAAGCGCACGCCGAGCTTCTGCGCGGCGAGGCGAAAGGCGGTCGTGGTTCTGAACGGCAGCGCGTAGCCGTCGCGCTCGACCCAGATGCCGCCCGTGACGTGCCGCGCGAGTGCGGGTTCGAGTTCGAGCACGGTTTCGCGGTCGATTACTTTCTCATGCGTGAAGCCGTGCGATTCGAGCAGCGCGACGCGCGCGCGGCACGCTTCGAGTTCGTCATCGGTTTCGGCGATCTTCAACTGGCCGGAGGCAACGAAGCCGCCGTCCTCGCCGATCAGATCGGTCATGCCGTGCCATATCTCGCGCGACATCAGCGCGAGCGGAATCTCCGGCACGGGGCGCCCGAGCGTGCGCACGCCGCCCGCATTGACGCCCGACGAATGACGCGCGACGTAATCGGCTTCGAGCACGATCACCTTCGCGCCGCGCCGCGCCAGGTGAAACGCGCTGCTCGTGCCGTGCAGCCCGCCGCCGATGACGAGCACGTCCGCTTCCTGCGATTCGGTTGCGTCATTCACCGGCGAGTTCTCCGAGCGTGAGCGGCTTGATCGGCGGACGAATGCGGTAATAGCCGACTTCGGCGGGCGACACCTGGCGCGCATCGGCGATGACTTCCGTCACCGTGAGGCCGCACATGCGGCCCTGGCACGGTCCCATGCCGCACCGTCCGAACGATTTCGCCTGATTCGGTCCCACGCAACCCAGTTCGACGAACTTGCGCAACTCGCCCGCCGTGACTTCCTCGCAGCGGCACACGATGGTCTCGCTGCGCGGAATGCGGTTGACGTCGCGCGGGCGATACAGGCTGTCGAGAAACGGGCGGATGCGCGTGACATCCGCGAGCGCGCGGCGCAGTCCGGCCGCTTCGGCATCGCGCTTCGCACGTTCGACCGCGCCCAGTTGCGCCGCCGCCGCGAGCCCCGCGAGCGTGCCCTGCAGCGCCGCCGCCTGCGCGCCGCCGATGCCGGCGCCATCGCCCGCGACGAAGATGCCGGGTACATCGAGCTCGCCCCACGCATCGACGTTCGGCGTGAAGCACAGCTGGGCGTCGTCCCAGCGATGCGACGCGCGCAACGCCTGCGTGAACTGCGTATTCGGCACGACGCCCTGATGCAGCAGTATCACGTCCGCCTCGATGCGGTGCGCCGTGCCCTGCGTCGTGAAACTGAGCGCCGCCGCATGTTCGACCCGATCCGCGCCGAGGCGCGATTCCACGCGCAGATCGTCGGCTGCTTCGAAGATCGGCACGCCCGCCTCGCGCAGCGTACGGATCAGTTGCAGGCCCTTCGAGAGAAACGGCCACGCGCGCAGCGCCGAGAGCAGGTGGCGCTTCGCGCGCCAGCGGTCTTCGTGGCGCGTGGTATCGACGAGCGCGCGGATCGGCACGCCGGCGCGCACGTATTGCCAGCCGAGCAGATACAGGAGCGGGCCGCAGCCCGCGAGAACCGGCGGCGCGGCGGGCACTTCGCCCGCGCTCTTCAAAAGGATCTGCGCCGCGCCCGCGGTCAGCACGCCGGGCAGCGTCCAGCCGGGAATCGGGAAGGGGCGCTCGAGCGCGCCGCTCGCCAGAATCACGCGCTGTGCGTCGAAGGAGCCGATCTTGCCGTCTTTCAGGAAATTGACGCCGCGCTCGCGCGTGACCTGCCAGACGCTCGCGTTCGTGAGGTGACGCGCGCCGGATGCGGCGAATGCTTCCGCGATGGCGGCGCCCGCCGCGTAGTCCGGCCCGAGAATCTCCTTGCGGCGCGCGTCCGCCTTGCCGATCGCCCGATAAATCTGTCCGCCGACGGCGTCCTGCTCGTCGATCAGCACCGTTTTCAGGCCCGCGCGGGCGGCGCGTGTCGCGGCGCTCATGCCGGCGGGACCGGCGCCGATCACGACGACATCGACGGCTTCCGAAGCGAAATCAGCGGCCATGCGCGTTCTCCAGCGAGGCGTCGATGGGCGCCGCGGGCGGCAGATCGCGTGCGCCTTCCTGCGAACGCACGCGCATGCCGGCTTTCACTTCGACCATGCAGCTCTGGCGGCTCGGCACGCCGTCGATTTCGACGAGGCATTCGAAGCACGCGCCCATCATGCAGTAGGGTGCGCGCGGCGCACCGGAGACGGGCGTCGCACGAAAGCGCGAGATGCCCGCCGCGAAGAGCGCCGCCGCGACGGAGCGGCCCGCGGCCACGGTGAGCGGTCGGTCGTTGAACCAGATTTCGATGGCTGCGGCGCCTTGCTCGCCCGGCAGCGGTTTGAAGAGCGTATGGATCGTCTGGGAAGTCATGGCGAATTCAGTGAGCGGGAGTCAGTTCCGCGGCGTTTTCAAAGCGGCGCGCGGAGAAGCTGGGCAGTTCGTCGGGCATCGGCGCGCCCGAAATCCACGGCGCCACGCGCAGCGCATGCGCGGCCGCGAGCGTCACGCCGCTGTGGCAGGTGACGACGAACGCACCCGGATGCGTCTGCGAGCGGTCGTAGATCGGAAAACCGTCGGGGCTGTAGACGCGCAGCGCGGCCCACATGCGCACGAGGCGCACGTCCTTCAGCATCGGGAAGGCACGCACGCCGCGCCGGGCGATGTCGGAGAGCACGTGCGTCGTCGTGAAATCGTTGAGGCCGACTTCTTCCATCGAATCGCCGAACTGCACGCTGCCTTCGTCGGTCTGGCGCACGTTGAGGGTCGGATAGTGGAGAAACGGCGCGACGCGCTCGGTCACCAGCACCTGGCCGCGATTGGGCGCGACGGGCGCATTCAGCCCGACGAACGGCGCGAGCGCGCGATTGCCGAGGCCGGCGGCCAGCACCACGCGGGCCGCGCGATATGTCCCGCGCCTCGCGTGGACCGTGAAGCCGTTCGCGTCCGGCACGATGCGCTCCGCGCGCTCGCCCGGAACGAGCCGCACGCCGCGTGTCTGCATCGCGGCATGCAGGCCGCGCAGCAGCTTGAGCGGATTCACGTGACCGTCCATCGGCGTATAGCTCGCGCCGATCACGGCCGGCCCGACCTGCGCAATCCGCTCGCGCACTTCGGCGGCGTCGAGCATCTGATACGGGTAGTCGCCAAGCTCGGCATTGAGCGTCGAAAGGCGTTTCTCGCGATCGGCGAGTTCCGCTTCGTTGAAGCAGAAGTGAAAGCCGCCCGGCTGACGCAAGGCCACGTCGATGCCCGTTTCCGCGAGCAACGCATCGGCGAAACCGGGCCAGCGCACGGCCGACGAGCGCGACCAGCGCGCGTAAGGCGAGAGGCCGTAGCCTTTGCCCTGAATCCACACGAGGCCGAAATTGCCGCGCGAAGCGCGAAAGCCGCCGTCGTCCTCGTCGAGCACCGTCACGCGCGCGCCTTCGCGGGCGAGTCCGTAAGCGACGGCCGAGCCGACGAGGCCGCCGCCGAGCACGAGCACGTCGGGGCTGGCGGAACTTGAAAGGGTCATCGGGCTTCTCCGATCAGAATGCGATCCAGCCCGACCATGCGGTCGAGCAGCATCATCAGCAACACGGTGCCGACGATCAGCACCGCCGACACCGATGCGACCAGCGGATCGATCGTCTGCGCGATCTGGTTGTACATGGCGACGGGCAAGGTGGTGGTGCCGGGCGTCGCGACGAAGATCGTCATCGTCAGCTCGTCGAAGCTCTGGATGAACGACAGCACCCATCCGCCCGCGACGCCGGTGCGGATCATCGGCAGGACGACGCGGCGAAACGCGGTGAAGCGGCTCGCGCCGCACGAGAGCGCCGCGCGCTCGGCATCGCGATCGAGGCCGACTGCCGACGACAGCGCGAGCCGCAGCGCATACGGCAGCACGATGATCACGTGCGCCGCGACGAGCGACCAGAACGAGCCGGACAGATGCAGCAGCGACAGGAAGCGCAAAAACGCGATGCCGAGCACGACGGCCGGAATCATCATCGGCGAAAGGAAGAAGCTCGTGAGCGCGGCGCGGCCGGGAAAGCGGTAGCGCGCGATGGCGAGCGCGGCGGGCACCGCGAGCAGCACGCCGATGGTGGCCGCGGCGAAGGCAAGACGGACCGACAGCCAGAACGCAGAGACGATGTCGCCGTTCTCGACGATCGCGCGGAACCAGCGCAGCGACGCGCCGTCGAAGGGCATCGAAATGAAGCCCTTGTCGGTGAAAGCCACGAGCATCACCACGACCAGCGGCGCGAGAATGAAGGTCAGGAAGCAGGCGTTGAAAGTGAGCCCGAGCCAGCCGTTTTCTTTCATGTTCGTTCTCCGCTCAATCGAAAATGTGCCGGAAGCGGCGTTCCGCGAGGCGGCTGCAGCCCATCACGATCGCGACGTTCGCAATCAGCAGCAACACCGCGATGCTCGCGCCGAGCGGCCAGTTGAGCGTGCCGAGGAATTCGTCGTAGGCGGCGGTCGCGACCACTTTCAAGCGTCGTCCGCCGATCAGCGCCGGTGTCGCGAACGCGGAAGCCGACAGCGCGAATACGATGATCGACCCCGAGAGCACGCCCGGCATGATCTGCGGCAGGATCACGCGGCGAAACACCGCGAGCGGCGAGCCGCCGAGCGAGCGGCCGGCCCATTCCATTTGCGGGTCGAGCTTTTGCATCGTCGCCCAGACCGACATCACCATGAAGGGCACGAGCACGTGTGTCAGCGCGATGATGACCCCGGTCATCGTGAAGACGAGGCGCACCGGCTCGTCCGTGATGTGTAGCGCCTGCAGCACGTTGTTCAGGACGCCGTTGTTACCGAGCAGGATCTGCCAGCCGAGCGTGCGCACGACCACCGAAATGAGCAGCGGGCCGAGCACGATCAACAGACACAGCGATTGCCACGGCCGCTTCATGCGCGCGAGCACGATGGTTTCCGGCACGCCCAGCACGATGGACAACAGCGTGACCGCGAAGGCGAGGCCGGCGGTGCGCAGGAAGATGGTGCCGTAGTACGGGTCGCTCACCACTTCCCAGTAGTTTCCGAGCGTGAAGCTCGGCAACACGCCGGCCGTGTCGCTGAACACGCGAAACGACAGCAGCAGCGTGAGCAGCAGCGGCACCAGCAACAAGCCGATGAACAGCAGCAGCGCGGGCCCCGACAACAGCCACGGCGCGGCGCCGGGACGGGCGTCGTCAAGCGTGGCCATTCGCGTTCTCCCGGATATCCTGCGTGAGCACGCGCAGATCGTCATCGGTCCAGTCGAGGCCCACTTCGTCGCCTTCCTCGGGCGGCGGCGCGCCATGATTCGGCTGTGCGACACGCAGCTTGCCGAGCCCGGTTTCGACTTCGAGCAGCCATTGATTGCCGACGAAAACACGCGTCGCGATGCGGCCGCGCACGCGGGCGTTCGCCCCATTGCCGTTCGCAAGGTGGACCTTCTCCGGGCGGATATAGACGTTCACGGCGCCATCGACGTGACGGCCTTCGTGCGGCACGTGCAGCGTCGTGCCGGCGACATCGACGATCGCGCAGCGCGGATTGCGCTGCAACACTTCGCCGGCGAACGCGTTGGTGCGGCCGAGGAAGGTCGAGGTGAACTGCGTGGCGGGGCGCTCGTAGGCGTCGTAAGGTGTGGAAAGCTGTGCAATGGCCCCGCGATGCATCACCGCGATGCGGTCGCTCATGGTCATGGCTTCCACCTGATCGTGCGTGACGAGGATCGTCGTGATGCCGAGGCGCTTCTGGATGGCGCGCAGTTCGATATGCATTTCCTCGCGCAACTTGGCGTCGAGGTTGGACATCGGTTCGTCGAGCAGCAGCAGCTCGGGCTGCATCGCGATGGCGCGCGCGATCGCGACGCGCTGGCGCTGGCCGCCCGACAGTTCCTTCGGAAAGCGATGCCCGAGCCCCTTCAGGCGCACGAGCGCGAGCGCTTCCTCGACGCGCTCTCCGCGTTCCTTGCGCTTCACCTTGCGCATCTCCAGCCCGAAGCCGACGTTGCCCGCCACCGTCATATGCGGGAAGAGCGCGTAGCTCTGAAACACCACGCCGATGCCGCGCTTTTCCGGGCGCTCGTTCGTGATGTCGCGGCCATCGAGCAGGATGCGGCCGGTGGTCGGCGTGACGAAGCCCGCGACCATTTGCAGCGTGGTGGTCTTGCCGCAGCCGGACGGGCCGAGCAGCGACAACAGCTCGCCGCGCTCGACCGAAAGATCGAGCCGTTCGATCGCCGTGAAATCGCCGTAGCGTTTCGAAATGCCTTGCAGAGTCAGAAAGGCCATGCGCCTTGCTCCTTCGTCACGTCAACGGATGCCGGGCCGCGAATCAGCGCTCGACCGAACGATTCCAGCGCTCGGTCCATTCGGTGCGATGCTGGTTGATCGTGGCCCAGTCCATCGCGGTGAGCTTGCTGATCTGGTCGGGACCGTACGGCACGCGGGCGGCGACATCGGGTGTGAGCTTCACCGTCTTGTTGACGGGACCGAGGCCGATGTTCTGCGCCTGCAAGGTCTGCACTTCAGGCGTGAGCAGGTACTGCACGAACTGTTGCGACAACTGCGGCTGCGCATTCTCCGCCACGACGCACGCCGCCACCTGCAACGCGACCGCGCCTTCCTTCGGGTAGATGAACTTGAGCGGAAAGCCGGTGTTCTGCAATGCGACGGCGCGGCCGCTGCCGTAGGGCGCGAGGATGACGTCGCCGGACTGCATCTGGCCGTCCATCTCGCCGGGCGTCGGCGCCCAGGAGAGCACGTTGGGCGCAACCTGCTTCGTCATCTCGGTGAAGCCCGGATCGATGTTCTTCTCGCCGCCGCCGGAGAGGCGCGCCAGCATCACGAGCGTATGCAGGCCGTAGGTATTGGTGATCGGCGGCACGCCGAGCTTGCCCTTGATGCGCTTGTCGGTGAGCGCCTTCCACGAATCGGGCGGCGGCAGCCCGGCTTTCTTGAACGCTTCCTCGTTGTAGCCGATGCCGGTCGCTACCATGCCCACGCCCACCGACGTCTCCCCGAGCTTCGCGAGCGGATAGACGTCTTTCATGATGGGCGCATCGTCGAGCTTCGCGCACAGGTTCATCTGCATCGCCTGATACATGGGGCCGTCGTCCATCACGGCGACATTGATCTGCTGATGGCCCTTCTGCGCCTGCAGCTTGGCGAGCGTGTCGCTCGAATTGCCCGCGACGTAGACGATCTTGACGTTGTGCGCCTTCTCGAACGGCGGAATGATCTTCTGCCGATAAAGCTGCTCGTTCGAGCCGCCGACATTGGCGACATAGAGGGTGGTTTCAGCGTGGGCCAGAAGCGGCACGGCGAGCGCGCCGGTAATCGACAGTCCGGCGAAAGCGGTGCGGGACAGGCAGGACAGACGGCGATGCAGCGTGCTTCTCATGACGATGATCTCCAGTGTTCCGGTACGTGGGGCGCGGGCTGAGGGCCCGTCGATGAAAGCAGTGTCGCGCGGGCGATTCATATCGTCCAATACGAATAAAATACAAACCCATACCTGGTTGATATGGACTGGGGACAGCGAGAATAGGGAAAACACGCAATGAATCTCAAGCACATCGAGGCGTTTCGCGCCGTCATGGTGTCGGGATCGATGACCGCCGCGGCCAAGGCGCTCTTCACGTCGCAGCCCAACGTGAGCCGTCTCATCTCGCAACTCGAGCGCGAAACGGGCTTGCAGTTATTTCAGCGCAGCGGCGTGCGGCTGATTCCGACGAGCGAGGGCACCGCTTTTTTCCGCGAGGTCGAACGTGCATTCGTCGGCTTGCAGGGACTGGCCAATGCGGCCGCGCAGATCCGCAATCTCGGCAGCGGGCGTCTGCGCATCGCGGCGATGCCTTCGGCGGGCATCACGCTCGTGCCGCACGCCATCAAGCGTTTCGTCGAGCTGTATCCGGAAGTCACGGTGTCGCTGCACGTCAACACGTCGGGCACGGTCAACCACTGGACGGCTTCGCAGTTCTGCGATCTGGGTGTCGCCGTGTACGTGAGCGAGGCGTCGGATTGCGAAGTGGAACAGTTGTCGAGCGTCGCCGCGGTGTGCGTGATGCCGGCGGCGCATCGGCTCGCGGCGAAGCGCGTGATCAGGCCGGAGGATCTGGAAGGCGAGTCGTTCATCTCGCTGTGTCACGGCGACGGCACGCGCGCATTGATGGACGAAGTGTTTCAGCGCGCGGGCGTGAAGCGTGTGCTCGCCATCGAGGCGCAGTACACGGCGATGTGCTGCGAGATGGTGCGGCACGGCATGGGCGTGACGCTCGCGCATCCGATCGTCGCGCGCGACTACAGGGGACCGGATACCGCCATCCGTCCGTTTCTGCCGGCGACGCGCTTTCCCACCTATCTGCTGTTTCCTCCGCACAGGCCGCGTGAGCGGCTGGCGTCGGCATTCGTCGAGGTGTTGCGCGGACTGCATGAAGAGTTGCTGGCTGATGTCGTCGCGCCGGCGAAGCGCACGCGCGTGAAGGGGGCATCCGGTCAACGTCCGGCGTAGCATCGTACGAGCCTGCGTGCGCCAACCATCGAGCAGCTTTCGAGCGGCGCCACGCATACCTCGTGATAGCTCGGCCAGATCATCGGAGATCGCGCGCATACCCGATGAGATCTACGCCGCTTCGAAAAGCTGGACGGAAAAGGCTTGTCCGAAGCTGATTCGATACAACGTCCTTCGAAAGGGCGGTCACTTCGCAGCGTGGGAGCAGCCGCAAGCCTTCACGCAGGAACTCCGAGCGAGCTTTAGCCGCTATCGCTGATATTGCAAGGACCACGCAAGAGCGATACGACATGGCGCGAGCTTCGCAAATTTTCGGACCATCCTAAAGTTTCGTCGACTTCGGTCGTAGTTGTTCCTTACCGATCGCACGTCTGCAAGGCACCGCCGATCTCATCTTCTACTGCCGACGACACATCATGGAAATGTCCGCTGTCAGACTCCGAGTGACTGCCTCATCTCTTGAGCGTCAGCGTGGTGCGATGGCGATCACCATGCCTTTCGCATTGATTGCAGCGCTCGCCTTCGGTGCTTTCGCGGTCGATCTGGGGCATGTCTTTCTGGCAAGGACCGAACTGCAAACAGCGGCCGAGGCGTCCGCGCTGACGGGCGCTGGCACGCTGCTGGCCGGCGGTTCGACCCCGAACTGGAGTTCCGCCAGCGCATCGGCTGCGACTGCGGTGAGCCTGAATTCGTCAGATGGCGTCACTCTAAAGAATGCATCGGTGCAGACCGGGTTCTGGAATCTTGCAAACGCGTCATCCGGCCTCAAGGCGACGAACATCACACCGGGCGCCTACGACGCCCCCGCCGTGCAGGTTATCGTGTCCCGAGCCGCGGGACTCAACGGCGGCGCTATTGGTTTCTGGTTTGCCAAGCTATTCGGCGTCGGCAGTGGACCGGCGAGCGCGACGGCGGTAGCCATCGTGGCGGCACCCGGCTATGTCGCCCCCGGCGGGCATTTTCCAGTCGCGATCGGCAAGTGCATTTACAGCCAGTACTGGAACGTCCAGTCGGGTACGCCCGCAATCGATCCCGCTACGGGCAAGCCCTTCACAATCCAGATCGGCAATGGCGCGACCTACCGCGGCTGCGAAGCCGGTCAGTGGACTTCGTTCCAGACCGATAACAACGATGTCACGACGGTGCGGGGACTGATCAGCGGCGGCAATCCGACCGGGCTGAGCATCGGGGATGCGATCTGGATCGAGCCGGGCGTAAAGACTTCCATCTACGCCAACGTGCCATCCAACATTGATGTACTGGTGCCGGTGGTCGAACAGGCCACGACGTCGAGTCAGCCCGTCATCGCCTTCGCAGCTTTCCACATTGACAATGCGACGGGCGGAAGCGGCAAGTACATCGAGGGCCACTTCATCGCCGGCTACAAGATCACGGCGTCTGCCGGTCAGGTCGGACCTTACTATGGCGCATACGTCCCGCCCCGGCTGGCGCGCTGACAACCCACAATGGGCGGCGCCCGAGTTCCATTCTTGGGGCGTCCCACGTCCCGGTCCAGCTAAACCGGCATCGTTGGCCCTGAAGCGCGCCACGCAAGAAAACAGCCCGATCGGCGCGAGCCGAGCGAGCTGTTCTTTGTCATGCGGGCTTTTTTTGCGAGCTAGTCGCAGATCGGTCATCGCTCAACAGTTGCCTTTCTTGCCTTGACCGGGCGGGCAAAAGCCATTGCCGACACCGCCTTGCGGCTTGACTGCAACAGGTGCGGGGTCGGGAACGTACACGGCGCATGCGCTTGTGACGCCGGCGGCGATCAACAGCGCAGCGAGGGCTGCGACTCTCTTCATCATGTTCTCCTGGTTGAAGGGGGCCTGGCGGTTCATCGCCGCCACGTTGGATGCGTTAGAAGTTGAAATTCACGTTGGCCTGACCGGTTGTCGCGGTGACACCCGTCGATTGCGTGGCGCCCGATGCGGCGTCTGCCTCGAGCGTGTATTGGCCGGCTGCGGCCGGTGCGGCGGCGAAGCTCAGAGGCAGCGCAGCAGAGTAGGTGCTGACGATGGGCGCAGCGGCCGGCAACGATAGCGCGTAGACGCCCGTGTCGAGATTCGCGTTGATGGAGCCGATCTCGAACGCGGCCGCATTGACCGGCTGCAACGCACGGACGAGGGCATCGGCGGTCGGCGTCACCTTCCCGCTTACCGTACTCATCGACGACGAAGGCAGCGCGATGGGTGCGTCAGAGGTGGACACAGCCGTGCTCGTGTTGACGACGACCGGCACGGACCGTATGACACCGGTGGCCACGTTGTTCTGGACGATGACTACATCGTAGTTGCCTTGTGTGGAGCTTTGAATGAGCGGCGACAGCACGAATTTGCCGGTGCTGTCGGCGAGGGTGCCCTTGACGACCTTCCCGCCCTGCTCGGCATAGACGGTGGCGCCTGCCTGCGCGCGCGCGACATAACCCGCGATTTGCCCGCTCACGGTCGTCGGCGTTGCTGTCACGACCGGCTTGAGGGCGTAGGAGCCGTTGCCGCGCGTGACGACCGACTTGCACGCGTTGAAGTCGAGCACGAGGTCGACCAGCGTGTTTGGTTGAACAGTGAAGGGCTGGATGATCTTGTAGCCGCTCTGCGTCGCGCTCGGGGTATCGAGCGGCTGCTCGGTGCCGCCGGAGGGCACCACGGAATTGGCAATCGTGTTGCCTGCGTTCGAGGCGAGCACCAGGCGAACCTGCTGGTATTCGCCGGCGGGCAGCGCGCTTTGGCCGAGATCGGCGAGCACGCCGTTGGTCAATGACAGCAGATCGATCTTCTGCGGCGCGGGCAAGGCGACTGTAGTCCAACCCGCGTCGTTGTCGCCCGCCTGTGCGCTCGCATTGACGCGCACCTTTGAAACGGTCACGTAGACGTGATCGAAACCGCAAGACGGCGCGTCCGTTATCGCGACGTGCAGCGTGCCGGACGGCGTGCTAGAAGCGCCATCACTCCCGCCTCCGCCGCAAGCCGCGAGCGCCAAAGGCAGCAGCGCTGCAAGAACCAGCGCTTTCCAAATTTTTCTAGTCATCTTCGCACCCTTTGTTTTTTTATTCGAGGTGGGCGGAAGCTTAGCTTTGAAATCGTCCGACGATTGTAACCGTGAGCTTTAAAACTGTAACTTCTAAAACAACATGTACTGCGGTCATTTCAGCTGGCTGGATCGCAATCCTTAAGCATTTCATAATTTTCTACGCGATACATTCACGCTCCCAGAACGTTGTGTCGAGCGCGCCAAAGTTATCAAAAAAAATATGCGAAGAAATGAGGACCGTTCCAGTCACTTGCAAATCCGGAGAGGTGGACGGCGGTCTGCCACACAAGCGGGCAGTGTCGCGCTGGAATTCGCCATCCTGCTTCCGTTTTTGCTCATGGTGCTAGTTGGCATCGTCGATGTCGGCTTGATGATTTACGACAAGGCAGCGCTTGCCGCCGCAGCGCGCGCGGCAGCCAGAGCCGGGACGATGGTGGCGGTGCCTGCGCTCTCTGCGACCCAGATTTCCGCGGTCGCTAGCGCCAATTGCAATGAGCTTCTCAGTTTCGGGAACGCAGGCAATTCACCAAGCGTTACCGTGAACAATGCAAGCGGGACCAGTCCGGGAAATACACTCACGGTTCGAATTTCTTATACCTATCGGGGCTTGATGCTGGGATCAGTGTTCAGGCGTTGACAGGTCCGGTCGTGCTCAATGCGACAGCGGTGATGACTTACGAATGAGAGCGATGTTCCTGCGCCTGGCGAACAAGACGACTCGATAAAGGCGATGAGTGATTCAAACCGGTTGATTCTCTCGACGCCATGAGCGACGCACGCCCATGCAGCCATCTGGCGCGTGCGTCGTAAGCGTCAGAACTAAGACTTGTTCAAATGAGCAATGACCGCACCCTCCGTCACGTCCGGCGCGGCCGCTCCAATGCTTCCCGCATTCTTCGCGATCCACTCCTTCGCTTTTTGCACGCTCTCATCAATACCCGCCTTGTCCCGACACACAGTCACGGAAAATCCGCCCTCGCCGGTGCGCACGAGCGTGTATGTGACCAAGCCTTTGACACCACCCATCCATTCTTCGACCTCAGCGTTATGCTTCTCGAGCAAATCAAACAATTCTGTCGCGCCCTTTCCGGAATATCGTCTTAGAACAGTTTGCATGATTGGTTCCTCCAATTCAGCAAGATAAGGCGCCCGAGAACATACAACGATGCATTCCGTCTCATCATTGCTCAGTAGCGGCTACGAACACGGCAAGACCGGCCGTCGCCACAACAACCAAGTGTAGTAATCAAGCTGCCTATGTAAAGCAGTTGCTAACCGCTGATTCGCTTTTCGATACCTTGAGTAAGGTAAGCTGATACTCCCAATTTTCGGAGCGGGGCGTGCAGTGAACCCCTGAGGCTGCCTTTCTTCAGTCGAAGCGCTTGCGAATGAATCGGCATGGATTGCCACCATAGACGCCCTCAGGCGCGAGCGAACGATGCACGACGGACAGCGGCGTGACCACGGTGGAACGGCCGATCGTCACGCCCATCTGCACGACGCAGTTCGCCGTGATCCACACGCCGTCTTCGATGACGATCGGCGCGACGCGCAGGTTCATCGTCGTGCTCATCTCATGTGAGCCGGTCGTCAGGAAAGTCCTTTGCGAGATGCAGACATTCGAGCCGATCCGAATGGGCGCCTGGTTATAGATCCACGCATCGGCGCCGAACCAGGAGTGATCGCCGACCACGAGATTCCAGGGCGCTTTGACATGCACAGCGTGCAGGAACCGGCAACCCACGCCGATCTTCGCGCCAAAGAGCCGCAACAACGCCACGCGCAGAGCCGAGAACGGCACGAGCTTGTTACTGATGATGGTGGCTTCGGCGATGAACCATAGCGTCTCGATCAACGTCGAACGGACCTTTACATAGTTGCCCTGGTCGGCGCGACTCAGATCGATGACGCCGCCAGGTTCGCGATCGCGCTCGATGTCGTGCGGAGGAGTTTCAGGCGGCGACACATGCTCGTCGCGAAAGAGTTCCGAGGCCATTTAGAGTTCCCGTTGGGTTCAGGAATTGCGGTTGCGAGAAGTCTGCGTGGAGGGCGCCCAGCACATGCGCCGTGCCTGGAATGCTTCCAGTGCGCCTCTGAGTGTCGAGAGCCGCTGCTCGTCCGTGAGTGATTCGATACGCCGCTTGCCTCGCTCGACGAGCGTATTCCTCAGTTCGACATCCGTGATGAGTCTTCGAAGCGCGTCGGCCATCGTGTCCGGTCTCAGCAGGTCGACGAGAAGGCCCGCGTCGCCGACCTGGTCGCGCAGGTTCACGAGATCGGAATACAGAACCGGGACACCGAGCTGAAACGCCTCGTAGGGCGGCAGGTTCGTCGGACCGAAATAAGTGGGCATGACGAGGGCGATCGACTGGCGATAGAGGCAGGGCACTTCGCCGTCGGGCACGAAGCCGGCAAAGCGGACCCTGTCGGTCAGCCCGAGGTCCGAGGCGACGGAACGAACGTAAGCCAGATTGCCGAAGTCGCGTCCCGAGAAGATGGCACCGGCCTTGATCCCGAAGCGGTCTTCCAGACGGCGGAGTCCGCGCAAGATGTACACGTGGTTCTTGTGCGGCCAGAACTGCGCGGGATAGTAGATGTAGTCGCAGGCCAGGTCATATTTGAGTTTGACGTCGATGAAGCGCTCGGGCCGGGACAACTCTTCCTCCGATAGCATCGTGCCGACGGCGGGACAGAAGGGAATCACATGCACGCGTTCCTCATCGATGCCATAGCGCCGGACCACGTTATCGCGCCCCGCCTGCGAATCGACGACGATGCCTGTCGCCTTCTTTAACGCATGTTGATAGATCTGTTCACGACGCTCGAACTCGCCGTTGGCACGCACCTCGGGAAAGTCCGGGTCGTCCCGGTGCGAAAGGTCCCAGACAGTGAAGAGATAGCTGAACTGCGTGGTCACGAGCGCAAGATAGGACGGGCACGTGAAATAGACGAGATCGGCGCCCATATCCCGCAGCGACCGGTCCAGCCAGCTGGAGTGGAGGTTTCCCATGAGCGGGCGGGACACACTGAGCTGCCGCCACAGCACCTCAAAGCGGGCGAGCGCGCGTTGCCATTTTCGAACCGGAAGGTAATGTGCGTCGAGGCCGCTCCTCTGCAATTCCTCGATTGCCGATTGCCGCGTCGTGACGAAGGTTACGTCGCAGAGCTCAGGCGGCAGACGCCTGAACAGCAGCGCGGCGTTTATTGCCTGCTGAAATCCTCCGCCCGTCGAATTGTCCTGCTCGAGAAGCACCACGATCCGGATCGGCCGAACCCGAAAGCGGTCAACCACGCGATCCACGTCGTTCGCTTGCCCGTGCTCGCCGGCGCCGTGGTGGGCGGGGCCCGGCTCTGCAAGACTACTGTCGTATTCGGGATTTGAAGCGACTCTGTTGAACAGCATATTCTCAGCCCCCGGAAAAGGATGCACAGGTAGACGCTGACAGCGATTTCACGTTTGTCCAACGGTAGCCCGTGTGATATGGACCAGCTCGTTCTGACGGAACTCGGCAAGACGTTGGCTGAACGATGAGCGTGGCGGCTCGATCGGATCATGCATTGCGCGCGCGGACAGCCGGCCAAAAGCTTGATGATTTCCGCCAAGTGAACGGGCGGCGTCAGACGAGCCACTACGATTGCGATTCGAGCGCGGGTCGTGACGCCCCGTGGCAACCGCCATGAAGCTGTCTTGCGCGTTCACGCGGCTCGCGCACGCGTCATGGTTCATCGGAGGATTTTCATTGAAAACGCTCCACATCATTCCGACGATCGAGGCCCGGTCTGGCGGGCCGGCCGAGGCCATCAAGAGAATCGCGGCCGAAATCCGGCGTTGCGGGCACGCCGTGGATGTCGTCTGCCTCGACTCTTCGGCGCATCCGGATAAGTCCGATGACGCGGCGTTCGACAGTGTCATCCGTCTGGGACACCATGCAGGCAAGTATTCATTCAGCTTTCGTCTGGTGCGGTGGCTGATGCAGCACGGCAGGCAATATGATGCGATCGTCGTGGACGGCATCTGGCAGTTTCACAGCGCGGCGGCGATGATCGCACTGCGCTCGCAGGGCGTTCCTTATTACGTGATACCGCACGGCATGCTCGATCCGTGGTTTAACGTCGGTCGTCCGCTGAAGTACACAAAGAAGCTTCTCTATTGGATGTTGGTGGAACGTCACGTTCTCAGCAATGCGCAAGGCGTTCTGTTCACCGCCGATAGCGAGCGCAAACTCGCGCGCAAATCTTTTCCGCTATACCGGGCAAAGGAATTCACGGTGACGTACGGAACCGCGCCGGCGCCTTCGATAGCAAATTCGGACCCGGGGAAATGGCGCACCCGCGCGGATTGGGGAGGCAGGAAAGTCATTCTTTTCCTCGGGCGCATCCATGAAAAGAAGGGCTGCGATCTGCTGATCCGCTCGTTTCACGATCTGAAGGACGCGAGGGACGATTATCAACTCGTCATTGCGGGGCCGGACAATAACGGCCTTGCTCCCAAGCTGCGTCGCGAAGCGGAGCAGCTCGGGCTTGGTGGGCGAATCAGCTGGCTCGATCTCGTCACGGGTAACGACAAGTGGTCCTTGTTGCGAGCAGCCGACGTCCTGGTCTTGCCCTCGCATCAGGAGAATTTCGGCATCGTGGTGGCCGAAGCGCTCGCGTGTGGCGTCCCGGTGCTTCTGACCGACAAGGTCGGCATCTGGCAGGAGGTCGTCGCCGACGGCGCGGGATTCGCGGACGAAGACACACAGCGAGGCATAACCCGGCTCTTTCTGAAATGGACGAACTTGCCAGAAGAGGCGAAGGCGACGATGAGGGCGGCGGCGAAGCAGTGTTTCGATAGCCGCTTTCATATCTCCCACGTTGCGCAAAGCTATATCGCATTGCTATACGGACCGCGACGCGAATCGGTCAACACCTTGCCAGATTCCGTCACCGGCTGACCGGCGAAGGGCGCTCGCCGCTATGCTCGGACTACACGGCGTATCGGGCCTGCGCCTTTGTCGCGTCTCAAGGCGATTCATCGGAAATCATGCTTACATGCCGCTGCGCATGCAGCGGTCCATGTCGAACAATCCCGCCGGGGCACATCATGACGCTACTCGTAGCCGAACAGGACACCGTGGTCGATAAGGAGCTGGAAACCATCGTTCACGACGGCGTCACACTGGCTCTGATCGTCCGGGACTCGTTCTCAAAAGAAGGCATCAACTTCTTTACGCCGCATGAGTACTCGCAGCAACTCGCGCACATGACGCATCCGGCCGGAAAGAAGATTCCCGCTCACGTACACAACGTCGTGGTGCGCGAGGTCAAGTTGACGCAAGAGGTTCTGTTCATCAAGAAAGGCCGCGTGCGTGTCGATTTTTACGGCTCGAATCTGCACTATGTGACGAGCCGCACGCTCGGGCCCGGCGACGTCATCTTGCTGTCCTCGGGCGGGCATGGCTTCGAGATACTCGAAGACGCGGCGTTCATCGAAGTGAAGCAGGGACCCTACGTGGGCGATCAGGACAAGGTGCGATTCGAACCGCGCGTTTAGGCCACAGCGTTTCCGGCGATCAGCTAAAGGATGAAACGCCCCATGCCGCCTTCAGAGCGTTCTTTTGCGCGCGCCCCCGCCTTCTTCCTGAGGCACTGCTTTCGTTACCTGCCATTCGGCGTC
Source organism: Caballeronia sp. INML1 (assembly GCF_023631085.1). Lineage (NCBI taxonomy): Bacteria > Pseudomonadati > Pseudomonadota > Betaproteobacteria > Burkholderiales > Burkholderiaceae > Caballeronia > Caballeronia sp. INML1. Next base: position 176,009 of record NZ_JALQDT010000056.1, on the reverse strand, counting down.
GGCAGCTCCGAGGCGCGCGACCGGGAGCGCTATGTCCGCGCAGCACGGTCGGTCGCCTGCAATTCGGTGAGTGCGGCGTTGGGCTTCGCGGTCGTCCTGCTCTCGGTCTCGTTCACGCTGCCATATCTGGGACAAGAGCGCTTCGGCATCTGGATGACGATATCGAGCCTCGCGGTGATGTTATCGGTGCTGGATCTCGGCGTGGCGAACGGACTCGTGAATCTCGTTGCGGATGCGGAATCGTCCGCCGACCGCGACGCGCTGCAGACCATCGTTACGCGGGGCATCATGCTGCTCGCCGTGATCGGCGTCGCCGCGGCGGGGGTACTCGTCGGGCTCGTCTTGCTGCTGGATTTTCAGCGCCTGCTCAAGGTCGAGTCGACGATCGTCGCGAAAGAGACCGTGCTGGCGACGCTCACGTTCATCGGGCTGTTCTGCCTGAACATTCCGCTCGGTGGCGTTAGAAAGGTCTTCGTGGGCTTGCAGCGCGCATGGGAACCGCATACGGCCGCGGCAATCGGATACCTGTGTTCGTTGCCGCTTCTCTATCTCTGTGCGCGCGTGCGCGCACCCATGCCCTATCTCGTCCTGTCCACCTATGGCGTTCAGGTCGCGAGCGCGATGATTCTGCTCGTGCGCCTGCGCCGGGAGGGGATCTTCAGATTCCATCGCGGCATCTGGGCCGGCACCGGTTGGCTCGACTATTCCGTGCTGACGAAGACGGCGGGCATATTTCTCATCGTTCAACTCGGCTTCATATGTGGCAGCGCGTGTGACCCGTTGATCGTCTCGAACATTCTCGGCGCCAAGGAAGTCGCGCGACTGGCCGTCGCACAACGGCTGTTTCAGGTGGTCACCGTTGCAATGTCGATGTTGTCGGGACCATTGTGGGGCTTGTACGCTGATGCCCGATCGCGAGGTGAAAGGACCTTCATCAGGAACACGCTGAAGCTGTCCATGTGCGTGACGACAGGTACCGCCCTGCTGATGAGCGCGCTGATCCTGATAGCGTCGCCGTGGCTCCTGAAGATATGGACGGGCAATCAGCTCGACGTGCCGTTCGAGTTGCGTTGCGCCGCGGCGGTGCTCGCCGTGGTCGACGCGATGGCCAGCGCCTTCGCCATCTTTCTGAACGGCGTGAAGGAATTGCGTCCGCAGTTGCTCGCCGTGCTGGTCTTTTGCACTGTTTCCATTCCGCTCAAGGTTTATCTGCTCACGAAGTTCGGCACGGTGGACTGGGTGATCTGGTCGACCATCATTGCCAGCGTCGCGGTGGACTACTCCGTGTATATCGGCATCTGCAGAAAGCAGATTTTTGCCCATGCTTCGCTGAAGCCGCTGTCGTAGCGCTTCCCACAGGCCTCGAGACGTCATGGTCCAGCTCCGGAGCAAGTGGCAGGCCGCCGGCGAGGCGCTCAAGACGAGACGACGGGCGCTCAAGAAGATCATCGTCGCCTGCTGCGGCGTCTCGGGCGTGGCCGGCGAGGCGCGTCGTGCGCAGGCCGCGAAAAGCGAGCCCACGCAGATTCAGGGTGCAGCCGCTTCGATGCAGCTTGCGGAAAGCCTTGCACCCGACGACAGGATGGTCGTCATCAGGGGGGCGCTGCTTCAGGCGCGCATCGCAGATGTGTCCGGCTTCATCCTGAACGAAGGTCCGATCCAGGGCTACGCGATGTTGCGTCAGTACACCGGAACGCTCACGCGCCTGCTCGTGTCGCAGCATCCGGCAGGCCGTCGCGCGTCGGACATCGCGTGTTATCGGCTCGATCCGGACGATGCGTCGAGTGCGGACAATGGCGGCACGATTATCGTGTCGAAGTCCGGAAAGCGCTGGAAACGCGTGTTCGAGGGCGACATCTACGCGCGCTGGTTCGGTGCGCAAGGTGACGGCATCGCAGATGACGCCGACGCCATCAACCGCGCCGTCGCTTTCGCGGGCGCATGTTATGCGTCGACAGGACGCGCGCAGCGTGTGGTGCTCGATAACGGCACGTTCCGCATCGCAGCCGCATCGGGGACGCTCGCCATTCCTTGTCACGACGACGGCCGCACGAGAAGCGCAAAGGACAAGCGGCTTGCGCCCGAGCCGGCATTGCGCCAGGCTTACTGCGTGGGCGCGTGGCCCGGAGTCAAGGTATGCGGCATCAACGCCGTGGTGAAGGGAGGGTATCGCTACGGCATGGCGGACGCGCGTCAGCCGATCACCTTCGGCCTACTCGATGGACACGACACCGCGTTCGAAGCGGGCCTGGAGAACCTGACTTTCATCGATTGCTTCATGGCTTTCGGTGCGCTTTCCGCGACACTCGCCTGCTGCATCTTCGACAAGCTTCGCTTTCTCGGCTGCGGCATCGGCATCTATGCAGCGGTGCTGGAGCAATGCATGTTCAGCAATATCGAGGCCCAGGGCACGGGCGTGCCGGTTCTCGTCGGAGGGCAATGGGCGGACCGCAACGACGACTATAACGAGCGAGGCGGCTTTGCGGACAAGTGCACCTTCATCAACGTGCGCAACATCTACAGCCGGGCCTATGGCGATGACGAGCGGCGTATCGACACCTGGTTCGACGCCGCGTTCTTCAAGACGCGAAACAACGAGTCGAGACTGAGTGCGCAACTCAACGCCGCGTCGCAGGCGAAGGCTTATCCCTACAGGGGCATCTGCGGTTTCTGCATCAGGGTCATGTCGCGTTATGCGCGCCCGTCGAACGCCAACGTCTTCATGCAGATATCGCACGCGATGTCGCCGCGACCCGCCGTGCTCGTCGATGCATGTCAGTCCGCCGTCTTCAACGGCGTTTATCTGGAGCGCGTCGGCTATCGCGACAGTCCGGCTCGCACGGGACCCGTCGGCGCCGGCTGGAACGACCCGTATCTGGGCGACGGTGTACTCGTTCCGGCATTTGTCGGGACACTCGACGGCGCTTCCTCCGTCTTCGGCGTCAACGTCCAGCAAGCCTACGGCGCATCGGCCGTGGCGTCGGACGGTCCGGTCGCGCCCGTGCAGTCGTGGGATTGCACGCTCACGAATGCGCAGGATCACTTTGCCCTGGGCGCCGCAACGTTCGCCGACGATGTGACGATACAGCGTGGAGCGTTCCGCGCCGTGGAGGAGGTCAGGCATGAGATCGGCGGGCTCGGCCTCTTCAGCATGGATTTCGACGGCGCGAGCTTCGACACCGGTCTGACGCTTCCACGCGACGACAAGGCCCATGCCGTGATCGTGCTCGTGTCGCGTAACGCGGACCGGTCACATCAGGCTTTGTCGGGTCTGTATCTGCTCCATCTGCCACGACGCGGCGCTGGCGAGCCCGCCCGAACGCTGGTATCGGGAAGCGACCTGGTCCGCTTCTCGGTGACCCAGAAAGGAACGCTTGGACTCGTCGCCTCGACCGCGGGCGCGCATCGCGCGCTCATGCTCGGCAATCGCCCTTTCGAATAGCCGCATCGGTGCGCAGGCGAGCGGCGCGCGTGGCGCGAGCAAGGGCTCAGGTAATGACGCGGTCCGACACGTCGCGCTTTTTCTGCAGCTCGATGACGACGCGGCTCTCGAATGCAGCGAGAATCTTCTCCCGCGAGAGATGGGTCGTGGCATAGCTGCGTCCGAGCGAGCCGAGTCGCTCGCGCAGCGCGGGATCGTTCGCCAGATGGACGATCGCTTCCGCCAGGGCGGTCGCATTGCCCGGTTCGGTCACGACGCCGACCGACCGAACGATGTTCCATAGCTCCGTATGTTCCGCGGCGGTCGCGATGACCGGGCGTGCGCTCGACAGCATGCCGCCGAGCTTGGATGGCATCACGATGTCGGCGGCGTCCGCGCGCTGCGGAAGAGCGTGGATGTCCGCAAGCCCCATCAATTCATTGAAGCGCTTGTTCGGCTGCATGTCGATCAGTTTGATGTTCGGAAGCTCCGCCGCCTTGGCGCTCAGATAGTCCTTTGCAGGACCATTGCCGCAAATGACAAACACGATGTCGCGACGATGCACCAGCCTGTGCGCGGCTTCAGGAAGCAGTTCGAGTCCTTGCTTGGCGCCGAGATTTCCGGAATACAGCACGACGATGACATTTTCGCCAATACCCAGCCGGGCGCGAAAAGCGCTGGCTCTGCCGAGCGGGCGGATGCGCCCGGTGTCGACCCAGTTCGGTACGAGAGACAGCTTTTCGTTAGGCACGCCTTTGGCGGCTGCGATTTGCGTCATCGCAGCCGAAGGGGCCGACACTCCGTCCATGCGTGCGAGAAGCGATCGCTCGAACTTGAGGCAAAGCTTCTTCACGGCATTACCCTTGAGCATGCCGAGCTTGAATGCAGCGTCGACTTCATAGTCCTGAATCTGCAGCCAGCACAGTGCGCCGCTCAAGCGCGCAGTGAGCAGTGCAAACGGGCTCGCGAACAAAGGCGGCTCGACCACCCACACGAGATCGGGACGCCAGCGTACGCGGGCGATGGCTGGCAGCGCGGCAGCGAGGGAGAAACTCATCAGGTGAATGAGACGCTTCACGCCATTCGGCCGGCGCGGACACCAGAACGGCACGCGCGTTACCGACACGTCGTTGATCGATTCGGTGGAGAACTTGCGCGCGCTATAACCTTCCTGCACGCGCCAGCCAGGATAATAGGGCGATGCCGTGATCACGCGCACTATATGCCCCTTTCTTGCGAACCACTCGGCCAGCTCGGACGAATACTTCCCGATACCGGAAACCTCGGGAGCATAGTTCAGTGAAATCATGAGGATCTTCATTCGATAGCCTGTATTGGAATTGAATGAAATTTCTTGCTCGCATGCGCGCGTAGAAGAAATCGGCATCAAGCTATCCGGCGAATGGTACAAGCCACTTGTTCACTCCAGCCGACAAAGGCTTGCCGAGACACGCCACCGCTTCGACACCGGGTTCCATTCTTACCGACATGACTCAGGCGACCGACAACATCTTGGCGATTTCCGTCGCGATGTCCTGCATGACAGAGGCGTATGTAAAGTTCTCAACGGCGACGGACACGGGAGACCCGGGGGCTTTCTCGAACCAGGCGTGCTGCGCTGCTTTGTTTGTCCATTGATAAGAACAAGGGTAACAGTCAGAACGGACGCACACCGGATGCGTCGCTCCTATGAAATCGCGCCTCCCGGGCGAGCACCGCTGTCGGGGGCAATGGACCTTATCGGCAAACACATGACCTCGATGAAGCAAGGCATGCACGACGATTCGATGCACGGGGATGGCGTGTCGATATCCGACTACGTTCGGGTCATCATCGATGGCCGTCGTCTCGTATGCGTGGTCGCGCTCGGCACGCTCGCGCTCGGTGCGCTATATGGAGCGGTCATCCAGCCCGTGTACCGTGCCGACGCGCTGGTTCAGATCGGCGCGCAGACTTCGAGTTCTCCCGAAGCCGAAGCATTGGGGCGGCTCGCATCGATCTTCGATTCGAAAGTCAAGGCGGGCGCCGACACCGAAATGGAGTTGATCCGCTCGCGGCTCGTCGTAGGTGAGGCGGTGCGGCAATTGCATCTGGAAGTAACCGCGCAGCCGCGCTACTTTCCGCTCATCGGTCATTGGATAGCCAGGCTGAACAGGGGGATGGGCGACTCAAAACCGCTCTTCGGCTTGCGGCGCTTCGCATGGGGCGACGAGAACATTGACGTAAAGGTGTTCGACGTGCCGCGCAAGGCCCTCGGTCGCGCATTCACGATCAAGGCGGGAGAGGGCGGTTCATTCGAACTGCTATCGCCCGATGGCATCGTCCTCGGACGAGGAGCGGTCGGTCAGGAACTGACCGTGCCCTACGACAATGGCGAGGCGCGCGTCCTCGTCAACACGCTCGAGGCGCCTCCCGGCTGCGAATTCACGCTGACGGCACAATCGAGCCAGGCGACCACTCTGGCGCTCCAGAGCAAGCTGGCCATCGCGGAGCGCAAGACACAGTCGGGCATGATCGGCGTGGCGCTCGAAGGCTCCGATCCGACGCGCGTTGCCAATGTCGTGAATGCGATCGCGCAAGAGTATCTGGCTCAGGATTTCGCGAGGAGATCATCCGAAGCCGAACATTCGCTGCTCTTTCTCGAGGAGCAGTTGCCGAAGCTGCGCGAGGAGTTGCAGCAGGCGGAGGACCAGTACAACGCGTTTCGCAACAGCAAGGGCACCGTCGATCTCGGCATCGAAAGCCGCCTGCTATTGCAACAAGTTATCGAACTCGACACCAGCATGCGCGCGCTGATGCAGCAGCGCGACGATATCGCCGGGCATTATCAGCCGGGTTATCCGTCGCTCACGGCGATCAATGCCAAGATCAGCCGCTTGCAACAGGATCGCGACGCCCTGAGCCGGCGCGTGGCTTCATTGCCGGATACCGAGCAGACGGCGCTGCGCCTTATGCGCAACGTTCGCGTGGACACCGACCTCTATACGAATCTCCTCAACAGCGCGCAGCAGTTACGCGTCATCAAGGCGGGCAACGTCGGCAATGTGCGCATCGTCGATCGCGCCATGCCGCCCGAGAAAGCGATCAAGCCCAATTGGCGTGTCCTGCTGGCGCTGTCCGCGGTGCTCGGCGTCGTGCTCGGCATCGTCGCCGCATTCTTGCGAAGGGCGCTCTTCGGTGGCGTGGAGCGCAGCGTCGAGATCGAGCGCGCCCTCGGCATTCCGGTCTGCGCGGTCGTGCCGCACAGCGTCCGGCAAGTCAGGTTGCAGGAGGACATGCGCCGCAAGCTCCCTGGCGTGCATGTGCTGGCGGCGCGCTCGCCTGGCGACGTGGCGGTCGAAGGCGTGCGAAGTCTGCGCACCGTGCTGCAATCGATCAGCGGAGCGCACAGAAACAACGTGATCATGATCACGAGTTCGACGCCTGGCGCGGGCAAGTCGTTCCTCTCGGCCAATCTCGCGGCCGTTCAGGCGGCCGGCGGCAAGCGGGTGCTGCTGATCGATGCGGATATGCGCATGGGCAACATGCATGCATCTTTCGGACCGAGCGACGGACCCGGACTGCGCGAGCTCCTCAACGGCGCGCCATTCGACGACGTGGTGAGGCGCGACGTCATCGAAGGCGTCGATCTGATTCCGCGTGGCGCCGACTCGGCCAATCCGGCGGACATTCTCATGAGCGGGCGCCTCAACGAACTGCTCGACGCGGCGTCCCGGCGTTACGACTCCGTCGTCATCGACACGCCGCCAGTGCTCGCCGTCACCGACGCCTCGCTCATCGGACGGCAGGCAGGGACCACGCTGCTCGTGGTGCGGCACGGGCGGCAGTCCGTCGCCGAAGTGCACGAGGCGCTGAGCCGACTGCAAAACAGCGACGTGAGCGTGAGCGGCATCCTGTTCACCGATGTTCCCGCCGAAAGATCCCGCTATGGCTCCGGCTACGTCACGACCTACGGGTATGGCAAGGACCGCGGCGAGAGCAACATCAAGCCTGCCTGATGCATTTCGAAAGTCGCGTACGCAAACGAGGAGAAGAAGCGATGTCGAAGAAGGTCGCGCTGGTCACCGGGATCACCGGTCAGGATGGTTCCTATCTCGCTCAATTCCTGCTCGACAAAGGATACGAGGTGCATGGCGTGAAGCGCCGTTCCTCGCTCTTCAATACCGACCGGATCGATCATCTCTATGAGGATGATCATGTCGCAAAGCGGCGTTTTCACTTGCATCACGGCGACCTGACGGACTCGACCAGCATTCTGCGCATCATCCAGCGCGTGCAGCCCGACGAAATCTACAATCTGGCGGCGCAAAGCCACGTAGCGGTGTCCTTCGAAGAACCCGAGTACACGGCCAACGCAGACGGCCTCGGCGCTCTGCGAATTCTCGAAGCAATACGCATATTGGGCCTGCAAAAGAGCGCGCGCTTCTACCAGGCCTCCACATCCGAGTTGTATGGACTGGTCAGGGAAGTGCCTCAGCGCGAGTCCACGCCGTTCTATCCGCGCAGTCCTTATGCCGTCGCGAAGCTATACGCATACTGGATCACGGTGAACTATCGCGAGGCGTACGACATATATGCATGCAACGGGATTCTGTTCAATCACGAATCGCCGGTTCGCGGAGAGACATTCGTAACGCGCAAGATCACGCGAGCCATCGCCCGCATTGCGATCGGGTCACAGGACTGCCTGTACCTCGGCAATCTCGGGGCGATGCGCGACTGGGGACACGCGCGCGATTACGTCCAGATGCAGTGGCTCATGTTGCAGCAGCCGGAGCCGGAAGATTTCGTCATTGCGTCGGGCGTGCAATACAGCGTGAGGGAGTTCGTGCAGCAGGCGGCGTCGGAGCTCGGCATCACGCTTCGCTTCGAGGGCAGCGGCGTCGACGAGGTCGGCATCGTGGACAGCATCACGAGCAAGGAATGCCGGGTCGCCCCGGGGACGGTGATCGTGCGAGTGGACGCGCGCTATTTCAGGCCAACCGAGGTCGAGACCTTGCTCGGCGATCCGTCGAAGGCTCACGCGAAACTCGGATGGGCGCCGACGGTGACATTCGCCGCGCTCGTCAAGGAGATGGTGCTGTCCGATTATCAGATCGCGAAGCGGGATGCGCTGATCACGCTGGCCGGATACCGCGCGCTGGAGCATCACGAATGAGGACGAGCCTGCGTTGAGCCGAACGGCAAGCACCGGAGCGTATGCCATGTGGACCCGTTGGGTATTCGCACTCGTCGTCTACACGCTTTTCGCCGCAGCGCTGGCGCAATACGCGGACCAGGCGTTCAGTGCGCTTGGAACCCGCTCCATCGACGTATGGAACATGAGCACGGCCGGAATGAACGAGGCCGGCGCGGTCCGGTATGTGAAGGACGTGCTCACGGTCGTCATCGGTGTCGGCTGGCCCATCGCGCTGGGAAGGGGCCGCTTTCCATACGACATGAGCAAGTTAGTTCTTCTGTACTTTGTCTGGCTTTTCTGCGTGATATCGATCGGACTCGTGCCGTTCATCCTGGGCTGGACCCCGCTGTTCTTTCTTGCAGCAGGAATGCGTTGGGTGCTGCTGCTTCATGCGTCGTTCGGGCTGTTCCTGTTCGGGCGATGGCTGCCCGACGGTGTACGGGGGCAGACGGCCTTCGTGATCGCGTTGCTCGCGCTCGCCGCGCTCGACTTCTACGTCGTGCTGCGGCAATGGATGGATCTTGGGCAGGGGCGGGTGGTTTCATTTGCGGGCGATCGCTACACGGGTCTTCTCAGCAACGCAACGCTGGCAGGCATGTATGCGATTTCCCTCGCGTGCATGACGCTGATTCTCGACCGGGCGCGGCTTCTCTTTCGGCTCCTGCTGATCGGCTTGGCGGTGGGGATTGCAGTGTCGTCCGGTACGCGTTTCGCGATGCTGTGCGTCGCGCCGGTGACCGGCCTCGTGTTCTGGGAAGTGCTGGCGGGCAGGCTCGATCGACGTGCCCGGATGCTGCTCGTGATGAGCGCGTTGCCTATCGCTGCGTCTCTGGTGACGGGCGGCTACGCACACATGGTCGACGCGGTCGGCCGTGGCGACGTTCTGGACAACCAGATCGCCGAAGGAGGGCGGCTGTACAACCTCGTGCAGATCGCAGATCAGCTGTCGCAAGCGAATGTGCCGGAGCTGCTGATCGGACGTGGGCTCGGCGTGGGCACGAACACCGCGTACTCGATGGTGCAGCAAGCAGGCGCCGAACCCGAGCAGTATCGTTTCAACCTGCTCATCGACAATGCCTTTGTCACGATGCAGTTTCAGCTTGGGACGATCGGAACATTGCTCTTCGTCACGGGCGCCGCGGCTTTCCTGTGGCGGCTGCGTCCGCGCCATTCAGGGTATCTGCGGGCGCGTCATCTGGTGTTCGTGGGCATCACATTAGGCGCTTGCATGGATATCAATCTGCTGGAGCAATATCCGCTCGTGACGACGCTGTTCGTCTGTTTCGGGGACACGTACTGGCGCGCGGTTCATAAGACGGGCGTGCGCCTTCAGGCAGCGCCCGGTCGCGCGCGACCCAAAGTCGGCGTCGACGAAGCGCCTTTCCTGAACATGTGATCTGGGAGTCGACATGTTAGTGTTCATCGCACCGTACAGCGCCGCCAATCGCGAGAGGAACCGCGATCTGGGTGCTGCGCGCAAAGTCGAATTCTTCCTGACGCTGGCAGTCCATCTGGCGCGCGATGTCGTGTTGATCAACTCCGCGCACGAAGAGCAGGAATGGTTGCCGAGAGAAGTGCGCGACGCGCGCATTGGCGACAGGCCCATTCGTGAGATTGCACTGCGCCGGTATCCGGTGCGAACCATCGGCAAGATGCTCAACTTGTTCGAAGTGGCCGCGGTGAGCCGCGAGATTTCGATGCTGGGCAAACCCGATACCGTATGGATTTACAACCCCTACGCGTTCGAATCGATGCTGGCGCGCGAGCTGACCAAACGCTTCGGCGCGCGTCTCGTTCTTCAGTTCGAAGACTGGCTGTTCTCGCGGCGGCGCTGGCATCCCAAGCCGATGCTCGACTTCATTGCATGGCGCTTTCTTTTGCCGGCTCCGACTGTATGCCTTGCCGTCAACGAGTCGTTGTCCGCGCGCGAGCACCGACGCAGCGGCTGCCCCGTCGTGTTGTGTCCAGGCGTGGTGTCCGACGAACTGGTCGAGGTATGCAGACGGCGCCGGCCATTCTCACGCGAAGGCGCGCCAACCGTGATCGGCTACTTTGGCGGCCTGAGCGCGGAAAAAGGTGCGGACATCGTTCTCGATCTGATACGCCTTTCGCGCGGACGCTTCACCTTTCATGTGTGCGGGGCGGGCCCGCTGGCATCAGCGTTCGCGAACCTCGGTGCCGAAGGGCACGCGGTGCACTTTCACGGCCGGGTGGACGACGAGACGCTGCTCACGTTGATCTCCGAGTGCGATGTGCTGGTCAATCCGCACGCTTCAATCGAGAAGATGGGCAACGGTGTTTTTCCCTTCAAGGTCATCGAGTATGTCGCGTCCGGAAGACTCGTCATATCTACGGAACTTCCGGCCATCAGCATGAAGGAGATTCACGAAGCAATATGCTTCGCGGCGCCGGAAGCGGCTGCCATTGCCGATGCGCTGGCGGGCGCGGAGCAGATGTATCTGCGCAAGCGCACGGAGATAGAGAGGGCAATAGAGGCGGCAGCGGCGCTGCTCTCGCAAGGGGCGCTGAGGCGCACACTGTCGCCGATCCTGTCGGCATGAGAACCGCAATAGGGGGAACGCGGCAGGCCGAAGAACGTCTGCCGCGAATCACGCGTTGACGTAACCGGTGCGCTGTTCCCGCTTTGCGAAGTCGGCATACGTGGCCGCGATGCCGTCTCCGAGCGCGATCGTGGGCTTCCATCCCAGTTCGGCCAGCTTCGACACATCGAGCAATTTTCTCGGCGTACCGTCGGGTTTCGATCCGTCGAAATCCAGCGTTCCGGTAAAGCCTATGATGTCGCAGACGAGACGGGCGAGGTCCGCGATCGTGATGTCACGTCCGGTGCCGATATTGAACACGCCGTCGGTCCGACCGCTTTCTAGCAACGCGAGCACCGCCGACGCGAGGTCGTCCACATGCAGGAATTCGCGTCGTGGCGAACCTGATCCCCAGACGCCGACCGATTTCAGTCCGTTCAGCTTTGCCTCGTGCGTCTTGCGAATGAGCGCGGCCAGAACGTGCCCGTTCTGAAGATCATAGTTGTCGTTCGGACCGTAAAGATTGGTGGGCATCACGGACAGGTAGCGCATGCCGTGCTGCCGGTTATAGGCTTCGCACAGTTTGAGCCCGGCGATCTTCGCGATCGCATAGGCTTCGTTGGTCTGCTCGAAGGCGCTCGTGAGCAGGTACTCTTCCTTGATCGGCTGAGGGCAATATTTCGGGTAGATGCATGAGGAGCCGAAGAAGACCAGTTCGGGCGTGCCGCTCGTAAACGCTGCGTGAATCACATTGGTTTCGATGACGAGGTTCTCATAGAGAAACGACGCCGGCTGGGTCGAGTTGGCGTGTATGCCGCCAACCTTCGCGGCAGCGAGGAGCACGACGTCGATGTGCTCCTGTGCGAAAAAGTCCCTCACTGCACGCTGATCCAGCAGGTCGAGCTCCGGTCGGGATCGCGTGACCAGGTGGTGATAGCCGTGACTGGCAAGACACCGGACGAGGGCTGAGCCGACCATGCCATTGTGTCCGGCGACATAGATGCGAGAGCCTTTGTTCATGTTGGTGCTCGATCGTCCATTGGGATGCGTTGTCGGACCGTCATTTCCCGAGAGACACGGGATGCGGGAGGCACGATGTGCGGTTCCCAGATTAGCGATCGCCATCGACATTTTTCAGGTGGTGGCGGACGGTGCCAAGGTATTGGCGCGGTCCGCGCTTTCGCACCGGCATTGTCATGGTCTCGAGAGCATGCGTGGCGCGACGTCTTACGCGGCACCTGATCCGGCCAACGTCATGGCATATTCGGCCAGCCCGGCAGACGAGCCTCGGGTGACTTCTATGCTGCGTGAACGCGTGCAGCCCGCTCGCGTGAGCATCCTGTTCGCCGAGCGGACCGGCTCGGACCAGTCAATGGGCGTCGGGCCTGAAACCAGGAGAAGCACACGATGATTCCGGTAAACGAACCCCTGCTCGACGGAAACGAGAGGATCTACCTGAACGAATGCATTGAGAGCGGCTGGATTTCATCGGATGGTGCATTCGTCGAGCGCTTCGAGCACGCGATGGCGGCATACGTGGGTCGCAAGCATGCGATCGCCGTGGCCAACGGCAGCGCGGCCCTCGACGTCGCCGCAGCGGCGCTGAAACTCGGTCCGGAAGATGAAGTCATCATCCCCACGCATACGATCATCTCCTGCGCATCGGCGATCGTTCGCACCGGCGCGCGTCTGCGATTCGTGGACTCGAGCGCGGATACGTGGAACATGGACGTCACGAAAATCGAGGATGCCATCACGAGCCGTACCCGCGCGATCATGGCGGTGCATATCTTCGGTCTGCCCGTGGACATGACGCCCGTGCTTGAGCTCGCGAAGAAACATGGCCTGGCCGTGATCGAAGATGCCGCGCAGGCCATCGGGCAGACTTATAACGGAAAGGCGTGCGGCAGCTTCGGCGAGATATCGTGCTTCAGCTTTTATGCAAACAAGCACATCACGACCGGCGAAGGAGGCATGATCCTTTGCGACGACGACGCGCTCGCCGCGCGCGCAAGAAGTCTGCGAAACCTGTGCTTCAAGCCGGAAAGGCGCTTTGTTCATGAAGAACTGGGTTGGAACTATCGCATGAGCAGCCTCCAGGCGGCGGTAGGTCTCGCGCAGTTCGAGAAGCTCGATGCGCATGTCACCAGAAAGCGGGAGCTGGGGCGGCGTTACGACGCGCTGCTGCGCGGTGTGCGGGGACTGGAACTGGCGCCGGTGACATGCGCCTTTGCAGAGAATATCTATTGGGTCTTTGGCGTCATGCTGGATGACGCGTTGCCGATCGATGCCGACGAAGCGCGCGCCATATTGGCCGACGCGGGCGTCAGCGCGCGGCCGTTCTTCTGGCCTATGCACGAGCAGCCCGTGTTTCGCAAGCAAGGTCTGTTCGAGGGAGAACGTTATCCCGTTGCCGAGCGTATGGGTCGCCGCGGTTTCTATCTGCCGAGCGGGCTTGCGCTGACCGAGACGCAGCAGGATCAGGCCGTCGCTGCGGTCCGAAACATGATGAACACGTTCCTATAGGACATCGCCTGCTTCATATGGTCGTTATCCCTCACGTCAGCGCCTTGCCGGTCGACAAGTTCGTGCGCAGGACCGGACTGACCAATGGCGAGCGCTTCTAAAAAGTATTCAGGAGGCAGTTTTCGATGTCGCCGACGGAATACCGGTCCGAAGAAAGAACGGCAATACGCCTTAGTGGCGGCGATTAACGCAGGAGCGGGACGTAGGCTGGATGCCACGGCTGAAAATTAACCCCGCGCCTCGGATTCGCGGCGCGGTCGTCGGTTGTCAACTTCTTTCGCTCTATCCTGGACCGGCACATTCAGACCGACGCTGCGGCGGGAGAATCACTTAACCAGGGCTTTGATGGCCAGTTTCTTCGCCATCTGAAATGACTTGGGGAACGTCGTTTCGATCCCCAGCACGACCCGGCTGGACAGCCGCTCCATGTCCTTCGGACAATGGAACGCCATACCGTTGAACTCGCGCAGATTCAGTGGCTTGATCTTCGACTGGAACTGCAGGAAGCGGTGAGAAACCGGGATGAAATGCGACGTCAAAGAACTGCGAGAGAATTGCGGGCGCGTCGTGCGCAGGCTGCCGTGGATCGTCTTCGAATTCCAGAAAAGCACGTCACCTTTTTGCAGGAATGGCGCGCGGAATTCGAGTTGTTGTTCAGAAAGAATCTTCTTGACCAGTTCCTTGTATTGTCCGTGATTGAATGCCACGTCGAAGTTCTTTCCGTTCTTCACCATGTCGATGCGGTGACTGCCCGGCACGACGAAGAAACGTCCGGCACCCGCGTCGATATCTTCAAGGGCGTACCAGCACGCTACCATCGTGCCGATCCTCTCGCTGTCGAGATAATACGTGTCCTGATGTGGCCACGTCTCCGCGTTCCCTTCGAAGTACATGCTCTGCACGAGCTTGCCGTCTTCCGAGAGTATTTCCCGCGTGATGCGCTTGATAGGTGTACTCGCAAACGCCTTCACCGTCAGCTTCTTGAGTGGCGCGAATCTCACCTCACTAAGAGACTGAAGGTTGAGTAGCGAATTCATTACGAAGCCATACTCATTGATTCTGTTCTTTTCCGGGTTCGCGGTCGCCTGCCTGTATATGTACCCAGGATAGCTCTTGACGGTAGTCTCGAACGCATTCCGGATAGAGTCGCACAGAACCGGGTCCACCACGCCGCGCACGACGACATAGCCATTTTCATCGTAGTATTGCCTTGCTCCGGCGAGTTCGATCAGATCGAACGTGGTCGAGTTTTGGGCCGCATTTTCTGGAATTTCAATTTCAGTTCCAATCGGACTAAGTATTTTGTACATAATGGGCCTCAAGGTACTCACTAGACCGGTGCGCGAGAACGCACTTTAGCGGACTGTTCAAGCACTGCTTTTGATGCAGGACATCTTTGGCCATTCGACGATTGCAGCGATGACCATAGTCTCTCGTGAATCCTTCTCAATCTATGTCGAACCAATAACCTTGCGTCACTCCTGACCGATTCCGCCAAGTGATTGGCCGGTGAGCGCTGCGCACTTTCAACCCGCGCCAACGGTGGAGGCGCGGGTATCAGCCGGCCAAGAGCCTGTCGTCTTCCGCCTTCGTGATTTCTACGCCGCCTGCTGACACTAACATCCATCTCGATTCGGTCGACGGCGGTGGCCGTTCGCAACAACCTCGGGAGAAAGCAATGGCAAGCGTGCCCCTGAATGATGGCGATTCGCGCAGCGCCATTGAAATGAGCGTCGATGAGACGTCGGCGAGCGCGAGTCGCGTCAGAGTCGATGACAGACGGAACGAAACGACACTGTTTGTCGGTGAGTTTCTGGCCGTCGACATGGACCAAATCATCGGGGACCTGAACAAAAAGGGCTATTACGCCTTTCCCTCGGCCATATCGCCAGACACGCTGAAAGCCATCGAGCGCGACGCGACGCAAACGAGACTAGGACTGAATGAGAACTCGATCAGCGGCGTATATTCCGAGAAGCAGTACTACCTGACCAATCTGCTCGCTGTGTCGAAGGCCTTCTACAACTTTGCTACGTCTTCCTTCGTGTTCAATGTCTGCGAGCGGTATCTGGGTGATCAATTTAGACTGAAAGCACTGCGCTACTATGAAACATATGGCGGACACCACATGCAGTGGCATACGGACAACAAGACGGACAAGGCATTCGCGCATATTCCCGGAATCATCTTCATCTTCTATGTATCGGACGTCGAGGATGGTGAATTCCAATATATCGAAGGCTCTCATCGCTGGTCCGGCGATAAGGCCTATAGCGATTACACTGACGGGTTCATCGAAGAGAACTATGGGACGGCGATCAGAAGCTTTAAGATGCCCAAAGGTTCCTTGCTGATCTACAACACATATGGAATTCACCGGGCAAGACCCGTCAAGGACAAGAACTTTGTCAGGAAGAGCGTCTTCTTCCAGGTAGACAGCGAAATCCAGAAGTCGGAGCCGATCATCGTCAACACAGAATTCATCACGAACATGAATGATCAGATCTCGATGTTTCTGGGCTTTGGAAAGCCATCAAACTATCAAGTCTTTCCAAAAACCACGCTGAACTCACTGGTCCTCGATAAAACGATGATTCGTGTCTTGACGAACTATGTCTTTCATCGCATCGCGCGCGCGGCTTTATCAAGGCTCCCGCTATCCGTCCAGCCCACCGTCAGGCGGCTCGTCAAAAGATGACCGCTCTCGAGGCAGCCCATCTGCGCCCCGCCGATCCGGTCGTCAGACCGGTCCCTACATGCCGACGTAACCGACCGGCTTCGTCGTGTTGCTCATCGCGACGTCTGCGTTCGTCGAGACCACATACTGCGGCAATTCCGTCAGCGTCAGCGTCACCGCGCCGTTGGTGTACGGAACGCTCGACAGGTTGCCCATTGCGTCGATCAGTTGTACCGAGCCGCTGTTGCCGTCCGCATCGACTGTGAGCGTGTAGTTCACGCTGTACTTGGTGCTGAAGTCGCCGTTCGACGCGGGCCACACGTCGTTGTTGTGCGTCCACAGCGCGGTGATGACGCGGCCACCGTTCAACTGCTGGAAGCCGTACGCATACACACCGGCGGGCAAGTCATTTACGGGACCGAGCGTGATCGTACCGTCCAGGATGCGTGTCATTGCGGCAATCGCCATCGCAGCGGGTTTCGGCGCGATATTCGTCGCGTCCTGCGAGCCTTCTGCGTTGTCGAGGTCGAAGAACGTGCCGTAGCCGATCTCGCCCGGATAGTCCGCTCCGTAGAACACGTAAGTTTGATCCGCACCTTCACCGAGAAGGATGAGGTGAGTGCGTGCGACGACCGCGCCTTGTGCGAAAAGGATATTCGGCGTCGGATAGTCAGGGCCATAGCTCGTGCCGAGGTCGTATTCGATGCCCGTTTCCGTCACGAATAACTTCATGTTCGGCTTGTATTCCTGCTGCATTTCAGCGCGAAGGCCACGCATCTGGTTGAGCAGCGAGCTCGCGGCATTGCTGTCGTCGGTGTATAGCCGCTCTGGCGGATGCGACGGCGACGAGCCGTCGACATCGTAATATCCGTGCGTCGTAACGCCATCGAGGTATTGCGCGAAACCGAGCGACGCGAGCGATTCCAGACGCGCGGTCGTGTGCATCGGAAATGACTCGGTCGGGCCCATGACCACCGCGCGAGGATCCGTCGAATGCAGGCCGTCGTATACATGCCGATAAAGGGCGACGAGATTCTTGTCCGAATCCTTCCAAAAGACTTCCGGTTCCCACGTCACCTGGTAATAGTTGCCCGACATGGTCGGATAGTATTTCGCGCGGATCGATTCCGTTTCCTGTCCGACGCGCGTCATGAAGTTCCAGTAATAGCCGAGGTCGTTCGGGATATAGCTGTGGTCGGGGTTGAGGTCGTGCATGCTCGCGCCACCGGGCAGGCCGTCGAGGCGCACGAAGCGCATCACTTTGCCTGACTTGTAGAACGGGTCGAGATTGTCAGCCGACGGATTGAATTCGAAGCGCTCGCCGGGCTCCATCGCGCCCATCGAGCGATCATCGATCGTCCATGAGAGACCAAGCGCGGACAGCGCCGCGCCCCAGCCGTTGAAGCCCTCCATCCCAAAGCGATGCTGGTCCTGCTTCGTGTATTCGACGCCGGGAATCGCGCTCGCGAGATCCGGGATCACGCCGAAGCTCGCGAAGCCGCCCGGACGCGTGCCCGATTCCCGCACTTGACCGCCCGCGCTGTCGAGCGTCGCCGAGACCTGGAAATAGCCGGCGAGCGTCGACGTGCATGCGAGCGTGCTCGTCGTCGCGCCGGCGGGCACGGCGAAATCGCCGCTCGCGACCGTGTTGCCGAGCACATCGGCGATGGTCCATTCGAGCGTGTCATCGGCGCTCGCGCGCGTGGTGATCGCGACGTCGATCCGGGCATCGATCGGGTACATGCGCGTGCCGTCGGAGTTCGGCGTATCGACGGTGATCAGGCCGCCGCTGCTGGACGCCGGCGCGGTCGTGGGTGCTACGCAGGCAATCTGGCGTGTCGCGTCTGCGTGGGCGACGGCCCGCGCGACGGCATCTGCGCTGGCGGCCGCAGCATCAGGAGCTTTAACGTCGTTGCCGCCGCCGCAACCGGCAAGCGCGAGAACGAGCGTCGAGAAAGAGAGGAGGGACTTTTGCATTGGATCCTGCTCAACGACCAGACGGTCTTTGAAACGCTCGGCGACGCCGATTGCGTTATACGCTCCATTGGGGGACTGATGCGTGCGATCGATCGGCAGGCAAGCGCGCACGCGGGCGGTCAGCGTTTGCCGACGATGAAGAGACAAGTCACTGGGTTGGAAATCGACAGGCGCCGTGCTTGAATGAAACTCAAATATTCCGTAAGTGTCTGTAACTTGATGAAACAGGCAGTAACGTCTGATCGTTGGGGCTCGGGCCACTCAAGAACTTGGCCGTTTTGGCGACAGATTGGTCCGCGGTTGGGGCGACCGTTTTTTCGCCGCGATTGACCCGAATTTCCAAGCGAAAGTTGCCGCGACAAGCTTGGCAAGAGCGTCTTGCGCTTTAACTTTCCGGTCAATCTTTCGATACACCTGGAAGGTCAGCCTGAAGGGTGACCACGTGCGCGCCTTCGACAATGTCCACGGTTGCCTCGCGGTCATATGCCGGTAATCTCACTTGAAATCTGCCTGTCGGACCATACAATCCTGCCACCTAGCTCGTAGGAGGTAAGTCGTGGAATTCGATACGGACTGGATCACCCTTGGAAGACATCGCATCAAACTGCGCTCAACGAAAGGCTTCCCTAGCGAGATCGTGCACCGGTTAGCGGAGGTCACTCGCCTGGCGGTTGATCACAACATGAGCGCGCGGGCGCGCATCGTGGAGATCGTCTTCCGGCAAGAGAAGGAATACGACATCAGGATAGGCACCACGATGGCGGACGACCGCGTGTGCGCGCCGCAGCTTGAAGCGGCGATAGCCACCGTCATGGGCCTCATGCCGGATCAGATCAACATCTTTGTCGAGGCGGTCACGCAGGAGGAAGTCGACCTCCACTTTGGCGTCTATGAGCGGATGCTCGCGGAAAAGCTCGGCACAGTTCCGCCGATACAGTAACGTTGGGTGGGCGAACCTGGGCGCTTGAGGGTATGCAAGTTATCAGGCGACGGCGAAGACGACGCTGCCTTGTTTAACCCGGCATCCGATCAGTTGAACACCCGTTTTGCAATGTCGAGTCTGTATGTCATGGCATTCATCTGGGTCTCCGTTCCTCAAGTGGTTGTGTCGCCACCCCACTTTGGCACATTGATGCCGTTCTATTTGGACGCCTCAACGATGCTCAATTCCCGAAGGGAGGACTGTGTCCATTCCATCGCGACCCTCTTCGGCCTTACGCGGACCGAGCCGAGCGAAGTAACTCTGTTCGTTTCAACATCGGACCGCATGCAGCCAATTGCCGTCAGACGCGTAGACAACAAAGGGTCGATTGAGCGGTGGTTCAACCGGCGACAAGAGGCGTTGAGACGGCGAATGAGTTCCAGCGATGTCGATCGTCAGCCGACCGTTCCCGGCTAAAATGCAGTTGTCTACCTCAGCCTTTCAAGTTTTGTCGCAGTCGGCCAAACTGCACAGACCCGGTCGAAGAACACCTGTTTCGCAGTAGGGCGACGGAAACGGTTATCTGGGCGATGCCTGCTGTCAACTTCGACCTGATGTGGCAGGCTCTGATCAAGGCGGGCCGACAGGGAAAGAGTCGAACTGGATTCCAACCGTTGCCGGCAAGGAGTGGGAAATCATGATGCGCTTCTACGGACCCAAGCCGCCTTTGTTTGACAAGACCTGGGTCTTGCCAGACGTCGTGGAGGTAGCCGCACCGTGAGTATGAAGGATTTTCCGAAGACACGGTGCCAGTCACGGTTGACAAATTCGTTCGTGCGGAAACCGACCGCTACTTCGCTAATTCCGTGAAGAGCGGTTGATTCGGAGGATGGAATCATATACGCGACTTGCTGCCGATTGATAAACAACCGGTCATTCGAGGCAGCCGAGACACACTGTATTCGAGTCGTATATCGATCTGGATGCCGGATCAGTGACAGTGACGTTACCCGATTCCGGCAACCGGTTCATGTCGCTGCAAATCATCAGCGAGGATCAATACACCACGACTCAATACGGAGCCGGGCCTCACACGCTCGACAAGGCTAAGATCGGCGCTCGCTATGTGCTGGCAGGCGTTCGCACATTGATCAACCCGACTGATCCAGGAGCAGGCGGAATTGAGCGCCCGCCAGCGTACTCAACGTAGCGGTGTCACGCCATCAGCGACGCCTGCCGGCATGCAGATGTGCTTTATTTCCGTGAAGTCGGCGAGGGCGTCGTAGCCGTGCAGGCGGCCGAGACCGCTTTGCCGGTAACCGCCCGTTTCCGCTTCGGCAAAGAGCTTGTTGTGATCGTTGATCCACACCGTGCCATTGCGCAGCGCGCGTGCGATGCGAAAGGCGCGCGCGCCGTCGTTGGTCCAAACGCTCGCGGAGAGGCCAAATACGGTGTCGTTGGCTTTATCGATTGCCTGCGCTTCAGTGTCGAACGTCTCAAGCGTGACGAACGGTCCGAAGATTTCCTCCTGGCAGAAGAACGCTTTTGGGTCGCTGTGCTCGACAAGCGTCGGCGAGAGGTACGCGTGTCCTGAGCGCGTGCCGCGCAGCAATATGCGATCGGCTTCGTCGCATGCGCGCGCAATGGTTTGATCGACCGCGTCCCGCGTGGCCGCGTCGATGAGCGGACCGATGTCCATTGCCTCGTTGATGCCTTCGCCCACTTTCAGCGCTTCGAGCGCACTGGTGAGATGCTCGCGCATCTCGGCCGCTCGCCGGGCATGCACGAGTACCCGGCGCGCAGCAGTGCATTGCTGACCCGAGATGATCGTCGCGGCGCGCGCGATACGCGGCGCGATCGCGGCGACGTCGGCATCCTCGAAGACGACACAGCACGACTTGCCGCCGAGTTCCAGCGAAAGCTTCTTCATGCTTTCGGCGGCCGCCGCCATGATCTTCTTGCCCGTTGCGGTCGATCCGGTGAAACTCACCACGTCCACGTCATGCGACTCGACCAGCCGTTCGCCCGCCGCATAGCCGATCTCGTTGACGAGGTTCACTGCGCCCTTCGGCAGCGCGGTTTGCTCGAAGCAGCGCAGCATGGCTGCGATGATCAGGGGGGTCTGTGCGGCGGATTTGACGATTGCGGTGCAGCCAGCGGCGAGCGCCGGCGCGAGCGAGCGGACGAGCAACACTGCGGGCGCATTCCAGGGCACAAAGATGGCCGCGACGCCAGCGGCTTCGCGCAGCATCGTCGAGATCGTTCCCGGTTCGGATTCAAGCACGTGGCCGGCGATGTGCCGGGCGAGTCCCGCGTAGTATCGGACTTCGGAAATCGCGGCGGCGATCTCGCCGCGCGATTGCGCGATAGCCTTGCCGTTTTCGCGCGTGAGAAGGGTCGCAAGCGGCTCGCGTTGCGCATCGAGTGCGCCGGCCCATGCGAGCAGCACGTCCTGACGCAAACGCGCGTCCTGTGCCCACGTCGTGCGGTCGAACACGTTCCGTGCCGCGGCGATGGCCGCATCGGCTTCCGGCGCCCCGCCGTCGGCGAACTGGCCGATGCTTTCGCCCGTAGCGGGGTCGATGCTGTCCACCGACAGCACGCCGACCCATGCGCCGGCTATCCAGTGTGGTGCTTTCATGCAGTTTCCTTGGAGATAAGAGGGGCGTTTGTGCCGGATGCGTCCGACACGCGATGAAGTTCGTCGGCGATGATCTCGATCAGCGCCTCGGCCGCAGCGGACAACGGTCTGCGCGGATGGCTCACGCGCACGATATGCCGCACGATGCGCGGCGCGAGAATCGGATAGGCCCGCAATGTCCCGCGCTGCACGGCCCGCCCAACGGCGATGCGCGGCAGGATCGTCGCAAAGCGCGTGCTCTCTACGAGCTTCACGATCGTGCTGAGCACGTCGATTTCGAAACGCGGCGCAAGCAGCACGTCTTCGTGCTGCGCGGCGGTATCGAGCACGCCGCGCAGGCCGTGGCGCTTGGTCGGCAAGACGAGTTCGAGTTCGGGCAACTGCGCAAGCTCGATCGTGTGCGGCAGGTCTGGGCCGTGCTGCACGCTCGTCGCCAGCACCATTTCTTCATCGAGCAGCGTCTGAGAATCCAGCGACAGGCGCGCGCGGGGCTTGTTGATGAGGGCCGCATCGAGTTGCCCACCCGCGACCCAGTCAATGAAGGTCGCGCTGAAGCCGTCCGCCACCGTCACTTCCACATGCGGATAACGCGCATGAAAGCGCGAGAGCGAATCGGCAAGCACGCTCTCCGTCACCGATGCGATGAGCCCGATGTTCACATGCCCCGTCACTACTTCGTCGCGCTGCTGAAGCTGCTGCCGCGCGTGCGCAAGGTCGCGCATGATCGGTAGAAAGAGGCGATACATCAGCCGTCCGGCGGCGGTCGGCGCCATGCCATGCGCGCCGCGCTCGAACAATTGCTGGTGCAACTCTTCTTCCAGCTTCGCGATCTGCATGCTGAGTGCGGGCTGCACGATGTTCAGCCGTTTGGCCGCGCGCGTGACCGACCCGTCCTCGAAGAGTGCGATGAAGTACTGGATTTGCTTGAGGTCCATTTTTGGTTCGGATTCGTATCAGTAAGCCTAATGACGTGAGATCGCGTTATCACTCATCGGCGCGGCATTAGATTCCGGCCATTTCGCGCAATGCGCGGCCGTGCGTCGAGACATCACCGGTGTATTGATATCGGTCCGAAAGACCTGTGTCATTGGGGCTAACGCTGATATCAACATTAATGATTCAACGCATCAAAAAACAGTATTAGAAGTTATATCGCTATCTCGCTACGCTTCATTTCATCCCTTGCCGCGGCGCTCCGGCCGCAAAAACGCAGGGGACCGATGGAGACGCAGATGAATATTCGCGATGCCGCTACGCACGGCACCTCTTCCACCTTTGCTCTTCCGTGGGCTTCGAATCGTTCAGAGACGTCAGCGCTCACGCTGCGCGACTGGCTCGCGCATCTCGCGAAGACCGGCCGCCTCGCGACCATCGAGCGGCCAGTTGCGCTCGAACACGAACTCGCCGCGATCGCCAAACGGCTCGACGGTACGCAGGCCGCTTTCTTTACGCAGCCCGGCGGCAAGGGCGTGCCGGTCGTCTCCGGCTTCATGTCGAAGCGCGGCTGGATCGCGGAGGCGCTGGGCGTGGAGGAAGCGGGCCTGCTCGCGCGCTTTTCTGCGGCGGTCGCGCAGCCGATCGCATCGAGGGTGGTCGATCGCGCAAACGCGCCCTGTCAGGAGATCGTTCATACGAACGGCATCGACCTGCACGCATTGCTGCCGATTCCCACCCACAGCGAACACGACAACGGCCCGTACATCACGGCGGGTCTCGTCATTGCGCGCAATCCGCGCACCGGCGTGCAGAACGTGTCGATCAACCGCATTCAGGTGCACGGCCCGGACCGCATGGCGATCCTGCTCCTGCCGCGTCATCTGTACGCGTTCCAGAAAGCCGCGGAGGAAGCGGGCGATGCCCTCGACGTGGCCGTCGCGATCGGCGTGGATCCGCTGACGATGCTCGCTTCGCAGGCGATCACGCCGATCGATCACGACGAACTGGAGATCGCCGGAGCGCTGCATGGCGCGCCGCTGCCGGTTGTGACATGCGTGACGAGCGGCGTGCATGTGCCGGCGTTCGCCGAGATCGTCATCGAAGGACGCATTCTGCCGAACGTGCGCGAGCCGGAAGGCCCGTTCGGCGAATTCCCGAAGTATTACAGCGCGAAGGAAGCGCGCGAGGTGATCGAGGTGACGGCAGTCACGCATCGCCGCGATCCGGTCTTTCATACGATCGTGCCCGCCGAGATGGAACATCTGTTACTCGGCGGGATTCCCCGCGAAGCGACGCTCCTCGCGCATCTGCGACGCAGCCATCCGGGTGTCACGGATGTGCATCTGTCGGTTGGCGGCGTGTGTCGTTATCACCTCTGGGTGCAGTTCGAAAAGAAGCGGGAAGGCGAAGCGAAGAACGTGATCCTGTGCGCGTTCGGCGCGCATTACGACATCAAGCAGGTCGTCGTCGTCGATACCGATGTGGACGTGCACGATCCCGCCGAAATCGAATGGGCGATCGCGACGCGCTTTCAGGCCGATCGCGATCTCGTCGTGATCGAGGGGGCACAGGGTTCGCCGCTCGATCCCTCAACGACAGTGGGCCAACCGGCGGACGCGCCGCCGCATCTGCAAGGTGTGAGCGCAAAGATGGGTCTCGACGCGACGCGCCCCGTGGTCTATCCAGAACACGTGTTTACGCGCGTTCGCATTCCCGGGCAGGACACGGTCGAACTCGACGCGCTCGTCGCCGGCGACAACGCCGCTTTCGAAGCTTACCTGGGCCGCGACCATGACTGAGCGAAACAAGTCGCGCATCGTGGTCGGCATCTCGGGCGCGAGCGGCGCCGCGATCGGCGTGCGCCTGCTCGCCGCGCTGCGCCGGCTCGGCACGCACGAGACGCATCTGATCGTGTCGGCGTCGGGTGCGGTCACGGCGGCGCAGGAACTTGGCCTCGGACGCGGCGACCTCGATGCGCTCGCCGACGTCGTTCATAATGTGCGCGACATCGGCGCGGCGGTGGCGAGCGGCTCGTTCCTGACCGAGGGCATGGTGATCGCGCCGTGTTCGATGAAGACGCTCGCAGGCGTCGCCAACGGTTTCGCCGACAACCTGCTCACGCGCGCCGCCGACGTGATGCTCAAGGAGCGCCGCCGCCTCGTGTTAGTGGCGCGCGAAACGCCGCTGAACCTCGCGCATCTGCGCAACATGACGCTCGCCACCGAGATGGGCGCAATCGTTATGCCGCCGGTGCCCGCGTTCTACGCGCATCCGAAGACGATCGAAGACGTGGTCGATCACACGGTCGGCCGCATTCTGGATTTATTCGGCATCGAGCACGGCGAGATCGCGCGGCGCTGGAGCGGTCTCGCCGACGAGTTCGCAAGCTGCGAACAAGGAGCCGCGCGATGAACCAGCGCGAGACTTCTTTCGCACATATCGAGGCGCGCGCCAAGCAGGCGCCATTTGCGAAGCGCCACGTCGGCCGTTCGATGCAGCGCCTCGAAGATCCCGCGATCCTGACGGGCCGCGGCCGCTACGGCGACGACATCGCGATCAAGCCCGGCACATTGCACGCGGCCGTGCTGCGCTCGCCGCACGCGCATGCGGAGCTCGTATCGATCGATGCGCAGGCGGCGTCGAAGCTGCCGGGCGTTCGCGCGGTCCTTACGCGCGACGATCTGCGCGCATGGTCGCGGCCGTTTGTCGTCGGCGTGAAGTCCCCCATGGAGCAATGGTCGCTCGCGATGGATCGCGTGCGTTATGTCGGCGAGCCGGTGGCCGTGGTGATGGCCGAATCGCGGGCGCTTGCCGAAGATGCGCTCGATCTCATCAAGGTCGAATACGCGATGCTCGATCCGGTGACATCGATCGAAGAGTCGATCAAGGACGATGCGCCGGTGCTGCACGACCGCGTCGGCACGAACGTCATCAGCGACCGGCATTTTCGCTACGGCGATCCCGAAGCAGCGTTTGAAAAGGCGCCGCATCGCGTGAAGTCAGTCGCACACTACCCGCGCAACACGTGTGCGCCGATCGAATGCGGCGTGGTGATCGCTGAGTATCTGTCGGGCAACGAAGGCTACGACGTCACCTCGAACTTCATGGGGCCGTTTTCGCTGCACGCCGTGATGGCGATGGCGCTGAACGTGCCGGCGAATCGTCTGCGTCACAAGGCGCCGCGCGATTCGGGCGGCAGCTTCGGCGTGAAGCAGGCGGTGTTTCCCTATGTCGTGCTGATGTGCCTTGCATCGCGCAAGGCGGGCGCGCCGGTGAAGTGGGTCGAGGACCGGCTGGAGCATCTGAGCGCGGCAACTTCGGCGACCGCGCGCTTCTCCACGATCGAAGCCGCCGTCGAAAACGACGGACGCATTACTGCGCTTTCATACGATCAGCTCGAAGATGTCGGCGGCTACGTACGCGCGCCGGAACCCGCGACGTTCTACCGGATGCACGGCTGCCTGACGGGCGCGTATGCCATCGACCACCTCGTCGTGCGCAATCGCGTCGTGCTGACCAACAAGACGCCGACCGGGCTCGTGCGTGGCTTCGGCGGTCCGCAGGTCTACTTCGCGCTCGAACGGCTGATGCAGCGCATCGCGATCGAGCTGAAGCTCGACGTGCTCGACGTATACCGGCGCAACTTCGTTCCTGCCGATGCATTTCCATATCGCGCGGCGGCGGGCGCGCTGCTCGACTCGGGGAACTTTCAGGAAGTGTTGCGCCGCGCGCTCGCGGACGGCGGCTACGACGCACTCGTCGCGCGGCGCGAGGCGGCGCGCGGCGAAGGGCGGTTATACGGCATCGGCTTTGCGGCGATCGTCGAGCCTTCCATGTCCAACATGGGCTACATCACGACCGTGATGCCCGCCGAAGCGCGCAGGAAAGCCGGTCCGAAGAGCGGCGCGATCGCAAGCGCGACGGTGAGCGTCGATCTGCTCGGCGGCGTGGTCGTGACGGTGGCGTCGACGCCGGCGGGGCAGGGCCACATGACCGTGTGCGCGCAAGTCGTCGCGGATGTGCTCGGGCTCGATCCGAAAGACATCGTTGTGAACGTCGAGTTCGACACGCACAAGGACGCGTGGTCCGTCGCGTCGGGCAACTATTCGAGCCGCTTTGCGGGAGCGGTGGCGGGCACCGTGCATCTCGCCGCGGTACGGGTGCGCGACAAGCTTTCGCGCATCGTCGCGAAACAGTTCGGCTGCGCGCCCGAGGAAGTCTGCTTCGATGGCGCGCGCATCTACCCGAAGGGCGCCGAGGATCGCGCGCTGCCGTTTCCGCGCATCGCGAGCAACGCGCCGCATTGGGCGCCCGCGCTCCTGCCCGAAGGCGAGGAACCAGGCTTGCGCGAGACCGTCTTCTGGACGCCCCCGAACATGGAGGCGCCCGACGAGAACGATCGCATCAACACGTCGGCGGCCTATGGATTCGCGTTCGATATGTGCGGCGTCGAAGTGGATCGCGCGACGGGCCGCGTGCGAATCGACCGCTACGTGACCGCGCACGATGCCGGCACGCTGCTGAACCCCGCACTCGCCGACGGCCAGATTCGCGGCGCGTTCGCACAAGGTCTCGGCGCGGCGTTGATGGAAGAGTTCCGCTATGGCGCGGACGGCAGTTTCCAGTCCGGCACGCTCGCCGACTACCTGATGCCGACTACCTGCGAAGTGCCCGATCCGGTGATCGTGCATCTGGAAACGCCGTCGCCGTTCACGCCGCTCGGCGCGAAAGGTCTCGGCGAGGGCAACAACATGAGTACGCCGCCGTGCATCGCGAATGCCGTCGCCGATGCGCTCGGGGTCGACGATATTCGCCTGCCGCTCACGCCGTCGAAAGTGATGGCGCTGATCGGCATCGACGACCCCGAGCCGTCGCGGCCCGAACTGCGCGACGCGCCCGCGAAGAAGCCCGCGACGCCGGGCGGCAAGGCGCTGACGGCGCAAGGCACGGTCGATTTGCCCGCGACGCCCGAAGCGGTCTTCGCCGTCTTGCTGAACCCGCAAGCGCTCGCGAAGGTCATCCCCGGCTGCCATGCGCTCGACGAGACGGCGCCGAACCAGTATCGCGCGGATGTGACGGTCGGCGTCGGCATGATCAAGGCGCGCTTTGAAGCGCGCATCGGTTTGTCGGAGATCGACGCGCCGCATCGGCTGCGGCTTTCGGGCGCGGGCATCTCGCCGCTGGGCAGCGCGCGCGGCAACGGGCTCGTCGAGCTCACGCCCACTGACCACGGCACGCGGCTGTCCTACGACTACGAAGCGCAGGTGTCGGGCAAGGTCGCGGCGGTCGGCGGCCGCATGCTCGAAGGCGCGGCGAAAGTAGTGCTCAAGCAACTCTTCGAATCGCTCGGAAGACAGGCCGCCGGCCGGCCGGTGCAGGCGGGCGGTTCATGGATTTCACGCGTCATCGCGCGTTTCAGGAGCCGCACATGAAGCCCGCCCCGTTCGACTATCTGCGCGCCATGTCGACGCACGAAGCACTCGATGCGCTCGCTCGATTCGGCGAGGACGCGCGCGTGCTCGCGGGCGGCCAGTCGCTGATGGCGGTGCTCAACATGCGGCTCGCGCAACCGCGCGTGCTCGTCGACATCTCGCGTACGGAAGAACTGAACGAGGTTCATGCCGACGACAAGACGGGGCAATTGCGCGTGAGCGCGGCGGCGACGCAAGGGAGCGTCGAATGGCGCAAGAGCTTGGGCAACGAAGTGCCGATGCTCGCGATGGCGTTCCCGCATATCTCGCATTTTCAGATCCGCAATCGCGGGACCGTATGCGGTTCGATCGCGCATGCGGACCCGAGCGCCGAACTGCCGCTCGTGCTTGCCGTGCTCGGCGGCGACGTGACGTTGCGCTCGACGAAGAAAAAGCGCGTGCTTGCGGCGCAGGACTTCTTTCAAGGCATGTTGATGACGGCGCGCGAACCGGACGAACTCGTCGAGTCCGTGCGCTTTCCGCTGAAGAAGCCGGGCGAGCGTTACGCGTTCACCGAATTTTCCGCCCGTCACGGCGACTTCGCGATGGTCGCGTGCGCGGCGGTCGTGACGGACGACGCGATCCGCATCGCGGTGGGCGGCGTTGCGGACCGGCCGACGGTCGAACGCTGGCCGCGCCTCTCAGGCGACGACCTGCGCGGGGCATTGAACGATTTGAGCTGGAAGCTGGGCGCGCAGGACGACGCCCACATCAGCGCGAAGTATCGCCGGCATCTGGTCCGGCAACTCGGATGGCGCGTGATTGAGGAGGCGAAGTGAGCAAGACATCGACGAACATCCTGCGGCAAGGCGAAGCGCAGCGCGTGACGCTGACGCTCAACGGCCGCGAACGCAGCGGCCATTGCGAGCCGCGCGAACTGCTGTCGGACTTCATTCGGCACGAGCTCGGCGCGATCGGGACGCATGTCGGCTGCGAACACGGCGTGTGCGGCGCGTGCACGGTGCACATCGACGGCGTCGCGGCGCGTTCGTGCCTGATGCTCGCGGTGCAAGTGCAGGGAAGGCGTGTCGATACGGTCGAGGGTCTCGCACCCGATCAGACGCTCGGCGACTTGCAGCAGGCGTTCCAGCGGCATCACGCGCTGCAGTGCGGCTTCTGCACCGCGGGCATCCTGATGTCGTGTGCGGACTATCTGCAACGCGTGCCCGATCCGAGTGAAGAGCAGGTGCGCGAGATGCTCTCGGGCCATATCTGCCGATGTACCGGCTACACGCCGATTGTCCAGGCGGTGCTCGACGTTGCGGCACGTCGCAATGGTCGCATCCGCAGCGAACAAGGCGAGGAGGTCGAGCATGCTTGATCTCGGCCGCACGTTCCTGCAAAGCGTCGAGCGCAGCCCGCATGCGCTCGCGCTCGTCGATGGAGAATTGCAATTCACCTATGCGCAGTGGCACCGCGTCATCCTTGATGTCGCCGATGGCTTGCGCGAACTCGGTCTCTCACGCGGCGACCGGCTGCTCGTCGTGCTGCAAAACCGCTGGGAAATGGCGACGCTGCACTGGGCCTGCCAGTTCGCAGGCATCGTGATCGTGCCGCTCAACTGGCGCGCCAAACCCGACGAACTCGACTACTGTGTGACTGACGCGGACGTGAAGGCAATCGTCTTCGAACCGGTGTGCGCGGATGCCGTCATGCAAAGCAGCGCGGCGCAAAACGTGCCGCGCATCGGACTCGATGATGCAGAAGGCCGCACGACCTCCTTTGACGCGCTGCTCGTCGAACGCACGCATGCAGGCGAGACCACCGACGCGAATGCAGACGATTTCTCGCTGATCCTCTACACATCGGGCACGACCGGAAAGGCGAAGGGCGTGCCGCGCCGTCACCGGCACGAACGCGCGGGCGCGCTCGCGCATGTCGCGCAGAACCTGTACCGGCACGGCGAACGCACGCTCGGGGTCATGCCTCTCTATCACACGATGGGCGTGCGCTCGCTGCTCTCGATGGCGCTCGTCGATGGTCTCTTCGTCTGTGTGCGGCGCTGGAACGCGCGGCTCGCGCTCGACTCCATCGCAAAGCACAGCCTCACGTGCCTGTATCTCGTGCCGACGCTTTATCACGACCTGCTCGCCGATTCCGCCTTCGCGAACATCGATACCTCGTCGGTAAAGAAGCTCGGCTTCGCGGGAGCGCCGATGAACGATGGCCTGCTCAAGCGCCTCTCGGCCGCGTTCGCGCCGGAACTGTTCGTCAACCACTACGGCTCGTCCGAGGTCTACACGTTCAGCATCGACCAGGACGCGACGAAAAAGCCGGGCAGCGCGGGACGTGCGGGCATCAACACGCGACTTCGCGTCGTGAAGCTCGATGCGAAGTCGCCCGACGATCTCGCGCCGGTGAACGAGGAAGGCCAGATCATCGCGGACCTGCTCGGCGACGAAGCGTTCGAAGGCTACTGGAACCGCCCCGATGCCAACGCGAAGTCGCTTCGCGAAGGCTGGTACTTCACCGGCGACACCGGCTACTTCGACCAAGACGGCGACCTTTACGTTTCCGGACGAGTCGACGACATGATCATCAGCGGCGGCGAGAACATCTCGCCGGTCGATATCGAATCGGTGCTTTCGCTGCATCCGTCGGTCGATGAAGTGGCCGTCGCGGGCGTGAAGGACGAGCGCTGGGGCCAGCGCGTGGTCGCGTTCATCAAGCGCCGTGACTACGTCGATTCAGCCGCGCTCGACGCATGGTGCCGCGAGTCGGACCTGGTCAACTTCAAGCGTCCGCGCGATTACGTGTTCGTTGACGACATCCCGAAATCGCCGGTCGGCAAGATCCTGCGCCGCAAGCTATCCGCAGGCGAATATCAATGCGATGACGGTTCGTCCGCATCCGCTGCACACCACACCGAAATCACGAAGGAGTAGACCACCATGACCGATTTGATCCATCGCGGCCAGGCACTGCTAAAGGACCTCGACGGCTTCTCGATCGAGATCGACGCCGGGCGCGAGCGCGCCGACATCATCCTGCATCGCCCGCCGTTCAACGTGATCTCGATGCACGCGCGCGACCAGTTGCGCGCCGCGTTCGAAGCGCTCGACGAAGACGATCGCGTGCGCGTCATCGTCGTGCGCGCGAAGGGCGAGCACTTTTCGAGCGGCGGCGACATCAAGGGCTTTCTCGAAGCTTCGCCCGAGCATGTCTCGAAGCTCGCCTGGAATATCGCGGCGCCCGCGCGCTGCTCGAAGCCGGTGATCGCGGCCAATCGCGGTTTCTGCTTCGGCGTGGGCTTCGAGTTGTCACTTGCGTGCGACTTCCGCATAGCGACCGAGACCACATTCTATGCACTGCCCGAACAGAAGCTCGGGCAGATTCCGGGCTCGGGCGGATCGGCGCGCTTGCAGCAGATGGTCGGCATCGGCAGGACCAAGGACATCGTGATGCGCTCGCGCCGCATACCGGGCAAGCAGGCGTACGAGTGGGGCATCGCGGTCGAGTGCGTGCCGGATGCGGAACTGGAAACTGCCACCGATGCACTCGTGAACGAGTTGCGGACGTTCTCGCCGCTCGCGCAACGCACGGCGAAGAAGCTGCTCAACGATTCCGAAGATGCGCCGCTCTCGATCGCGATCGAACTCGAAGGGCATTGCTATAGCCGTCTGCGAACCTCGGACGATTTCCGTGAAGGCGTCGAAGCGTTCCACGGCAAGCGCAATCCCGCGTTCCGCGGTTCCTGAGAAGCCAGCAAGAGACGAGGAGACAGGCAATGGAACGTTTCGACTACGTGATCATCGGTGGCGGATCGGCGGGATGCGTGCTCGCGCATCGACTGTCGGCGGTGCCGTCGCTGCGCGTCGCGTTGGTCGAGGCGGGCGCGGATACGCCGCCGGGCGCGGTGCCCGCGCATATCCTCGACAGCTATCCAATGCCCGTCTTTTGCGGCGATACCTACATCTGGCCGGATCTGAAAGCGAAGGCGACAAAGACATCGGCGCCGCGCGTGTATGAGCAGGGCCGTGTGATGGGCGGCGGGTCGAGTATCAACGTGCAGTCGGCGAATCGCGGCCTGCCGCGCGACTACGACGAGTGGGCCGAAAATGGCGCGCCGGGCTGGGCATGGGACGACGTGCTGCCCTATTTTCGCAAGCTCGAGCGTGATGTGAATTTCCCCTCCGGGGCGTTGCATGGCAGCGATGGTCCAGTGCCGATCCGCCGCATCATGCCGGAAAACTGGCCCCCGTTCTGTCACGCGTTCGCCGATGGTCTGCGTGCGAACGGCTTCGCCGCCTTGCAGGACCAGAATGCCGAGTTCGGCGATGGCTTTTTCCCGGGGGCGTTCTCAAATATCGACGACAAACGCGTGTCTACCGCTGTCGCGTACCTCGACGAAGCGACACGCAAGCGGCCCAATCTCACTGTCTATTCGAACCTGCGTGTCGAGCGAATCGTGATGGAAGGGACCGCTGCTCAGGGCGTGGTCGCGGTGGCGCCGAACGGCGAGCGGGTGCGTCTCTTCGCCGATGAGGTCGTCATTTGTGCAGGCGCGCTCCAGTCGCCCGCGTTGCTGATGCGCGCGGGCATCGGTTCGGAGCACGAGCTCGGCGAGCTCGGCATTGGATGCCGCGTCGACCTGCCAGGCGTCGGGCGCAATCTGCAGGATCATCCGTCGCTCACCTTCTGCCATTTTCTCGAACCGCGCTTTCGTATGCCGCTTTCCCGGCGGCGCGCAAGCATGACGGCGGCTCGTTTCACGTCGGGCGTCGATGGCGGCGAATCGTCGGATCTGTATCTGTCGAGCGCGACGCGTGCCGCATGGCATTCGCTCGGCAACCGGCTTGGTCTCTTCTTTCTCTGGTGCAACCGGCCGTATTCGCGAGGCCGCGTGCAGCTCGTTTCATCCGATGCAGCGGTCGCACCGCGTGTCGAACTCAATTTGCTCGACGATGAACGCGACCTCGATCGGCTTGCGATCGGCGTGCGGGTGCTCGCGAAGATCGTCGCGGCATCGGGCCTCGGTCACGATCAGCGCGATTTCTTTCCTGCGGCATTTTCGCCGCGCGTGAAGGCGCTAAGCCGTGTTGGCGAGGGCAACGCGCTGCTGACTTCGGTGCTCGGCACGCTGCTCGATACACCCGCGCCGATTCGCCGCCTGCTGATCGAACGCTTTTTCACGCGGGGGCTCAGGATCTCCGAGCTGCTCGCCGATGAACGCGCGCTCGCGGATTTCATCCGCGCGAACGTCTTTGGCGTATGGCATGCAAGCGGAACGTGCCGCATGGGCGACGCGCGCGAGCGCAGCGCCGTGACCGACACCGAGGGCAGAGTGCACGGAACGCGAGGCTTGCGAGTGGTTGATGCATCGCTGATGCCGCGACTGCCTTCGGCGAATACCAATATCCCGACCATCATGATTGCCGAAAAGATCGCCGACGCAATGGTCAGGAGACGCGCAGGCAGCGCATGGACAACGACGCCGCTCGCCGCCGCGCACTGACAAGTTTCTTAACGGCAATAAGAGCACGCCATAACAACGTGCCTTCAACACCGGGTCGATCGAGAGATGGCCCGGTGAATTCAAGGAGATGGAAATGTCCGTAGCAGCGCAAAATGGCGCCGCCGCACCCGCTGTCGATCAGCGACAGGTGATGGGCGCAGTGGTAGCTTCGTGTCTCGGCTGGGCACTGGACTTGTTCGATCTGTTCGTGCTCTTATATGTCGCGCCAGTGGTGGGGCGTCTTTTCTTTCCCTCCGAAAACGCGATGCTTTCTCTCGCCGCCGTCTATGCATCGTTCGCCGTGACACTGCTGATGCGCCCGCTCGGCTCCGCGCTCTTCGGTTCTTACGCCGATCGCCGTGGCCGTAAAGGCGCGATGATCGTGGCGGTGGTCGGCGTCGGCCTGTCGACGGCCGCGTTCGGCCTGCTGCCGACCGTCGCTCAAGCCGGCGTGCTCGCGCCGATTCTCTTCCTCTTGCTGCGCCTCATCCAGGGCGTGTTCGTCGGCGGCGTGGTTGCGTCCACGCATACCATCGGAACGGAATCCGTCGCGCCGAAGTATCGCGGCGCGGTGTCGGGACTGATTGGCGGCGGCGGGGCAGGGCTCGGCGCGCTGCTCGCCTCGGTAACGTTCCTCGCGATGTCGGCGCTTTTCCCCGGCGATGCCTTTGACGTATGGGGCTGGCGCTGCATGTTCTTCACCGGCATCATCAGCTCGGTGCTCGGTCTCTTCGTGTTTAACAGCCTTGAAGAGTCGCCTCTCTGGAAGAAGCTCGCCGCCGAAAAGGCTGCGAGGGCGACCGCGCAGGTCAAGAGCGCGCCTGTAGAAGTTGTGCGCTCGCCGCTCAAGACGCTGTTCTCGCGCGACTATCGCAAGATCCTTTTCGTCAACCTGCTCCTGACGATTGGCGGCGGCAGCGGCTACTATCTGACATCGGGCTACCTGCCGACGTTCCTGAAGGTAGTCAGCCACGCACCCAACGGTGCGGCCGCGGCGATCCTGATGATCTGCAGCGTCGCGGTTGTGATCGCATCGATCGCGGCAGGGCACCTCAGCACGTTCATCGGCCGCAAGGGTGCGTTCGTGTGGATCGGGCTGATCCGGCTCGTCGCGTTGCCCGCGCTGTTTTTGCTGCTGCCTACCGCGGACAGCATCATGATGGTCGGCATCTATGCAGTCCTTCTCAGCGCGCTTGGCAGCGCGGGATATGCGCCGATCCTGATCTTCCTGAACGAACGCTTCCCGACCTCGATCCGCGCGACCGGCACGGGCCTTTCCTGGAATATCGGCTTCGCGATCGGCGGGATGATGCCGACGGCCGTGTCGCTGGTGGCGAAGGACGCGAGCCAGCTGCCGATGACGCTAGCCATCTTCATCGGCGCGATCAGCGTGATCTTCCTCGTGGGCGCATTCGTCGTGCCCGAGACGCTTGGCAAGCTCGAAGGCGGTTCCGCGCGCAGTCCCTCCTGAGTCATTGGACATAACGGCGGACGCCAACCGGCGCACGCCTTTCACAACAGCTGGAGACATCGATGAAATACGAAGAAGACGTTCGTGCGCGTTCCTACAAGTTCCGTGACGAGTATGTCAATGCCACGCCATGGTGGTATCGCGGCGAGATGCACCTCGGCTTCACATTGCTCTTCACCGGCGGCGTGATCGTGTATTGCCTGATGCAGCTTCATGCGCCGACGCTCGCCGAATGGCTGGCGGTCATTCCGCTCTTTCTGTTCGGCAACTGGGCGGAATGGGCGGCGCACCGCTACGTGCTGCATCGTCCGACGAAGTATTTCAGCATGATCTACAAGCGCCATTGCGCGGTCCATCACCGGTTCTTCACGCATGTGACGCTTGAATACAAGGGCCACCGTCACTGGCGCGCGCTGCTGTTTCCGCCTTTCGCGCCGGTTGCGTTCGTGCTGGCGGCCGTGCCGTTCGCGCTCGTGATCGGGTTCGTATTCTCTCGCAACGCAGGCTACATCGCGCTGTTCACGATGGCGGCGTACTTTCTGATGTACGAAGGCTTGCATACGCTCTCACACTTCACCGACAGCCCCTTCCTCGACCGCGTTCCGCTCGTCAACACAGTGCGGCGCCTGCACGCCACACACCACGATCCCGAAGTGATGGCGACACAGAACTTCAACCTCACGTTCCCGATCTGCGACACGCTGTTTGGCACGCGAAGCGACGTTCCGAGTCGTGCGCGCGAACCGTTGGAACGCAGCCGCTAAGGCGCTTGCTTTGCCAAAACACCCGTCGTCACGCGCTTTATCTCGTCAGTGATAATCGTGATGAGCGCCTGTGCGGCGGGGCCGATCGGCCGCTTTGGATGTGTGACCTGGATGATGTGCCGCA
The DNA here is from genome assembly GCF_023631085.1 of Caballeronia sp. INML1. Taxonomy (NCBI): domain Bacteria; kingdom Pseudomonadati; phylum Pseudomonadota; class Betaproteobacteria; order Burkholderiales; family Burkholderiaceae; genus Caballeronia; species Caballeronia sp. INML1. The sequence goes on along the minus strand of NZ_JALQDT010000056.1, from coordinate 139,905 downwards.
CTATCGGCGGCGATGTGATCGTGTGAGCGCGCAGCACGCCTTCATCCACCTTGCGCTGCACGACCACGCGCGGCAGGATCGTCGCGATATTTCCCTGCTCGACGAACTGCACGATCGAGCTCAGCAGATCGATTTCGAACTTCGGCTTGATGACGATATCGGCGGCCATCAGCGCGGCGTCGAGCGCGCCGCGCAGGCCGTTGCGGCGCGTTGGCAGTACGAGTTCTACCCCGGACATATTCGCGAGATCGATCTCGTGCGGTAGCTCGACGCCATGTATGGCGCTCGTCACGAACACCATTTCCTCGACCAGCAACGGCTCGACATCGAGCGCGAGGCGACCGCGCGGCTTGTTGATGATCGCGGCATCGAGCCGGCCTGCCTCGACCGCATCGATGAGCTGTGCGCTGAAGCCGTCGGCCACCGATACCTCGACTTGCGGAAAGAGCGCGTCAAACCTCGCGAGCGACTCCGGCAAGACGCTTTCCGCTTCCGACGCCACCATTCCGAGCGAAATGCGCCCCGTGATGATCATGTCGCGCCGGCTCAACTGCTCGCGCGCGTGCTCAATGTCGCGCATGATCGGCGTGTACAGGCGATACATGAGGCGCGCCGCTTCGGTCGGCGCCATGCCGTGCGGGCCGCGTTCGAAGAGCTTCTGTCGCAGTTCGGCTTCGAGCTTTGAAATCTGCATGCTGAGCGCGGGCTGCACGATATTGAGGCGCTTGGCCGCGCGCGTGGCAGAGCCATCCTCGAAGAGGGCGATGAAATACTGGATTTGCTTGAGGTCCATGATGCCCGATCGCGGTGGGGAAAGCCGGAAACTGCCAGTGTAGCCACAGGTCGAAGCATGCTATCAACGCAGCGGCGAGCCGCCGAAAACCCTCAGGAACGCGCCTGCGCGACATGGAAAGCGACGAGTGGATGCACGCATTATCGCCACTGAAGGATGGTTCAGGCGGTTTGTTCGCCACCGACGTCGAAGGTACGCTTTGGACGTCCCCTGTCAAAGCAGAACGGGGTGCTCGGTTAGTGCAACAGGACCGACTTCATTGTGCGTGTCATTGATTGCGGCTCTGAGGGAAGCAAACAATGTTTACCGAGCGCGACGCGCTGGTGGCGCGCTTTGGCGCAAGCTTCGCGCCGCGATTGCGGCCTTCGACGAACTGGGCTTCATCCCACAGTCAGGTTGAAGCCCCTGATAGTCCTTCTCTCTCTCCCCGCACTTCTTGCACCCCAACGGGCCTCGATTACGTTCAGCGCGAATTTCGAGCAAACGCGTTTGCGCCTGAGCCGTCCCTGCGAAACGTGTGTCGCAACGCGGACACCGGTATCGAAGGGCTAGCCGAGAGTGCGCGGGGCAAGAAAGCGAAGCTGTGAATGTGCGCCGTCAACGGCGGCTCGCCGCGCTTCAACGGCAGGCGGAATCTTGAAGCATGACACGGGTGAAGTTGTCGCTGCATCGCTGATCGAAAACCGACATGTCTCGGCAGGAAGGCGGAAGAACCGCATACAGCGCAAGCCTAATCTTGATTGATGATTACATTCCGTCACTGGCCCCCGCAGCATGCGGAAGTAAGCGCCGGGCGGGTGCACCGCTGCAGCGTTGCCGAGTCGCCGACTTGTGAATTTCGACAAGGTCCTGCCGGAACTGAAACCGTTCGGTGGAAAGGTATTGAAGACGTCTCTGACGAACGTTGAGGAGGAACGTCTGAGAAAGGCACTGGAGGGCCTGAACACCGGCGGCGTGGCTACCTGAACACCGCCCGGGCGAGGATGGCATGAAAGTGAACGAAGCATCACTTTCGTCGCGCGCGGTGATCGTCGCGGCTAGTCATCGCACGTACTTTACCGCCAGCGCATACCTTTCTCCGAACAGGCACTAGACTTAAATCACCTGCGCGTGATCTCTGCGCGAGACTTTCGCGCGACGTGAGTCCGTGTCGACCTTCGCCACTCATGAGGGCAAGCCCATGTCCAAGTCGATTCAAACGGCCGAACAGATTCGCGACGAAGCACAACGGCGCGTCGAGCAGCTTGCAACTGACGTTCCCCACCATCTGCGAGTCCGCGTGCCGCTGCCGGAGCGGCATCCGCCCGATGCCTCCGGCCGGAACTGGGACATGCTCGCGCTCAATGAAAGCGGCGCCCACTATCTTCGAGAGGTCAGGCGTGTCATCGAGGACATGCGTACGGAGTTCATTCTGCCGGATTGAGACGACGTGCGCGGGCCAGTGCGTTCAACGAATCGAGGCGGCGTCCCGGCCTGACGCCGGATACCGTGTGCAGAGACAGACGTTCGCGTGGCGAGGGTACGCGTTCGCGGTGCAACCGGAGCAGAGCGATTCCGGCGCATGGCGCGCGCAGTCAGCGTATTCAAGGCTTCGGATGAGTTGACGAAGTTTCGTCCCGAGACCGCTCAGCCAGAATGACTAACCGAGGCCCAAGCCGTGTGTGACGGCCTCCAACGGGCCGCCGCGTCATCCGTCAAAAGATCGAAGCGTCGGCGAATGCCCTTTGACTGTTGACTACACATGTCGCAACACAGACATTGGCGAGGCACACATGGTCAAGATCTATGGACGCATGCGGTCGTCGGAAGGCTATGCGATCCGCGATTTCCTGCATCGTTGCGACATTCCCTTCGAGTGGGTCGAACTCAACAGCGATGAAGAGGCGGCGAAGCTGGCACACGTGCAGCATCTCGGCGACTCGCGCCTGCCGGTGTGCGAGTTTCACGACGGCACGCGACTGGAATGTCCCACCATCCGGCAGATCACCGAAAAGCTCGGCTGGTTCCGCAGCCCGTCACGCTCGGAATATGATCTCGCGATCTATGGCGCCGGGCCGGCCGGTCTGAGCGCTGCGGTCTACGGTGCGTCCGAGGGATTGCGTACGGTGCTGGTGGAGCGCTGGGCTGTCGGTGGGCAGGCCGGCACCACTTCGAAGATCGAGAACTACCTGGGGTTTCCGCACGGGGTCAGCGGTACCGAGCTCGCAGAGCGGGCTCGCGATCAGGCAGTCCGTTTCGGCGCGGAAATCCTGCTGGCCCGTGCCGGCGTGCGTGCGGAATTCTCGACGGGCAACGGTATCGTCGAGCTGGAAGACGGTACGCGGATCACGGCACGCACGTCGGTGTGCGCGACGGGCGTCGCGTACCGGCGGCTCGAATTGCCGGAGGAAGCGCGCTTCAGCGGCGCGGGTGTGTACTACGGCGCGGGTGCGAGCGAGGCGTCGCTGATTCGCGGCGAAGACGTGTACATCGTGGGCGGCGGCAATTCGGCGGGGCAGGCCGCGATGCATTTTTCCCAGTACTGCAATCACGTCACGATGGTGGTGCGCGACACGTCGCTGAAAAGCACACTGTCGCAGTACCTGATCGACCGTATTTCATCCGCGTCGAACATCGAGGTGCTGACCTGCACGACCGTTACCGCATTGCACGGCGACGACGTGCTACGCGAAATCACGCTGACCCATCGCAGCGGCGGCGAAGCGCGACGCGTGAAGACGAATTGGCTCTTCGTTTGCATTGGCGGCCTGCCGCAGACCGATTGGGCCAAAGAAGTGGGCGTGGCTCGCGATGAAGCCGGCTATCTCGTGACAGGCCCTGACCTCCACGACACGGACCGGAAGCTGCAGTGGCCGCTGGATCGCGAGCCGCTGTATCTGGAAACCAGCATGCCCGGCGTGTTCGCCGCCGGCGATGTCCGCCATGGCTCGATCAAACGCGTGGCAGCCGCCGTCGGCGAAGGAGCCACGGCGGTAGCGCTCGTGCACCGCTATCTGAGCGGCGCATGATGTGCCTCGCATGAGTGAGGCGCTATCCGCTCGCTTTGTCCCAATCTCATCACCAGGAGCTGACCATGACTCCCACCTGCACGCATCTGGACGGCATCCGCGTGTTACAAACCACGAAGCGCTATTGCGAGGACTGCGTGAAACTCGGCCACGCCTGGGTGCATCTGCGGCTGTGCATGTCGTGCGGTCATGTTGCTTGTTGCGACTCGTCGCCCGATCGCCATGCTAGCGCGCATTATCATGCGACCGGCCACCCACTGGTGCGTTCCATTGAACCGGGCGAATCGTGGATCTGGTGCTATCGCGACGAGATGATCGCAGGAGAGGTGACACTGTAAGCGGGTACAGCTGGCGGCGTTGACTCCGCCGGCCGCACCCGTCGTTTCCGCGCCTCAGGCCGAGGCTTCGGCGGTTTTCCTGGTTTCTTCAGCGGTCGTCGATTCCTCCGCCGCCAGCTTCTTCACACGTACGGCCTTTTCACCGGCATCCCAGCCGATTTCGACGGCATCGCCGCTGCGCACATCGCCTCTCAACAGCGAGTCGGCGAGTTCCGATTCGACTTCCAGACGGATCTTGCGCTTCAGCATCCGTGCGCCGAACTCGGGATCGTATCCGACCGTAGCCAGATGATCACGCAGTGCATCGTCGAACGACAGTTCGATATTCTGCGCGGCCGCCGTGCGCTGCACGCGCTGGAGCTGCAGATCGACGATCCGGCGGATCTGCTCCTTGCCCAGCGCATGGAACACCACCACTTCATCGACACGGTTGAGGAACTCCGGCTTGAAGTGATGCCGCAGGATTTCCATCAGCCGGTCGCGCAGCGCGGGATAGTCGAGCTGTTTCGAATCGGCCTTCATGTTGTCCTGAATCATCTGCGAACCGATGTTGCTGGTGGCGATGATCACGGTGTTGGTGAAATCCACGAGCCGTCCCTTGCCGTCCGTCAGACGTCCTTCGTCGAATAATTGCAGCAGGATGTTGTGCACTTCGGAATGCGCCTTTTCGATCTCGTCGAGCAGCACGACACTGTATGGGTGGCGCCGCACGCGCTCGGTCAGCTGGCCGCCTTCTTCGTAACCGACATAGCCCGGAGGCGCGCCGACGAGACGGGCCACCGTGTGGCGTTCCGAGTATTCGCTCATATCGATGCGCACGAGCGCGTTTTCATCGCCGAACACCGCGGCTGCGAGCGCCTTCGCGAGTTCGGTCTTGCCAACGCCCGTCGGTCCGAGAAAGAGGAAGCTGGCGATCGGCTTGCCCGCTTCGGTCAACCCCGCGCGCGAAAGTCGCACGGCCTTCGATACGGCTGTTACGGCTTCGTCCTGGCCGACAACGCGTTCCTTCAAACGGTCTTCCAGACGCAGCAGCTTTTCGCGATCCTCGGCCGTTAGCTCGGAGACCGGCACGCCGGTCAGCGAGGACACGATCTGCGCGATATCTTCCGCCGTGACTTCCTGCGAACTGGTGCCGCGTTCTTTCTTCCAGGCTTCGGTCGACTCGTTCAGACGAGCTTGCTCGGCCGTGATTTTCTCCTGCAGTTGCTTCGCCTTGTCGAACTGTTTGGCCGCGCTCGCCGAGTCCTGCTCCTGTCGCAGACGGCGGATAGAGCCCTCGATACCGTGCAGCGCTTGCGGTCGCGAGTTCGACGAAATCCGCACGCGTGCCGCGGCCTGGTCGAGCAGGTCGATGGCCTTGTCTGGCAGGAAGCGGGCGGCGATATAGCGATCCGACAGCTTCGCCGCGGCCGTGATCGCCTCTTCGGTAATTTTCACCTTGTGATGCGCCTCGAGCCGGTCGCGCAGGCCGCGCAGGATATCGATCGTGTCCTCGACACTCGGCTCGGGCACCATCACTGGCTGGAAACGCCGTTCGAGCGCCGAATCTTTTTCGATGTACTTCTGATATTCATTGAGCGTGGTTGCGCCGATCAGATGCAGCTCGCCGCGCGCGAGCGCCGGCTTGAACACGTTGCCGATATCGAGCCCGCCTTCGCCGCCGCCCAGGCCCGCGCCGACGATGGTATGAAGCTCGTCGATGAAAATGATGAGCCGGTCCTGATTCGCAACGATTTCGTCAAGCACCTGCTTGACGCGCTCTTCGAATTCGCCCCGATACTTCGCGCCTGCCACCACGCTGTTGATGTTCAACTCGAGCACGCGCTTGCCGCGCAGCACTTCAGGGATCTCGTCCTGCGCGATGCGTTGCGCCAGACCTTCGACGATCGCCGTCTTGCCGACGCCTGGCTCGCCGATCAGCACTGGGTTGTTCTTGCGGCGCCGTGCGAGGACTTCGATGGTCGTTTCGATTTCCTTGTCGCGGCCGATCACCGGATCGAGCTTGCCGCGCTTTGCCAGTTGGCTCAGATCGCGTGCGTATTTATCGAGCGTCGGAGTGGAGGAGCGGCCTTCGACGCTACCGTCTTCCGCGCCCTGGCCCACCACCTTCACCGCTTTCTGACGCAGCGATTGTGACGTCAGCCCGAGTTTGCGCAGCAGTTCGCCGGCGAAGCCGTCTTCTTCCTCGACGAGACCGATCAGGATGTGCTCCGGGCCGACATAGCTATGGTCGAGCTCGCGCGACGCCACGAGTGCATTTTCAAGCGCGCTCTTTGCGCGCGGCGAAACGCCGATTCGGGCCTCCTCGCCATCGGATTTGGCCGAACCGCGCGGCGCGTCCCGTTCGATTGTCCTTTTGATATCGTCGGCATCGAGCTTGAACTCTCGCAGGATTTCGTTGACCACGTTGTTATCGGCGAGCGCGAGCAGCAGATGTTCCGTGTCGACCTCGTTCTTGCCGAACTCGACGGCTTTCTGCGCGGCCGCCTGCAACCGGTCGAGTCCGCTTTCGCTCAGAAAGCTTTGCAGGTCGACGGCCTCGCGTGCACGCCTGCGTCGGCGAGGGCGGGCACCGCTGCTGTCGGGACCGCCCGCTGCTTCAGACGGACCGGATGACCCGGCCGAAGCCGACCCGCGGCCAGGCGCGGAACGTCCGGCCCGCTCCCAGTCCGTGCCGCCGTTTTCGAATGGCGACCATCCTTCCTCGAACAGGCGCTCGAACAACCCGCCGTGGAAAAGCGACTCGAGTGGCGACAGGCTGCGCTGATGGCGTGCCATGAACTCCATGTGATGTTCGTCGCACAGCATCAACTGGCGGCGCTGGCCGTTCTCGGTGATCGTGATCTGTGTAGTCGCCGGTTTGCCGCAAACACTGCATTTGGCCATGATGTTCCTCTTGAGGTTCTGCCCACGCGCTGTGCGTTGAAATGTGGGCGACTGGGGTTGTCCACATCCTGGATATCTCTGCCTCGCCGGCCGCCTGCTTTACGATCCCTCGCGGCGAGACCTCGCGGGATTCGCGGCTTACCTAATCTCGATTTGCTTTGCGGTCTGCCTTGTTTCTACCGCTTGGGCACGCGCATGACGCGTATCGGCACGATCGAGGTCGACGGCAATGGAATCGCTCGCTGAAATCGCCCGAACGCGCGTGGTGGCCCAAAACGTCAGTGACTCGTGCCGCTGCGTTCGCGGCCGATGTCAGCCCTTGGCGTATTCGAACTCCGGCAGCTTTTTCAGCGCCTCCTTGCTTGCGCCGGTCAGGATTGCCTTCGGCGCTATCTGCTTGAACTGTTGAATGGGGATGGCGACGCGGTGCGCCGCCATCCCGAGAAAGCCGCCCACGTCGATAATCGCGGCCGAGAGCGAGCCATTGGGAGCGACAATCAGGTCGTCGACGCGGCCGATCTTTTCGTTCTTTTCGTTGTAGACATCAGTGTGGATCATCTTGGATGCGCGCCAGCCTGTTGCGACCAATTGCGCTTCGGTGACGGTCACGCCGAGCGTAGCCTTGCCGGCGATGGGCGCATCCTGCGCGATCGCGCCGCTGGCCACGAAGCCACCGGCGGTTAGCGCAAGCACGATGATCGAAAGCCTTGCGGCCGATGCGAAGATAGTCGTCATGGCGTTCTCCAGATAAGCAACGGTATGTTGCGCCGGGCGCAGGACGCGCTCAAGAACGCAGCGGCGCTTTCAACTTGTCGCGAAGCTTGGCGCTGCGCCACTTCCATGCGCCGCGGACGAGGACAGCACCGACAGCACGCCGATGAAGGTCAGCAGCTACTCCGTGCGGCCGCGCATTTTGCCGACCCCCGGCGATCAGATTCAGCACGCCGGTGATGATGGCAGCGTGAGACCACGAAACAGAGCGCGAGGAGGCCGGCCAGGATGCCGGCGGCACCACGGCGCGCGAGCACCACATGCCAGTCCGAATACTTCGTCGATGATTGAGTTTTTCGGTCGAATCGCCAGCAGCCGACCCATACTGCGCGCGCAACTTTATGCGGCACGTATGGTCCAGCGTATGTCCGCGAGGCGCGCGCTTCTTCCGAGTTCCTGCCCAGAGGTGTCGGATTTCTGCGATTGTTGGTCGCTCAGGGATCGAACCGCGCGCATCATCGGAACGTCGGGCGGGAATGCGCAAGGCGGAACGCGCGGGGCGTGCAGCCTGCATATCGATGGAACACTTCGGTGAAATGCTGCTGGGTCTGGAAGCCCGCGCGTGCTGCGACATCAATGAGCGGGAGGCTGCCTTCCGAGAGCATCGACTGCGCTAGTCTCAACCTTTCGGTCGTCAGGTAAAAGTGGGGAGGATGCCCTGTCGCGTTCTTGAAAGCCCGCGCGAAATGCGACGAGCTCATGTGCACGAGCGCAGCGAGGTGCTCGATCTGGATGTGCTCCGCGATGTGCTCGTGTATGAAGCGTTCCACGACGCTCAGCTTTGCGTGGGTGAGCGTTGTGCCCGTGTCGCGCGGATCGGCGGGGCGGCCATATCGACACGCGAGATGCAGTGCAATCACGTCGCCGAACGCGGCGAGACATATGGGGTCCGGGCTTCTGCCGGAGTACAACGCAGAAAGGGTGTAGGCCGCTTCGCGTAGGAAAGGGTCCCACGCCTTGAACCAGTATGGGATATCGCACCCCATGATGCCGAGCGACGTTCGAGCGGTTTCCATTAATTTAGCCGAACTGAGCGCGACGACGAGTCCGCGCGGATCGTCCTCATTGTCGAGCACGGTGCGGGCCCACGCCGGCACGATCGCGATGAATGGCGCACTGACGCTTATGTACTCACATGAACGTGCGCTGCCGCCGGCGACGCTCGCGTGTGCGGTGGTCTGGTCCGCCGGGATGACACACAAGATCCATTGCGCCGACTCAGTGGCGCAGTCCGTGCAGGACGTACCGATCGAGTGGCAGTGAAACCATTGCAAGTGCGAAGAACCTGTATTTTGCCCCATGATGCGTATCGCCTAGGATGCGGGAATCGGAGTCACGTGCCTCAGATTGTAGTGTTCGATTTTCGTCGATGCTCAATTTACTTTTTTATATGCATGGGGACGCGCGGCATTATGGTCGGCAGGGATCGCTGCAGTCAGGTGCACGCGGGGGACGGAGGGCAGGAGAAATCGGACCGTTCCATGACGGGACCGTTTACGGATGTGTCACTGGTCGCCGGTGCTGCGGGATGGCGCGCGCCGAGACCTGCAGCTTTGCGCGAGATCGAGCAAAACCTGCAAGTTTTCGATGACCTCGGCGGGAACGTAGGTGAATCAGGTGCGCTCTTCGCGCTCTCGCTCGGCGCGCTCGGCGATCGCGGCATCGACGGGATCGTCGCGCTGCCGCATCAGCCAGTAGACGCTGCCAAGTGCAACCAGCGCGGCCGCGAGGGCGGCGATGCGAGCCGGGTCCGAGGCTGGATCGAGAATAATGAACTTGCGTGCTATCGCGAGCATCGCCACGAGGATCACAGTCTTGACCTGCACGATGTGATCGCGTCTCAACATGACGCGTGTAATCGAGTGCTTGAATTCCATCGCGATCAACAGTGTCATTATCATCCCGAAGACCGCCTGGAAGATCGCATGGTCCAGAGGATCGAGCGCCCCCGACAGTAACAGCGCGATGACCGCCCGAACCAACTGCCACAGCGATACGACGATGATCACCGAGATCACGACGCTCAGCATATGGGCGATCACCTGTTCGAAGCGCTCATAGAAGGTCAGCACGCGCCATTGCAGCCGAAACTCGTCGAGAGTCGCGCGAATTGGTCGGATGGGTTTGCTCATGGAGCGGTTCGCAGGAAGGCTCGGACACGCAGCGACGCCATATGGGCGTGGACACACCGTCACGGCGGAAACGATCGCCGCTGGCAGGCTCCTGTGATGTTGAGCCATGCGCGCAGCCATTTCTTTCGCCTTCTCGCTGATCCTTGTCCCTTATCTGCTGTGCTTGCGGCACCTTACTCGCACGGCGACCCCGCAATTGCTACTCGAGAACGCCGGATCGTGAATTCCTTCGGCAAGCGGAAGCCCGTAATGGCCGAGAAGGGTCGCATCGCACGCTCCGCGATGTACAAGACTTTCCTCGACAAAGAGAATGGCTGCATCAAGGTCGCGCTGATGCCTCAGGCGCGGCCCATGTTTCGCGGAACCACGGTGACCGATTCGTAACTCCATCGGCGCAGACATGCGCCTCGCGTCTCGCTCGCATCGCTTTCATCTGGAATATGCCTTGCTGCACAAGGGAGGTCCGTGCGAATCGGCCAGCTGATCCGATGGAGAGAACCCTCCGCGGCTGGATGGGTAGCATTGGGACGAAGGCGAAGACGCTGAGAAAGAAGGCCTGGCACTCGGTCGGACGCCTGGTAACGCACAGGTGTTCGGAACCGGTACGACGCCTGGGGCATCAGCGGAGGGTCATGTGGTAACGCTGTCCGGTCCGACTCACGACTTCCGGCAATCGAGCGGGTGGGGTGAGGCGGGCTTGCGTGCAACCGGAGAAACATGATGAAAGCTGTTGTCTATAGAGGGCCGCGCGAAGTCAGCGTGGAAAACGTGCCCGATCCCAAAATCGAGCGGCCGACCGATGTGATCGTGAAGATTAGAAGCACTAATATCTGCGGTTCGGATCTGCATATGTTTGAAGGCAGGACCGACTTTGAAAAGGGCAGGGTTTTCGGGCATGAAAATCTCGGCCAGGTCACGGAAGTGGGGCAGGCAGTTGAGCGTTTAAAAGTCGGGGACTGGGTGTGCATGCCCTTCAATATCAGTTGTGGCCATTGCCGGAATTGCGAAAAGGGATTGACCGCATTCTGCCTGACCGCCAATCCTCAGCCGGGCATGGCAGGCGCTGCCTTCGGCTTCGCCGACATGGGGCCCTATCAGGGCGGACAGGCGGAATACCTGCGCGTTCCTTGGGCCGATTTCAATTGCCTGAAGCTCCCGCCCGATGCCGAGGAAAAGCAGAACGACTATGTGATGGTGGCCGATATCTTCCCGACCGGATGGCATGCCACTGAGCTCGCCGGGATGCGGCCGGGCGATGCAATCGTCATCTACGGCTCGGGTCCAGTCGGGCTGATGGCCGCGCATGCAGCGATGATCAAGGGCGCCTGCAATGTGATGGTGGTGGATCGCCATCCCGACCGGCTCCAGCTGGCGGAATCAATAGGTGCGGTCGCCATCGACGATTCGAAGTGCAATCCGGTCGATCGCGTCATGGAACTCACCCATGGGCGGGGTGCCGATGTCGGCTGCGAGTGCGTCGGCTATCAATGCCATGATCCCGCCGGACAGGAGATACCCAATCTGACCATGAACAATCTCGTCCAGTCGGTGAAGTTCACCGGCGGCATCGGTGTGGTCGGGGTATTCACGCCACAGGATCCCGGCGCATCCGATGACCTGGCCAAGAAGGGGGAGATCGCGTTCGACTGGGGAACGTGCTGGTTCAAGGGCCAGCATATCGCCACCGGGCAGTGCAATGTCAAAGCCTACAACCGCCAGCTGCGCGATCTGATTTATGCCGGTAGGGCGAAACCCTCTTTTATCGTGTCACACGAGATCGAACTGAGCAAGGCGCGGGAGGCTTACGAGCACTTCGACTCGCGCGACCACGGCTGGACGAAAGTAGTTCTGAAGTCAGGCGGATGAGGCGTTTCTGATCAGTGACCTTACGGCGGAGGCCGCCTGCAAGCCGGGTTTGAAGAAGGTCCAACCGGCCCGGTTTGCCAAGTTACATTTTTCGGTGGTCCTGAGTAGGATGGCGGCAATGCGCGCATCCTGGCACGCCGTAATCTGTGGACCGCTGTAATACCCTCGATCAGCGATAGCCTTCAATCTGGTTCTGCCCATGGCATCACGAGCAGCTCGGGCCATCCAGCGAATGGGATGATCTCTGTCGGCCCGGATATGAACCGGGCCGTCGCGAGGCCTTGATCGCGCCGATCAGAAGTCGAAGCCCGGGCCGCCCGCGCCCGGTCCGCCCGGCGCGGCGGGCAGCGGCGCGTCCTTGGGCGCTTCGTGCACGGTGGCATCGGTCGTGAGCAGGAGTCCTGCAACCGATGCCGCGTTTTGAAGCGCGGTGCGCGTGACCTTGGTCGGATCGAGCACGCCGGATTCGACCAGATCGCCATATTGACCCGTCGCCGCGTTATAGCCGAAGTTGCCGCTGCCCCCCGAGACCTTCGCGACGACCACGCTTGCTTCTTCGCCCGCGTTCGACACGATCTGACGCAGCGGCTCTTCGAGCGCACGCAATACGATCTTGACACCCGCGTCCTGATCGGGCGTCGCGCCCTTGAGCGCGGAGATCGCCTGCTTCACGCGGATGAGCGCGACGCCGCCGCCCGGCACGATGCCTTCCTCGACCGCCGCGCGGGTCGCATGCAGCGCATCGTCGACGCGGTCCTTCTTTTCCTTGACTTCGATTTCCGTCGCGCCGCCGACCTTGATCACGGCCACGCCGCCCGCCAGCTTCGCCACGCGCTCCTGCAGCTTTTCGCGGTCGTAGTCGGAGGTGGCTTCCTCGATCTGCGCGCGGATCTGCTTCACGCGTGCTTCGATGTTCGCGCTGTCGCCCGCGCCGTCGATGACGGTCGTGTTCTCCTTGCCGACTTCTATGCGCTTCGCCTGCCCCAGCTCCTGCAGTGTCGCTTTCTCGAGCGAAAGACCGGTTTCTTCGGAAATGACCTGACCGCCGGTGAGAATCGCGATGTCTTCCAGCAGCGCCTTGCGGCGGTCGCCGAAGCCCGGCGCCTTCACCGCGACGGTCTTGAGAATGCCGCGAATGTTGTTGACGACGAGTGTCGCGAGCGCTTCGCCTTCGACGTCTTCCGCGATGATCAGCAGCGGACGGCCGGCCTTCGCGACCTGTTCGAGCACCGGCAGCAGATCGCGAATGTTCGATACCTTCTTGTCGTGCAGCAGGATATACGGCTCGTCGAGCGCGGCGACCTGACGGTCCTGATTGTTGACGAAGTAGGGCGACAGATAACCGCGATCGAACTGCAGTCCTTCGACGACATCGAGTTCATCGTCGAGCGACTTGCCGTCTTCCACCGTGATGACGCCTTCCTTGCCCACGCGATCGATCGCTTCCGCGATGCGCTGCCCGATCGACTCCTCGCCGTTGGCCGAGATGGTCGCGACCTGGGCGATCTCCTTGCTCGTCGTGGTCGGCTTGCTGATCTTCTTCAGCTCCTCGACGGCGGCGATGACGGCCTTGTCGATGCCGCGCTTCAGATCCAGCGGGTTCAGGCCGGCGGCCACGTACTTGTTGCCCTCGCGCACAATCGCCTGGGCGAGCACGGTCGCGGTCGTCGTGCCGTCGCCGGCGAGATCGCTGGTCTTGGATGCCACTTCCTTGACGAGCTGCGCGCCGATGTTTTGCAGCTTGTCCGCGAGCTCGACTTCCTTCGCCACGGAGACGCCGTCCTTGGTGACGATCGGCGCGCCGAAGCTGCGCTCCAGCACGACGTTGCGGCCCTTCGGACCGAGCGTGACCTTCACTGCATTGGCGAGAATGTTGACGCCCTCGATGAGCTTCGAGCGCGCGTTATCCGAGAAAACGATGTCTTTTGCTGCCATGTCGTTCGACTCCTTGTATCTGATTCTTCCCTTCAGCGATTCACGACCGCGACGATGTCTTCTTCACGCAGGACGAGCAATTCATCGCCATCCACCTTGACGGCTTGTCCCGCGTATTTGCCGAACAGCACGCGCTCGCCGACCTTGACGTCGGGCTCGACGCGCTTGCCGTCGGCGTCGCGCCGGCCAGGACCGACGGCGAGGATCTCGCCCTGATCCGGCTTCTCGGCGGCGCTCTCGGGAATCACGATGCCCGACGCGGTGCGCGTTTCCTGATCCAGACGCTTAACGATCACGCGATCGTGCAGGGGGCGCAGACTCATTCGCTCTTTCCTCCAACCTGGTCTCTGAATTGGCACTCCTCGAAGCGGAGTGCGACGGAGTTGCGAGTATAAGAAGCGGCTCCGCGCGGCCCAAATAAGCGTTTCGCAGATCGATAGCGCGAGGGCGCGTATGTGCTATCGAGGTCGCCGAGGCGCGCGTCCGGCATCATCGCGGGGCCGAGCCGACGCAGCCGCGTTCGCGCGACGCAGTCCGCCAAATCTCGCGACCTGCTTTTGACCTGAGAAAAACTTCGTTCCCTTGCGCACTCCGCGCCGATAGAGTGCGTGCCTCGCCATCGCACCGACGCACGACAACGGTGCACCGGCCCAACGAACGAAGGAATCTCATCCATGAAAACCAGGACCTGGGGTGCGGTGCTCGCCGCACTGCTGGTGCTCGCATCCAATGCCGCGCACGCGGATCGTCTGGACGACATCAGGAAGGCCGGCGTGCTGCGCGTCGCGGCGTTCGACAGCAACCCGCCGTTCGGCTTCGTCGATCCGAAGGACAATCAGATCGTCGGGCTCGATGTCGATTACGCGCGCGCCGTGGCGAGGAGCCTGGGTGTGAAGCTCGAAGTGCAGCCGACCAATCCGGCCAATCGCATTGCGTTCCTGAAGTCGGGCAAGGTCGATCTCGTCTTCGCCAACTTCACGATCACCGACGAGCGCAAGAAGGAAGTCGATTTCAGCACGCCGTATTTTGCATCGGGCACGCAGTTCATCGCGAAGAAGGGTGTGCTCAAGTCGCCTGATCAGATCAACAGCCTGCGCATCGGCGCGGACAAGGGCACGACCAACGAACAGCAGGTGCGTGCGAAGTTCCCGAACGCGACCATCGTCGCCTACGATGACACGCCCTTTGCCTTCGCCGCGCTGCGCACGGGCAACGTGCAGGCGATCACGCAGGACGGACCCAAGCTCGTCGCGCTGCTCGCGCGCGTGCCGGACAAGGCGAGCTACGAGATTCCCCCCTTCACGATCTCCAACGACTACGAAGGCGTCGGCGTGCCGAAGGGCGAAACGCGTCTGCTCGATGCCGTGAACGGCACGCTCACCAGACTCGAGGCGGACGGCGAGGCGGGGCGCATCTACGACAGGTGGTTCGGACCGAAGAGCGCCGCGCCGCTGCCCCGCCTGTTCAAGATCGGCGATCCGCAGAAGAGCAGCTGATCCCCGTTGCCGCGGTCGATGCCCGGGTCGCGTCTCAACATCGCACCGCCCGGGCTTCACGATTTCCGTTCTATGGGTCGATCATGCAAGGCTGGCTTGAACCGAAGTATCTCGCGTGGCTGGAGCAGGGCACGGCCGTCACGCTGATGCTCTCCGCGTGCGCGGGCATTTGCGCGACACTGCTCGGCTTCGGGCTGGCGGTCGCGCGCACGTCACGAAGCGCTGCGGTCGCGCGGGTCGCCGCGCTCTATGTCTTCGTGTTTCGCAATTCGCCGCTGCTCGTGCAGCTATTGTTCTGGTATTTCGGCGCGGCCGCGTTGCTGCCGTCGGACTGGATGACCTGGCTCAACGCGCCGCATGCGGCGAAGCTCGGTATTCTCACGCTACGCTGGCCGAGCTTCGAGCTGTTCGCCGGCTGGATCGGCCTGACGTGCTACACGACGACGTTCATCGGCGAGGAGTTCCGCGCCGGGATGCGCGGGGTGGGCCATGCGCAGGAACAGGCCGCCGCGGCGCTCGGCATGAGCCGCTATACGGCGCTGCGCTACGTGATCCTGCCGCAGGCGCTGCGCATCGCGACGCCGCCGCTCGCGGGGCAATACATGAACGTGGTGAAAAACTCGTCGCTCACCATGGCGATCGGCGTCGCCGAACTCTCGTACATGTCGCGTCAGGTCGATACGGAGACCTTCAAGACCTTCCAGGCGTTCGGCACGGCCACGGTGTTCTACGTGCTGACCATCGCAGTCATCGAGGTGGCGCTGGTTCTCTGGCAGCGCACGGGTGCGCGCGCGCTGCAACGGGGTCATGCATGAGCGGGTTCGAGTGGTTTCCCTCGCTGCGCTATCTGCTGCTGGGCGCATTCCCTGCCGGACCGTTGGGCGGCATTGCGCTGACCGTGGCGCTCTCGGTCGCTTCCGCGCTGCTCGCCGCGATGGTGGGTCTCGCGGGCGGCATCGCGCTCGCCATGACGCGCGGCGCCGCGCATCTGATGCTCACGGCGGTGGTCGCGTTCTTCCGCGCCATTCCCGTGCTGATGCTGATCTTCTGGACCTTCTTTCTGATGCCGGTGGTGCTGCACGTGAACCTGCCCGGTCTCGCGACGGTGATATGCGCGCTGGCGCTGATCGGCGGCGCGTACCTGTCGCACTCGGTGCATGCGGGCATCGTCTCGATCGGCGAAGGCCAGCGGCAGGCGGCGCTCTCGCTCGGGCTCACGCGCTGGCAGGCGCTGCGCGAAGTGATCCTGCCGCAGGCCGTGCGCGTGATGACGCCTTCGTTCGTCAATCAGTGGGTATCGCTCGTCAAGGACACGTCGCTCGCGTATATCGTCGGCGTGCCGGAATTCACGTTCCTCGCCAATCAGCTCAACAACCGCCTGATGGTTTATCCGGCGCAGATCTTCCTCTTCGTCGGCTTCGTCTATCTGATGCTGTGCGGCGCGCTGCAGGGACTCGCCGGTGTGTTGCTCGGGCGTCGCAAGGCGGGGCCGGCGTAGCGGCATGTGACACAGACACGGCGCTTCGCGTGCAATACATCGCAGAAAAGCTCGTTTGTGGAACGCTTCGCAGCGGGCTAGATTGAAGCCATCGTGTATCGAAGGAAGCCGCTCATGCCGCTCATGTCGCACTACCTGCTGCACTACTGGCACATCCTCTCCGTCCGACTCGACGCATCGCGCGAGCGCCGCATGCTGCGTGAGGCAAGACGCGCGATGCAGGCATGCGCATGCGGGACGCCCACGCACCGCGATGATGAGGCAAGCCGCGCGGAACGGCTTGAATGCATCGCGCTGTTCGCCCAGGCCGGGTACTTCAACATGGGCAACGCGGTCGATCTGTTTCAGCCGCCGCCGCCTTTCTGAGCCTGAACCACCCACAACGAAGAGGAGCACCATGAGCGCCGATGCAAGACTGAACCGTCTGATCGAACCTGGCCGCACGTCCAGCAACCCGAAGGCGAATTACCGGAACGCCACGCGCTGGGGCGATCTCGTCTTCGTATCGGGCAAATCGGCGAACGGCGCAGTCGACGGCAAGGCGCCGCAGGGCAGACTCGGCGATAACCTGACGCTCGCGGACGGCCGAGATCGTGCGTGATGAGCAGCACGGCCATCGACAGTTCGCGCCGCAGCCGGTCGAGTAGTTCGAGAATCTGCGCCTGGATGGTGACGTCGAGTGCGGTGGTCGGCTCGTCGGCGATCAGAAGGCCGGGACGGCACGCGACGGCGATCGCGATCATCACGCGTTGCCGCTGGCCGCCCGAGAGCTGATGCGGGTAGTGCCCGAAGCGGCGTTGCGCCTCGGGCAGGCGCACGAGTTCGAGCAGTTCGCGCGCTTCCTTGTGCGCGGCCTGCGCCGACATCGGCCGATGCAGCGTCAACGCTTCGGCCACTTGCCTGCCGATGGGCTGAAGCGGGTTCAGCGAGGTCATCGGCTCCTGAAAGATCATGCCGATGCGGTTGCCGCGCAGCGCGCTCCATTCGCGCTCGCTCTGCGTGAAGAGCGGCTTTTCCTCGAAGCGGATCGCGCCTTGCACCTGCGCCCGGCCGGGAAGCAGGCCCATGGTCGCGAGCGCGACGGTGGATTTCCCGCTGCCGGACTCACCGACCAGCGCGAGGATCTCGCCGCGCGCGATCGTCAGGTCGAGAGGACGCACCGCGGCATGTCCGCCGAAGGACACGCTCAACTGGTCGATCTGGAGCAGGGGCGCCGAAAGACTCATGGCGCTTGCGTGGCCGGTGCGTCGGCCAGATCGCGAAAGCCCGCGCCCGTGTGACGCGGACCGAGTCGCGCGCCTTCGCCGAACAGCTTCTCGCGCAGGGTGCCCTGCGCATACGCCGTCTTGTAGATGCCGCGCGACTGGAGTTCCGGAATCACGAGATCGATGAAATCCTCGTAGCTCTCCGGTGTTACCGTGCGCGTGAGATTGAAGCCATCGATGTCGGCTTCATCGACCCAGGACTGTAGCGCGTCGGCCACCTGCATGGGATTGCCGACGATCGTCGTATAGCGTCCGCCCAGTTGCATCTGTTCGAGCAGATGCCGCACGGTCACGCCGCGCTTGCCGTCGGTCACGCGCTGCACCGACGATTCGATGCCCCGCCCCTTGTGACCGCCCGGAAGGGGCGAGCTCGTCATCCGGCGCGTAGGTGGAATAGTCGATGCCGCTGCCCGCCGCGAAGTGCGCGAGGCCCGCCTCGGGGCTCGCATGGCGCGCGTACTCGGCGAATTTTTCCTGCGCGTCGCGCTGCGTGCGTCCCACCACGACGGTGATGCCCATGATGATCTTCAGATCGCCCGGGGCGCGTCCGGCCGCGACCGCCTGCGCGCGCAGCGCGTCGACCAGCTTGCGCGTGCCTTCCTTGCTCTGGCTCGACACGAACACGCATTCGGCATGTCGCACAGCGAACGCCTGGCCGCGTCCCGACGATCCCGCCTGGAACAGCACCGGCGTGCGCTGCGGTGAAGGCTCGCAGAGGTGATAGCCCTCGACGTCGTAATAGCGGCCGCGATGCCCGTCGAACGCGCTGTGATGTATCCGCTGGTGCTGCCGAATCTGCACGCCGCGCTGGCGTACCGGGCGCTCGCTCCGGAGTCGTTTAACTGTGAGCGTGTTCCTTAAAGTTAACTTGTAGCGATGAATACGAGATTGTAGACTTCGCTACATGGAAACTCTCTCGACCTGGTTGCTGCTCGTCCTCACGCTGCCGACCGAAAACGCGACCGCGCGCATGCGCTTCTGGCGCGCCCTGAAAGCCAAGGGCTGTGGCGTGCTGCGTGACGGTATCTACCTGCTGCCGCATTCTGCAGAGCGGGAAGCAACGCTGCGCGACTTATCAGTTGCGATCGGAGAGGCTGGCGGCACTGCATATGTGCTCCGCGCGCCGAGCCTTGATGTCGAACAGGACGTCGAATTCCGTGGGTTGTTCGATCGTTCCGAGGACTACGCGACATTCATCCAGTCGCTCTCGGAATCCCGCAAGACCGTTGCAGGCCAGTCGGAGAGCGAACTCAGGCGCTTGCTGCGTCGACTACGCAGGGACTATGAGACGATCGTCGCGATCGACTACTTCCCGGACGCCGGCGCGACACGCGCCGAGGCGGCCTGGCAGGACTTCGTGGCGCACGTCGATACGGTGCTCTCACCCGGTGAGCCACACTCGGCCGAGCGGGCAATTCGGCTACTGGCGATCAAGGACTATCAGGGGCGGACGTGGGCGACGCGCCAGCATCTTTGGGTGGATCGTGTCGCCAGCGCCTGGCTCATTCGCCGCTTCATCGACCCGGACGGCCGATTCCTCTGGCTCGGCTCTCCCGAGGCGTGTCCAAAGAACGCGTTGGGCTTCGATTTCGACGGTGCCGCGTTCACGCATGTGGGTGAGCGGGTGACCTTCGAGGTGCTGATGGCGAGCTTCGACCTCGAGCGCGACCCGGCACTGTTGCGGCTTGGCGCGATGATTCACGTTATGGACGTGGGTGGCGCGCCCGTCCCCGAGGCGATCGGGTTCGAAGCCATCATGGCGGGGGCGCGCGAGCGCGCGGCCGATGATGACGCACTGCTCGACGAAATGTCGCGCGTGCTCGATTCGATGTACGCCCATTTCGCCGCGAGCGCGAAAAGCACCGACGCAGGGAGCCGCTCATGAGCACGACCGCGACGGTCGCGCCTTCGTATTCCCTCGGCGAGTTGATGCGCTACATGCTCAAACTCGGCACGTTCGGGTTTGGTGGGCCAGTCGCACTCGTCGGCTACATGCACCGCGATCTCGTTGAACGGCGTGGTTGGATCACGGACGACGACTATCGCGAGGGACTCGCGCTGGCGCAAATGATGCCAGGGCCGCTGGCCGCACAGCTTGGGATCTATCTCGGCTACGTTCATTACCGCGTGCTGGGTGCGACGGTCGCCGGGATCGCATTCGTGCTGCCTTCGTTCTTGATGGTGGTGGCGCTCGGTTGGGCGTACGTGCACTTCGGTGGATTGCCATGGATGCAGGCGGTGTTCTATGGCGTTGCCGCAGGGGTTGTCGGCATCATCGCGATGAGCGCCTATAAGCTCGTCAACAAGACCCTCAAAACTGACAAGCTGCTCTGGGCCATCTTCCTCGTGGTGGCGGCTGTGACGGTCGTGACCGAATCGGAAGTCGCGTGGCTGTTCATCGCCGGCGGCTTGGTGAACATGTTTCGCCGCGCTCCGCCCCGGTGGCTCGGCAAAGGTGGCATGAACGCGCTCGCCGCCGTGCACGGGCCGGCGCTCGGTGGACTCATGAGCGGGCATGACGTTTCTTTGATGACCCAGATCGGACTGTTCTTTACGAAGGCGGGCGCCTTCGTGTTTGGTTCGGGGCTCGCGATCGTGCCATTCCTATACGGCGGAGTCGTCACGGAAAATCACTGGCTGAACGACAAGCAGTTCGTCGACGCGGTCGCAGTCGCGATGATCACGCCGGGTCCGGTCGTCATCACTGTGGGATTCATCGGTTATCTGGTTGCGGGTTTGCCCGGCGCCTGCGTCGCGGCACTCGGTACGTTTCTGCCTTGTTACCTGTTCACGGTCTTGCCTGCACCGTACTTCAAGAAGTACGGGCGGCTCCCCGCCATCAAAGCGTTTGTGGACGGCATCACGGCGGCAGCGGTCGGCGCGATCACCGGCTCGGTGATCGTGATCGCACGTCGCTCCATCGTCGACTGGCCAACGGCGCTGCTCGCACTGATCACCGTCGTTGTGCTCTGGCGTTTCAAGAAGCTGCAGGAGCCGGTGGTCGTTGCGGCAGCCGCACTGGTTGGTCTCGTCGTCTATCCGCTCACTCACCTGTAAGCCGCTTCGAGCTGGAAAACGGCGGGGGAAATTCCTGGGCGAAAACGAGCGAAGCGAAGACGAGCACCTCGGCACACTACGAGGAGACATCATGGCAACCCGTCGTAAATTCCTGCATCAGACCGCTGCCGTGGGGGCAGGCTTGATGATCGCGAAAGCCGATGCTGCGCACGCTGCAGACCAATACGGCTATGTCGACAACCTTACTGACGCCGACGGCAAATATGCGGCTGGCCCACTACCGTTCGCGTTCGACGCGCTGGAACCCGTCATCGACGCGCGTACTGTCGAATTGCACTACACCTTCCATCACAAACCCGCTGTGGCGGCAGCGAACAAGGCCGAAGAAGCGCTCAGCAAAGCGCGCGAGTCGAATGACTTCGCGCTCGTGAAGTATCACGAAAAAGAACTCGCGTTCCAGCTTTCGAGCCATATTCTGCACACGGTTTACTGGACGAGCCTATCGGGCAAGGGTGGCGAACCAAAGAACGAACTGGCCCAAATTATCGACAAGAACTTCGGCTCCTACGCCAAGTTCAAGGCGCAACTCGTAGCGGCGACGATCGCCACGGAAGCATCGGGCTGGGGTGTGGTGGGATATTTGCCTTCCACCGGAAAGCTGATGATCCTCCAGTGCGAGAACCACCAAAAGCTCACGGCATGGGGCATCCAACCGATACTGGTACTGGACGTCTTCGAGCACGCGTACTACCTGAAATATCAGAACCGACGCATGGAGTACGTCAATCAGCTCTTCAACATCCTGAATTGGGATAACGCAGCCATGCGGCTACAGGCAGCGATGCGGGTTCCGAGCGCATGACCGAGCGCGCGTCCGGACGCGCACCGGAAAGCGTGCCGAACGATGCCGATGATGAATCGTCTCTCACACTGGTTCGCACTCGAACAACGCGTCGCCACCATCGCGCTTGGTGGCAAGGTTGACAACACCCAGTACGATCCCGTTTCGCATCACGTCTTCGTGAACGTCCGGACGCGCCAGCAACTGATTGAGATTGACCCCATCGAAGGCAATGACCGCATGCTCGTGCTGGATTTGCGGACGAAGCGCGTTTCTCAATCCTTCGACATCAGTGCTGATCCCCACGTTCTCGCATTCGATTCATCGAGTCACACGGTGTACGTAGCGGGCGAGCAAGGCGTGACTTCAATGTTCGAGGCAGAAGCCAAAGGCGTCCGACATCCGGCTGACGGGCACGTAGGACCTAACGCTCACGTGGTCTACATCGACGCCAAAACGCATTACTTGTACTTCCCGCTGAAGAGTGTCTAAGGACGCCCGCTGCTTCGGATCTTGGCGCCGCATTAACGGTGGCTCAATCCGACCAACCGGAGAATCGAAATGAAAGCACTAGTCGGATTGGTTACCCTGCTTGCCGCAGTATCGGCCAGCGCGGCATCACCGCGAGTGAACAACGGCCGACTCGTCGATGAGAACGGCATGACGCTGTATTCGTTTAGTGGGCAAGGTGCGCCCGACGCAAGATCTTGCGAAGGCGACTGCGCAAGAAACTTCCCGCCCGCCCTGGCAAGCCCTGGCGACACTCCAAGGGACAAACTCGGGCTTGTCGATACTGCCAACGGCCAACGCCAGTGGACGTATGAGGGCAAACCGCTCTATCGTGGGCTGATGGACAAGAAGCCCGGTGATCGGGCCGGCGACGGTCTCAACACCGTATGGCACAGCGTCCAGCCGTACTGAATCGGCTTGTACGATTCACATTGACGTCGAAAAGTTTGACGAAGCGAACAGCGAACAAATTTTTTTTTGCTCAGACGTCGGCGGAGGCAGGCGAATGACTGCACCGCTCGGAAAAGAGCGCCTCGGTACTTTATCGAACGACCGACGGGTTTGGGTCGTGGGTGTGAGTTCGGACGAACTCGGGGGCGCGGTCTCCGTCTCAAGACGGCCCATGTCTGCAGCCCGCCATATCGCTGACGTAGAAGCGAAACACGTCGAACGTTGGCAATGGCCGAAGCGCCGGTGTCCGCCGTCGGCCAGGGTTCGGCGCGTCAGTCACTCGGGAGCATCAACCCTTTGCGACCGATGGCGACCATGCTTTCTGGTCGGTCTCAGCCGCGAATATAAACCCCGGCGAAGCTCAGGCGACCCGATAGCGAGCGCGGCTCGTCGCCATCCAGCACCATGCCGGCTCATGTTGACATGACGAAGTCAGGTAGAACGAACTGACCAAGCTCCTCAATGACGTCACCTGCGGCGCGTTGGCCGTATTTCAAATTGATGATCACATGGTTGACGCCGACCTCCTGCAAGGTGTGCAGCAGCGCGATCAAGTGAGATCGTCCCAGTTGATAGCCCAGATGGATCGACCGTGGTGGTGTCTGCGGGTTATCTGTCAGGTCGATGTATAGCGACTGGGTAAAGGGTTTGAACAGTTCACCGCATTCGGCACGAACCGCCGTGCGCCAGCGCTCGACAATCAGCTGCTGGGTCTTCGGTGCACGCGGATAGCTGATCCAGCCATGACTGCAGCGGGCAATCCACTCCAGCGTCTGGCGGCTATGGCCGGTGACGAAGAAAGGAATTTCAGCCGTAGTCGGCTTGGGAATCAGATCTGCCCCCTCGAGCTTGCCGCCGGACCAGGTCAAAGGCACGAAGCTCTTGAGCTGAACCTCGCGAAATACCTCGAGGTATTCGCGGAACAGGCTGCCGCGCTGCTCCGGGTCGACACCGAATGCTGGAAACTCTACTGGACGGTCACCGGAAGCCACGCCGAGTAACAGGCGGCCACCACTGAGCTGATCGACGCTAGTTGCAGCCTTGGCGGTGTGTAGGGGATTGCGGATTGGCAGGATGACCGACGCGGTACCCAACGCGATCGAGCGAGTGTGTGCCGCCATGAAACCCAGGTAGACCCAGGGATCGAAGACCTGGCCCGAATCACCGAAGGTGGGATCGCGTAACGGCACGTCGCGAAACCAGAGGGCCGAGAAACCCAGCTTCTCGGCACGTTGGGCCAGGCTTACTTGGTCGAGCATAGTCGGTGCATCGCCGGTAAAGGCCTCTAGGGGAAAGAAAAGACCTAGGCTCAGGCGGCCTTGGCGGTAGGTGCGCTGAAAGGCAGGTTGTTGCTGATAGGGAATGGAACTCGGAGTAAACATGCTTCTCCTACCTATTTCCGGATATAGATTTCCGAGGGGCTGAACAAACGCCTGCGATCCTGCTCTGGTGGCGTTAGCTCGCCGATTCTCTCCGTCGCGGCGCGCAACGCGAACGGAGCGCGGCCACCGCGTCGCCAATCGGTTCGCTGCCACCGGCAAATCCGACGATCGTGTTGACAAGGCCCACTCTGAGCGTTTCGAGCACGACGTCGGCAACATCTTCGCGCGAAACGGAGGCGCGAGCGGACTGCGCGTCGGTGGTGATCTCAATCGTCCCGGTGCCCGGCTCCATGGTCAGTGTGCCGGGACGCAGCACAAGATAATCGAGTCCACTGCGGATTAGATAGTCGTCCGATGCACGCTTCATCTGGGCGTAATGCTTAAGTGCATCCGGGGCGCGTTCGGGGGCGTAGGCCAGCAAGGTGCTGACGACGATGAAGCGGTCCGCACCATACTGTTTTGCACAAGTCACCGCCTTGATGATCGCGTCCCGGTCGATCTGACGCTCCTGCTCGGCGCCCTCAGTTTCAGCGGATCCAGCGGCAAAGATAACCGTATGTACCCCCGCGAGCGCCGCGCAAAAGTCCTGCGTCAGGTCGACGATCACGGGACTCGCGCCGAGGCCTTCGAAATGGGCCCGCTGCGCCTCGTCGCGTAGCAAGGCACGAAACGGCGTGCCCGCACGGTGCAATTTTTCTGCCACTAAGCGGCCGGTGCGGCCGGTGGCGCCAATTAATGCAATGCTCATCGTGTCACTCTAAGAACACATCTCGGCGGGATGCACGAGCTGTCGGTGTGCTGACCCGTTCCCGACGGCCATCAGCTACCGGAATCGCGGTCAAGGACGGCAGGGTTACGTTGTCTGGTTTCGTGCGCAGTTGGACGCAAAGGCGCAAGGCCGAGAGGAAGCGATATGTCCGGAACCCACTTCAGTTCCTACTCCGGGTACCGCTCGAGGTTTGCGTCGGTTCTGATCGTTGCTCCTTATCGGTTCGTTGATAGACTGAGCCGCGCAAGGGGACTGCGCCAGCGCCACACGAATCGATCCATCGTAACGCGTGCCCACGTGCATTTCTTCCCTTCGCCTGCGCAGTTATTGCGCAATGCTGCTTTCAGTTCATCCACCTTCCTTGCGAATAAACATGACGACTCCGCGACCGTGGAACGGCAGTGTCAACGCAAGGAACTGGGATGACGCCCGTCCCGCAGGACGCTTCGTAAGGCGCGACGACTCGAAATAGCGCCGCTGCGCCTCCGCGTCGAGCGTGCCGATGCGAGCGACGACTTCCCGCGCCTGACACGCCGGTAAATCAGACGAGCGCGTCGCGCGGGATATCGACATTCACGTTCTTGAGGTTGTGTTCTCGCGCGCATCGTACGCGCACGAAGCTGCGCAGGCGTTATGCAGTTTTCGACGGGCAGGGTGTTCATGCGTGCGACGGCAGCAAGTCCGGCACTCGAGCCCGGCGCGGCTACGACGGCAGCTTCGCCGCGAGTACATCGATGTTCATGATTTCCGGCGGTTTGGCGAAGAGATCGGGCGCCTTCGCCATCAGCGCCTCGGCTACCTTGCCGGAGAGGTGCGCCTGGCGTCCGGCATCGTCGGGGAACGCATCGAAGATGCCGTACACCGACGGCGCGATTTTCAGCCCGAACCACGCGATCGTCGCGGGTTCCTGCTCGACGAGCGGCAGTCCGCCCATCAGGAAGCTTTCGACTTCCTGCTCCTTGCCCGGCTTCGCTTCGAGCCGGACGAACAACGCGGTCTTGACCATGCCTGCCTCCTTGTTGATGCCGTTTGCGGGTATCGACGGGAATTCCAAACCGTCGCCGATGGTGTATTGATCGGAAGCGCCGTCGCACCAGCATATAGCGAAGAGTCTCCTGATACACAGTCTGATTTGAACATCCTTGGCGGGCTTCACCGTATTGATCGGCATTATCAACCCGCTCGGGGTCGCGTTCGTGTTTCTCGACGAATGGAAGGGCTTGCGGGCAACGGGCTGCCTTTGCTGCAGCCACATCGCGCCTGGCGCTGTGGGGACGTCATACTCTGCCGGCCACTGCGTCGTGGTCGCGGCCCAAGACCGACGTATCGCAGCGGTCGTGTCGATGACCCCCGCAATGGACGGCTTCGCCACGCTGCTGCACCTCATGCGCCAAGGCGAGATCGGTCTGCTGCTCTCTCGCGTGTTCGCGGTTTGATGCTGTCCGCAATCGTGGACACCGACACGGAAGTCCTCAGATCGCTGGGGGTACGACAAAGAGGCTGAGTCGAACAGGGCAGTTTCCGTGACAGAGTGCAGTCGGCCAAGAAGCGTCATTCGCTTGAGCCGTCGATCAGACGTTCAGACGTCGGTTTCACTCAGGACGCAGCCATTCGCGATGTCGCGCTCGAAATCAGCGTCGAGCTGTTTTCCATTGAAGGCCTGGCTGAAATAGCGGCCAGCAATGAATTTCCGGGACGGCTTTTTGCGAGTTCGTCGAACATCCGTAATGTGCGGACGTTCTTTTCGACGCACCGGCCGAAGTTCGAGGCGAACGCCCCGATTGTGAATCTTCGAAAGCGGCAGACTAGCTGAGGGCATGGCAGCGCCGCATCCGCCCCCCAATGGAGCGATGAACCGGGGTGAGCGCAGGATCGTGACACATCCGAGCAGAAACCGGAAAGAAGCGCGCGCGGGCGATGGCTAGACTGGCCGAGAGCGGGATCCCTACCGATGTGATCTGACGCCGACGCTTCGATGCATCTATGGCAGCACTCTTCGGGGCAAGTCAAAAGCAAGGAGCAAATATATGCCTGATACGGAAATCGCGCCGGGAAAAGCCGGGCAGCACGACGAGCAAATCGCACTACGCAAGCTGTTCGAACCCATAAAGGTGGGACCGCACAACCTGCGTCATTGTGTCGTAATGGCGCCGCTGACGCGATCGCGCGCGAGCCGCCCAGGCAACATACCGTCGCAGCTCAACGCCTGCTATTACGCGCAGCGCGCATCGTCCGCGCTCATCATCAGCGAGGCGACGCAGGTGTCGATGCAAGGGCAGGGCTATGCATGGACGCCTGGGATTCATACTCGCGAGCAGGTCGAAGGCTGGCGGCTGGTGGCGGACGCCGTGCATGAGGCGGGCGGGTTGATGTTCATGCAGCTCTGGCACGTCGGGCGCATATCGCACCCCTCGTTGCAGCCCGATGAAATGCTTCCCGTTGCGCCGTCTGCGGTCACGCCAAGAGCGGAGGCGTTCATCGAGAACGAGCGCGGCGAAGGTGTCGTCGCGCCCTGCGTCACGCCTCGCGCGCTGCAGGTCGAAGAGATGCCGTATCTCGTGCGCCAGTACTTCAGGGGTGCGCGCAACGCAAAGGCTGCCGGTATGGACGGCGTCGAAGTGCACGGAGCGAACGGGTATCTGCTCGACCAGTTTCTGCTGTCCGGCTCGAACCGCCGCACGGACGAATACGGCGGGTCGAGCGAGCGCCGGGCGAAGCTGCTCTTCGAGGTGATCGAAACGGTTTGCGAAGTGTGGGGCCCGGAAAAGGTCGGCGTACGGCTCTCGCCTCTCGGCACCTTCAACGACATGCATGACGACAATCCCGAGGCGACCTTCTCTTACGTCATCGAGAAGCTCAACCGATACGGGCTGGCTTATCTGCACATCGTCAATCCCGCGCTGGCGGCAACCGGCGAGGATGTCGCCTTCACGGAGCGCGCGAAACGCATGAACGAGCTGATACGCCGCACTTATCGTGGTGTGCTGATGGTCGCGGGCGGGTTCGACGGCAGCAGTGCGGAAAGGTGGCTCGAGGACGGCAACGCGGACCTGATTGCGTTTGGACGCCTGTTCATCGCTAATCCCGACCTGCCGGAACGCTTCCGGTCGCGCGCTCCGCTCAATTCGCCGGATCCGTCCACGTTCTACGGAGGCGGCGAGCGTGGGTATACCGACTATCCGTCGCTCGCGCAGGAGCGTGGGGAGGCCCCACGGTCCGTGATCGACGGACGTTGGAGATAGGCAATCGTTGGCCGGCGGGCTCTCATGCGTCACCCAAGGATTGCGATGTGCGCCGAGCCGGCCACCGATCACTTAGAGGCTCATATGGCTGACACTACCTGGGTTGTCGTTGCCGACGGCAGCCGTGCACGATTCTTTGAGACACCGGGACTCAAACTGGATTTGCGGGAAATCGAAGACCTGGTCAATATCGTCCCGAGTGGACTGGCGCTCAGCGAGAAGGATCGCGAAAAATTCGCGAAGACCGTCGCCAACTATGTCGAACAGGGACGGCTTCAACACCGATATCAACGATTGCGATTTGCCGTGGAGCCGAAGTTTCTCGGGATGCTGCGCGAGCGTCTGAGCGAGGAGACGCGTCAAATGATTTTTGAACAAATCGACGAAGATCTCTCGGCCCTCGATGCGCGCGAGATTCAAGCGCACCTGCAAAGGCATTGACGGCGACCTGCCAGATGCCATTTCGGGACCGCTACAAACGCTTCTTGCGAGGCTTGTCCAAGTACGCACCTCCTGAGCGCGATGACCCACCCCTTGGAATCGTTGTCGGCGTTCCTGGCCAACTGCGCGCCCTCCGGAATGACTGCGACAAATGGCGCACTTATGAGCATGGAGTGATTCACACCGAGGTCGTCACAGCCCGCGGCCTGCACAACTGACGTGCCCGCCGGTATAACGAGCCGAAGTCCCTGCACGGTATTCGGCCCGCCGTTGGTGAAGCGACGTTCATCGGTTGGCAGCGTAGCCCGGGTCCCGGCGAGACGGCGGAAAGCCGGCGCGCCTCGCTGCGAAGACAGTTGAAAAGGTGGCAGCGCATGTCATCGCCGTCGATGAAAGCGGTTGTACACCGAACGGCAAATGCGAGCGCGCCGTCCTTGTTCGCGAACAGGCCGAGCTTGCCGAGCGACGTTGCATGCCCGTTCTCGTCGAGGATTGAGGCTGTAGCCATGACGGTGCGTCCTGCCGACGCAACACGCTTGATCGATCCGTGACGTACGTCGCCAGCTGCGAAGTCGGCGAGGGCGCAAGGGCTGTGGCGCTGGTGCATCGCTATCTGAATAGCGTGTGAGCGTAAGCGCAACCTTGATCCGCACGTGCGCGCACCTGTCCGAGGAGTACGATCATGACCCCTGGTTGCACGCATCCAGGCGAGCCCGCATTCTCCACACGCCCATCGACTATTGCGTGGACTGCGTCAAGCTTCGCCAGCCGTGGGTACATTTGCGGCTTTGTCTTTTCGTGCGGACACTACCGCGGCCGCTTTCCATCTTTGACGGCTTCATGCGGGATATCGTCGAGGGCCATGGAAGCTGACGAGCTGTTTCCGATGTCGCCGTGTGCGCACCGCGCTACTTGATCTCGAGGCGCCGCTTCGCGGCGGGTTCATTCGCCGCTTTGGGCACCCGCACGGTGAGCACGCCGTTCTCGAAATTCGCTTCGGCGCGTTCTAGATCGACGCCGGAGGGTAGCGGAATCACGCGCTGGAACTGTCCGAACGCCCGCTCCACCCGGTAGCAGCCCTTCTCGTCGCCCTTCGATTCGATGCGCTTCTCGCCGGTCAGCACCAGCATGTCCTCAACGACTTCGAGCTCCACGTCCTCGCGCGACAGTCCTGGCAACTCGGCCACGATGCGAAGCGCGTCGCCGTCGTCGACCACATCGAGGCGCGGCTGAAAGCGGCTGGGGCTGAAGTCGCCGAACCAGTTGCCGATCGGTCCCATCCCGCCGAACGGATCGCGTATCAGGTCGGTGAGAAGATGCAGGGGATCGGGCAGCGGCCAACGCGCCGCATCGAACGATGCTGGCCATGTGGACGCGCCCGCATCCGAGGTCGACGGCGCGGGGGCTTGCTGCGAGGGCGGGGTGTTCAGCTTCGCGCCCGCGGCCTTTTCCTCCGGGCTCTTGCGCAGGAAGCGGAAGGGGTTCCACTTATCGAG
Source organism: Caballeronia sp. INML1 (assembly GCF_023631085.1). Classification (NCBI taxonomy): domain Bacteria; kingdom Pseudomonadati; phylum Pseudomonadota; class Betaproteobacteria; order Burkholderiales; family Burkholderiaceae; genus Caballeronia; species Caballeronia sp. INML1. The sequence continues at coordinate 109,768 of NZ_JALQDT010000056.1, read as the reverse complement.
GTCCAATAGCATCGCTATGCTCCTTGTCCGATGAGCCGTCAGAGCGGCCCGAATCTTCAGTGACTCCTGCCTTGGCGCTCGCGGCCGACGTCAGCCCTTTGCATATTCGAATTCCGGCAGCTTTTTCAGCGCATCCTTGTTAGCGCCGACCAGGATTGCCTTCGGCGCTATCTGCTTGAACTGCTGAATGGGGATGGCGACTCGGTGCGCCGCCATCCCGAGAAAGCCGCCGACGTCGATAATCGCGGCCGAGAGCGAGCCATCGGGCGCGACAATCAGGTCGTCGACGCGGCCGATCTTTTCGTTCTTTTCGTTGTAGACATCAGTGTGGATCATCTTCGATGCGCGCCAGCCTGTTGCGACCAATTGCGCTTCGGTGACGGTCACTCCGAGCGTCGCCTTGCCGGCGATGGGCGCATCCTGCGCGGTCGCGCCGCTGGCCACAAAGCCACCAGCGGATAGCGCCAGGATAAATGTCGACAGCCTTGCGGCCGATGCGAGGTTAGTCATCATGGCGTTCTCCAAAACGCGCAACGGATACGTGTACGCCGGGCGCAGGATGCGCTCATGAGTGCTGCGGCGTGTTTTGCTTGTCGCGAAGGACAGCGCTGCGCCAATTCCGTGCGCCGAGGCCCAGGACGAACAGAAGCGCGCCGGTCACGATGGCGTACGTGCCGATCATCCAGACGAGGGCAACGGCTCCAGCACCCGGGAAGGCCACCACGAAGATGCCGAACAGGACCGACAGGCTACCGACGCACAACAGCAGCCACTGCGTGCGGCCGTGCCTTTTCAGCCGAACCCAGGCGATGAGGTCGAGCACTCCGGTGACAATGGCGTTCGCGCCCATCACGGTGATCAAGACGAGCGCCGTGACGCCCGGCGCCGCGACGGCGATCAGGCCCGAAGCGATCGCGCACAGGCCGAGCAGCAAGGGAATCCACCAGTCGGTGCGGATCGAACGATGTCCTATCGCCGCGCTGACCGCCGCGACGCCTCCGATGAGTGCATACGCCGCGAACATCGCGACGAGAAGCAGCAGCGTGAGACCAGGCCAGAAGAGCGCAAGGAGGCCAAAAAGGATTCCCGCGGCGCCCCGCAGCGCGAGCATCCACCATGCGCGTCCGAGCAGTTCGTCCATCGGTTGGGTTCCTCAGCCGGATCGCCGGTATCCGGCTAATACAGCGCGTGCAGTTTTTGTTTAGTCAAGCCTACGTTCGCCAGGCGCGCTCTTCTTTCGAGTTCCTGCCCAAAGGTGTCGGACTTCTGCGTTTGTCGGTCGCTCACCGATCCAGTCGAAAGCGCATCGACAGATCGTAGGCGGTGATGCGCAAGGCGAATCGATATGGGTCCGGCATTGCCCAGTGACGTTGCGGGCAGCCGGTGAACGAGGGCTTGCTCCAGCTACTGATCTGGTCGCGAAAGGGTTCGAGTGTCGGAGTGAGCTTCTTGCGGCCCATGAGCCCGGCGCGCGCTATGTCGCGGTCGGAATCGCCTTGCCGCATACGGACAAGGACTTGGCGGTACTCAAACAATTCGAACCTCCGGTTGGCCCTGGGCGCTTCTCAGAAAAGAGCGAAGCGTGCCCAGTTGGGAGAGTTCGAACCGCGTTCTGCCACATGGCACAGGTGGCGCCTATACGCCGACCCTCCGCTGGCGCCTATGCGCCGATCACCAATTGGCTCCTATACGGCGATCCGTGACATATGGTTCGCGTCGAGGCCGGCAGTGCCCGTTTCGGGCCGCTCGACCCCTTGAAACCGCGCATCCAATAGGGGGACCTAATAAACCGCTTTTATGCGGTGGATAGGGTGTACAGTGAGCAACGGCCCTCACTTTGTCGGTCGGTCGTCAGAGGTAGTGATGCGATTGGCTTCCGAGATACCATCCTTTTCGGAAATGAGACTGTCTACCAACTGGCTCGTCAGGCGCGGCTCGGCAATCTCATTGTTGGGTCAGGCAGATCGACGGCGCAAAAGTAGCGATTTCCTGCAAACAGTATGACCATCTGATCGTGGCTCTCGATTTTCTCGAATGCGGGCCGCAGTTGCGATGCCGTCAGGCATCGCACATGTTTCCGGGCACATGTCGATGCCTAGGAAATTATCTTTCAGTCGACGGCGAAACGCACACGCAGGCCTGACTGGAAGTTCGAAAAATCGATATTCGGCCGCCGCTGACATGTTTTCGTGACTTTTCAAAGGCGGCACTAATCTCGGAAGTAGTCGACGCGCAAGGAGCCAGAAACCGCTGCGCTATGGCGGGGTCACTGAATCTTGGGCAAATCGCCGGCAAGTCCCGATGGACGGGCTGCTTGGCCCTGCTGGCTCAGCCGTCTTTTCTTCGACCGGGCACGTGTGCTCAAAGGCACGATAACCGCAACACCGATACGGTCGGGATCGAAAACGACCCGGCGAACCAGTCCGAACCTTTACATCAAACGGACAAACACCAGGAAGGCAGTCATGAATGATCGATTGGTTGACGTAGTAGACCGCAGCGGCACGGTGCTGCACACGTACCCGATTACCCTAAGTGATTCGGGCAACGCCGCGCACGACTCGGAATACCAAGCCAAGGCGCTCGAAGCAGCCGCCCACGGCCGGCTTGTCCCCGATGCTGAACTCGGCACCCTGACGGCCAGGATGCATATTAGTCGGGGCGGGCAGATGGCTCCCTACGGCGATGACCTGGAGAAAAACTCAGAGACGAAGCTCGGTTTAGAACAGGCGGTTCGGGAACGCGCGTATTTGCTCTGGGAGAAGGACGGGCGCCCTGAAGGGTATGCGCAAGAGTATTGGCATCGCGCTCTTGACCAGCATCTTCGGGAGCGGGCCTACGTTTTGTGGCAGCAAGAAGGAAGTCCCGAGGGGCGGCAAGATGAATATTGGCGTCGGCTTGTGGATTTCCAGGCTCAGTGAGTGCCGCGCGCCCGGTTGTCCGGGCCGTACGGCGAAATAACCGCCTAGCAGTGTGATCTTCAGGTCGGTCAGTGCAGCCCAGCTGAGGGTCGAACAAAACGGACGTAGCTGGGAGTTACTCGTGCGGCCGGCAGCCCGCCAACTGAAGAATGCCAGCGCCGACGCCTCTTTAGCGTGCTGCGTCGCAGTGCATGCGCACGGGTCGATGGATCCCATCAAATCTCGATCTCTGCGCGCCAGGCATTGCTCGCCTTCGAGCCACTCGACGACATCAACGTATTTCGACTGCAATCTGGAATCCTGCACTGGCCTGTGGCGCGACAATTTGGAGGAGAGAATTGCTTTTCATTTCATCAAAACTTCTCGAGCGTCAGATACATGCTTTTTACTTGGGCAGATAACGGAAGAAAATATTGAAGTGGGCAGCGTCCTACGTACCTGCCATGTGAAAGCACGAGCCTTTTTCAAAGGAGGACCGATAACGGCGTGTTCAGTGGAGCGTCAGTGCTTTGGAGCGCCAAACACTGCCTCGCGTGGCGCCCGACATTGAGCCCAGAGCTTCCGTGCAGATTCCTGTCTGAGCGGTCTGCATTTCCTGCACTACACTCGTTGATGTAGAACAAAGACGTCGTGCGCACGGGAGAAGGCGTCATGAGCCGGCCGCTGGATGATGAACTCTTGCGCGCGTCGCGCGTCAGGCCTGCCAGGCGCTGGATCGCATGGTTTTTCGCCATCGCGAGCGTGATCATTTGCGCGGTGGCGGTGCGCATGACGCAGATCGAAATGCAGACCTCGCTTCGGCAGGCCCGTTACTTGTCGGAGTTGGGGCGCGAGATCGGCTTTTCTGTCGGCGAGGGACCCAGCGCCAGCGTTCCGCGGGCGTCCGCCGGACCCTATGATGTGCGGCTCGGCTATGCGTTGCTGCCGTCGTTCGAGGAGCGGCTCCTTGCGCGCGGGTTTGCCGTCACCGCGCAGGCGCGCGGCTCGGCAGCCATGCTGTCAATGGCCGATCGGGGCCTTTTCGTTCCCTATGAAGAGAAGGACCGCGCCGGGCTTGCACTGCTCGATTCGCGCGGCAACCCGCTTTACAGCGCTTCGAGTCCCGGTCTCGCCTACGAGAGCTTCGAGTCCATTCCGCCGGTCATCGTCAATGCACTGCTGTTCATCGAGGATCGCAGCCTGCTCGACAACAGCCTGCCCAACCGCAATCCGGCAATCGACTGGGGACGCTTGGGCCGCGCACTCTTCGACCAGGGCCTGCGAGTCGTCGACAAGCATGCCCCGCAACCGGGCGGCAGCACGCTGGCGACCCAGATCGAGAAGTTCCGCCACTCGTCGGGCGGACGCACGGCGTCGCCGCCGGAGAAGCTCCGCCAGATCGCATCGGCTTCCGTGCGTGCGTATCTCGAGGGCCCGCAGACGATGCCCGCGCGCCGCCAGCTCGTCGTGCGCTATCTGAACTCAGTGCCGCTTGCGGCGCGGCCGGGCATCGGCGAGATCAACGGGCTTCCAGACGGCATGGCCGCGTGGTACGGACGCGACTTCGACGAATACAACCGCATCCTTAACGCACCAGTTTCGGCCGACATGCTCGATGCGCAGGCGCTCGCGTTCAAACAGGCGCTATCGCTGATGATTGCGCAGCGCGCGCCATCGCGCTTTCTGCGCCCGGGCAGCCCGGAGCTCGAGCGCCGCACCGACAGCTACCTGCGCCTGCTCGGGGCGAACGGCATTATCGCCCCGGCGCTGCGCGACACGGCGCTTGCCGTGCCGCTCGAACTGAATCCGGCGCCGCATCGTCGCGCGGCGGTGTCGTTCGTCGCGCGTAAGGGCGTGACCGCGCTGCGCTCGAACCTGCTTACGATGCTGGGCGTTTCCAGCCTCTACGATCTCGACCGTCTCGACCTCAGCGTCACCGCCACGCTCGACGACGCGGTGCAGCGGGCCGTGAGCGAGCGGCTCGCGAGCGCGGCCACCCGCGATGGCGCGGCGGATGCCGGGCTATTCGGCTATCACATGCTGCGGCCCCGCGATAATCCTTCGAACATCTCGTACAGCTTCACGCTGATGGAGCGCAAAGGCGGCTCGAACCTCGTGCGCGTGCAGACCGACAGCGTCAACGAACCTTTCGACATCAGCCGCAGCGGGCGACTCAACCTGGGCTCGACAGCCAAGATGCGCACGGTTATCACCTACCTGCAGATCGTCGCGGCGCTGCACGCGCGCTATGGGGCGATGAGCGCAGCGCAGTTGCGAGTCGTGACGCCCGACCGCCAGGATGTCCTGACGCGCTGGGCGCTCGACTATCTCGCGAAGACCCCGGACCGCTCGCTCCCCGCGATGCTCGATGCTGCCGTCGCGCGCAAGTATTCCGCGGGCGCCGGCGAGACTTTCTACACCGGTGGCGGCGCACAGGCCTTCTCCAACTTCGAGGCGACCGACAACTCGCGCGTGCTCACCGTGGAGAGCGCGTTCCAGCATTCAGTGAATCTCGTGTTCGTGCGCCTGATGCGCGATATCGTCCATTACGAAATGGTCGAGGCGGCGGGGCCGTCGTCGGACTGGCTCAACGATCCGGTGGTGCGTCACGCCTACCTGACCCGTTTCGCCGACGCGGAGAGCCGCGTGTACATGAACCGCTTCTACACCAGATACCGGCTCCGGACTGCAGACGAGGCTCTTGCGCTGCTGTTGCGCGACGTGCGCAAGTCGCCGCCGAAGCTCGCAACGGTGTTGAGAAGCGTCGCACCCGACGAGCCGCAGGCGTGGTTCGATGTCCGCATGCGCGCGGCGCTGCGCGGCACGCCGTCCGCGTCGATCACGGACGAGGACCTGGCGAAGCTCTACGTCAAATACGGCGTCGACAAGTTCAATCTCAACGATCGCGGGTATATCGCGAGCGTGCATCCGCTTGAACTGTGGACGCTGAACTATCTGCGATCGCATCCGCTTGCGACGCTGACTGACTTGCAGGAGGCGAGCCGCGATGCGCGCGCCACCGCCTATTCATGGCTCTTCAAGACACGCTATCACGCGACGCAGGACAGACGCATCAAGCGCATGGTCGAGTTGCAGGCGTATGCGCAGATCACGAAAGCGTGGCGCGCGCTCGGCTACCCGTTCTCATCGGTTACGCCTTCCTTTGCTACCGCGATCGGGGCTTCGGGCGACCGTCCGGAGGCGCTCGCGCAACTGGTCGGTATCGTGGAGAACGGTGGCCAGGGTCTCGCCACGCAGCGCATCTCGACGCTCGAATTCGCGAAAGATACACCGTTTGAGACCCGGTTCACCCAGGTGAGCGCGCCGGCGAAGCCGTTGCTCGCGCCCGAGATCGCAACGGTGGTTCAACGGCTCCTGCGCGACGTGGTCGAGGGCGGCACGGCGAAGCGTCTCGCCGATGGCCTGACATTGCCCGATGGCCGCGCACTCGACGTCTCCGGCAAGACGGGCACCGGCGACCAGCGCTTCAACGTGTATGCCCGCGGCCGGCGTCTCATCGAATCGCGCAAGGTGAACAGGACGGCCACGTTCGTCTTCGTGATCGGCGAGCGCTTCTTCGGCACGATCACGGCCTACGTCCGCGAGCCTTACGCCGCGCATTACGACTTCACAAGCGCGCTCGCCGTGCAGTTGCTGAAGTCGCTCGGGCCGGCGCTGCAGCCTCTACTGGCCGACGGACAGGCGGCTGGAGCCGCCGGCGAAGCGAAACCGGAATCCCGGTAGAAGCGCGCGTCAGGATGCCAGGCGCAGATGCCGCTTGCCGGAAGTGGTGTTTTCCGAGGGTCCGGTATGGCGTGAATTGCGCCCTGGCCCAATGCGAACGGGCGATCATCCGACGATGTCGATCCTGCGTGCTCGCGTGATACACGCGCGGCATCCCCTGAACCTGCAATCCGGCGCCTGCGGGATCCAGCGATGCCGGATTGCGCGGACCGTCCCGATCGTTCATTTCAAATCGACAGGCACGAAGCTGCGCACACGCTCGCGCTGAATCAGCAAGGCAAGCAGCGCCGTGTTCGAGCTAACAGATTCATGCACCAGACGCCTCATCCTCGACAGGATGACTTTCAGACGCGCGATACCTTGTCGTGAACTTGCATTCCTAAGGACTTCGAGTTTCGCGCCGTAAACCAAATAAGCGGCCAGACATTTCCTCGTCGCCTGTCGCCTTACCTTCTGAAGCGCAAATCAATTGAACCCTAGCGAGTCGCGCATTCGCCATGCGGGGGAATTTTTCATGGCCTCGACACGTTACGATATTCCCAGCTCGATGCGTCGCAGATTCCTTTCGACGCTCGTCCTGGGCGCCGGCTCGCTCGCGCTAACTGCATGTGGTGGTGGCGGGTCGAATTCGTCGACTGCGGCGAGCTCGTCAAACAACACAAGCCCGAGCACGACCGCCGGCTCGCAGGGCACGAGCAACGTCAGTCCGAGCCCGGCCGCTAGTCCTCAGAGCGCGAACGAGACCGGTCCGGGCACGGGCTCCGGCACCAGCTCGCAGAGCGCGAGCAACGCCAGTTTGAACGGCGTCTTGCTTGACGCGTCCTTCGGCGTGAAAGGCGACGGGATCACGAACGACCGCGTTGCGCTGCAAGCCGCGATCGACGGGTCAGTCGGACAGATTCTGCTGATCACCGGGCAAAGCCGGATAGACAGCACGGGCCTCACGCTGCGCTCGAACACCCACATACGGTTTGCGCAGGGCGCTTCGATCAAGATGCTCGCTCACAATACTGACTGGTATCAGATGCTGCGCATCTGGGATGTGAGCGACGTGAAAATCGAGTCGCCGTACCTCGACGGCAGCAAGTCGCTTAATGCGGCCACGTCGGGCGAGTGGGGCATGGGCATCTCGATCGCCGGCAGCTCGAACGTCACGATTACCTCGCCGACAACCATCGACTGCTGGGGTGACGGCATATACATCGCCAACAGCTACGTCGCGGACGGCGTGACGAGCAAGTCCGTCACGATAAACAACCATCTCGCGGACGGCTGTCGTCGCCAGGGTGTGACTATCACTTCGGGCGACACCATCACTTTCAACAACCCTATCTGGCAGAACATAGCTGGCACAGCGCCTCAAGCGGGGCTCGACATAGAGCCGAATGACAACTCGGCGGTGTTCCGGGCTATCAGGATCGTCAACCCGAAGACGCTGGACTGCGGGGGGCCGGGCATCCAGGTCGATCTGGGATCGCTCGCGGGACCGGTCGCCAAGACCGTCGATATTCACATCTCGAACCATATCGACAACAGCCAGAACGATGGCCCATTTAGCGTCGGCGGCCTGGAGCCGAGTGGCTACATCGTGACGGGATCGATCACGAGCACAAATCCGGTGTGGAAGGAGAACTGGTACCTGGGTGACTGGATACCGTCAGGCCCGACCATCTCGGTTGTGAACCCGACCATCGGCTAAGTGTGCGACCCGAGAAGTTGCGCCGTCATTCACGCCCCCAATGCGATTGCTCTCACCGCTCTCATCAGCTACGGGAAGTGAGCCGTTTGTCAGTTCTGGGCGCGCCGGGGGGCGCAAGCAGCCTGCGATGAGCGGCGGCGTAAATACGGTCGGCGCCGTCGTGAAAAGTCTTCAGCATACTTGGCCTCCACATCGGTCGGCAGCCAGAAAAAGGCCTTCAGCTCTTGCCCGCCGGGACGACGGGATACGTCGATCGGGATGGCGTTTTCCAATCTCAAGCCGAGGCCTGGGCAATTGATCGAGTGGCGGCATGCGCCACGTGTCTCGCAGATGCCGCAGTTGCGCGTTCGATTCGACGCCCACCGCTCTTTTCCGTCTTACGTTACCTGCGCATAGTGCTCCTCGATGCCCGCGGCCAACTGCGTCACCAGCCGGCTCATCGCTACCTGCGTACGCCATGCGACGTGCGGCGTTACGATCAAGTCGGCTCGGGGATTGCGCAGCAGCGGATGATCGGGCGCAGGCGGCTCCTGCTCCAGCACGTCGAACGCGGCGTTGGCGATCAGTTTGCGATCGAGCGCCTCGACGAGCGCAGCTTCGTCGACGATCCCGCCGCGCGCCGTGTTCACGAGCGATGCAGTACGCTTCATCCGCTCGAATTCGCCTATCCCGCAAAGATGCCGCGTTTCTTCCGTGAGAGGACAATGCAGGCTGATCACATCGGACTCGCGCAGCACCTCGTCGAATGCGGAGTAGCCGGGACGGACCGCAGTTGCGCCCTTGCGGTCGGCGAAGAGCACACGCATGCCGAACGCCTCGGCGAGTTGGCCGATGCGCTTGCCGCCATGCCCCGACCCGATGATGCCAAGCGTCGAGCCGTAGAGATCCACGACCGGATGCAGTTCCGCATAGAAGGTGGGCGAGCCGCTCCCGCCTCCGGCGTAAATGTCACGCCAATACGGCACGAGATTGCGGCGCAACGCCATCATCAGCGCGAAGGCGTGCTCGGGCATCGGTCGTTTCGCGTCTGACCGCGCGGCGGCCTACTTCGCAGTCGATTGGGCCATTGCGCGGCTTAATGGCGAAGAACTCGAGCCGCCTTTCAGGATGCTGGACGCATGAGGCCTCGCTCAGCGCTTGACGGCTCGATCTTTCCGGAAGTTGCGAAAGCACATTTCATAAGTTCTGCGGCCAGATGTTGTCCGCATCTTCATAACATGGTGACCTAGCGTCGACGCAAATCGTCGCTGCTTGGCAGGCAATACCGTGATCGGCGACCGGATGGCGCGGATCGCAACTGCATGCAGCGTCTCGACGTGGGCGCCGCGCTGGTGCGGATGCAGTTCTTCAACGGGACGCGATAATAAAAGGCGGCACCATCAAGTGCCGCCCATTCATAAGAGCACCGAGCCCCGTCAGAAGACTTACCGCACCTTGCCCGCCTTCCACGCCGACAGCAGTTGCTCATACTTCACTGTTTCGCCCTTCGGCTTTTCGTTGGCGAGCGCCTTCCACGGCGCGTGTTGGTCCGACAGCCACTTGGACGGATCGCTTTGCGCATTCAGCTCCGGCGCGCAAACCTTCATGCCGGCCCGCTGCAAACGGGCCAACACCTGGTCCATTTCCTTCGCGAGGTTATCCATTGCAGCCTGCGGAGTTTTTTCGCCGGCGACGGCGGTGCCAACGTTCTTCCACCAGAGTTGCGCCATCTTTGGATAGTCGGGCACGTTGTTGCCGGTCGGCGTCCACGCGACGCGCGCAGGGCTGCGATAGAACTCGATCAAGCCGCCGTACTTGTCCGCGTTTTTCGTGAAGTAGTCGCTATGAATGTCGGAGTCGCGAATGAACGTGAGACCGACAATCGACTTCTTGAGCGACACGCTCTTCGACGTCACGAACTGCGCGTACAGCCACGCGGCGGCGCGCTGATTCGGCGGCGTCGACTTGAAGAACGTCCACGAGCCGACGTCCTGATAGCCGTTTTGCATGCCGTCCTTCCAGTAAGCGCCGTGCGGGGACGGCGCCATGCGCCACTTCGGCGTGCCGTCCGCATTCGTAACGTTGCCCGGCTTGAGCATCGACGCCGTGAACGCGGTGTACCAGAACACCTGTTGCGCGATCCGGCCTTGCGCGGGCACAGGGCCCGCTTCGCTGAAAGTCATGCCGGACGCTTCTGGCGGCGCGTATTTCTTGAGCCAGTTGATGTATTTGGTCGTCGCGTAGACTGCTGCCGGGCTGTTGGTGCCACCGCCGCGCGACACCGACGCGCCTACCGGATGACAGCCGTCAGGCGTCACGCGAATGCCCCATTCGTCGACGGGCATGCCGTTCGGAATGCCCTTGTCGGCTGCGCCCGCCATGGAAAGCCATGCGTCCGTGAAGCGCCAGCCGAGCGACGGGTCTTTCTTGCCGTAATCCATATGGCCGTAAACTTTTTCTCCGTCGATAGTTTTCACGTCGTTCGTAAAGAACTCGGCGATGTCTTCATACGCGGACCAGTTGACCGGAACGCCGAGATCGTAGCCGTATTTCGCCTTGAACTTGTCCTGCAAGTCCTTGCGTGCGAACCAGTCCGCGCGGAACCAGTAAAGGTTCGCGAACTGCTGGTCGGGAAGCTGATAAAGCTTTTTGTCCGGCGCGGTCGTAAAACTCGTGCCGATAAAGTCTTTCAGGTCAAGACCGGGGTTCGTATATTCCTTGCCTTCGCCTGCCATGTAATCCGATAGCGGAACGATCACGCCATAGCGATAGTGCGTGCCGATCAGGTCCGAGTCCGAGATCCAGCCGTCGTAAATGCTTTGCCCGGATTGCATCGAGGTCTGCAATTTCTCGACGACGTCCCCTTCCTGAATGATGTCGTGCTTCACCTTAATGCCGGTGATTTCACTAAACGCGTTGGCAAGCGTTTTTGATTCGTAGGTATGCGTATCAATCGTTTCCGATACTACATGCACTTCCTTGACGCCTTGCGATTTGAGTTTCGCCGCGGTGTCGATGAACCATTTCATCTCGTCCATCTGTTGCTGTTTCGAAAGCGTGCTCGGTTGAAACTCGCTATCCACCCATTTCTGCGCCTCAGGCGTGCCCGCCACAGCCTGGTTCGCGAAGGCACCAGACACGATGCTTGCCACTGCCAGCGCGACGATCCGTCTCCTCTGATGCATGGTCTTCTCCTGTGTCTTCCGTGCCCCTTCGATCTTGTCGGCGCCCGCTGGGGGCATCAGCGGAACCGGCAGTTGCCAGTCTTCATTGCATGCTTCGGCTTTCTAGCCCTTCCACATGATTGCGAGCAACACCAGCACCGAGGCTGCGAAGCCCGGCCAGGAACTCGATCCCTCGGCGCTGATTGCGAGCCACGCGAGATTCACATACGCGGCAGCTAGCAGGCCGATGAACAGGCGATCACCGCGAGTCGTCGCGATAGGCAGAAAGCCCTTGCGTTCATGAGTCGGCGAGCGCAGTTCCCATACCGTCATGCCGCCCAGCATAACGACGATGCAGCCGAAGAAGATTGCGACCTCGGGCGTCCAGTACATCCACGTGAACATCACACTCTCCCCATCGCGAAACCCTTCGCGATGTAGTTGCGCACGAAGTAGATCACGAGCGCGCCTGGAACGATGGTCAGCACGCCCGCCGCCGACAGCACGCCCCAGTCCATGCCGGCCGCCGACACGGTGCGCGTCATCACGGCAGCGATAGGTTTCGCGTTGACCGAAGTCAGCGTGCGCGCGAGCAGCAGTTCGACCCAGCTGAACATGAAGCAGAAAAAAGCCGTGACGCCGACGCCCGACTTGATGAGCGGCAGAAAGATTTTCACGAAGAATGCGGGAAACGTATAGCCGTCTATGTACGCGGTTTCGTCGATCTCGCGCGAGACGCCCGACATGAAGCCTTCGAGAATCCACACCGCAAGCGGCACGTTGAACAGCATGTGCGCAAGTGCGACGGCAATGTACGTGTCGGTCAGGCCGACGCTCGAATAGAGCTGGAAAAACGGCAGCAAAAATACGGCGGGCGGCGTCATGCGGTTGGTGAGCAGCCAGAAGAACATGTGCTTGTCGCCGAGAAATCGATAACGTGAGAACGCGTACGCGGCGGGCAGCGCGACCAGCACCGACATCACGGTGTTCATCAGCACGTAGATGATCGAATTGATGTAGCCCCAGTACCACGAAGGATCGGTGAAGATCACCTTGTAGTTTTCGAACGTCACGTGCTGCGGCAGCGTGGCGAACGTCGACATGGTCTCCTCGTTTGTGCGCAGGGAGATCGAGAACATCCAGTAAAGCGGTATCAGCGCAAACAGCATATAGACGACGAGCATCAACGTCCGCGTCCAGCGGCGCCTATCCTGCATGGTCGTCTCCTTGCGCGGCGAGGCCACCTTTGCCCACGCGGCTCATCCAGTTATAGAGAATGAAGCACAGAAGCAGGATGATCAGGAAATAGATCAGCGAGAAAGCCGCGGCCGGGCCAAGATCGAACTGGCCGACCGCTTTTTGTGTCAGATACTGACTGAGGAAGGTTGTGGAGTCGCCGGGACCGCCGCCCGTCAGCACGAACGGCTCGGTATAGATCATGAAGCTGTCCATGAAGCGGAGCAGCACGGCGATCATCAGCACGCCGCGCATCTTCGGCAATTCGATGTAGCGGAATACCGCAAAACGGCTTGCGCCATCTATTTCCGCGGCCTGATAGAAGGCGTCCGGAATCGCCCGCAAGCCCGCATAGCAGAGCAGCGCGACGAGCGGGGTCCAGTGCCAGATGTCCATCACCAGCACGGTGAGCCATGCGGCCGTGGGACTCGCCGTGTAGTTGTAGTCGAAGCCAAGACCATTGAGCCAGTAACCGAGCAGTCCAATATCCGGGCGCCCGAAGATCTGCCAGATCGTGCCCACCACGTTCCATGGAATCAGCAACGGCATGGCAAGCACGATGAGCGTGGCCGATGCGCGCCATCCCGAAGCCGGCATCGAAAGTGCGAGGCCCACGCCCAATGGAATCTCAAACAGCAGAACGCACGCGGAGAAAATGACCTGTCTGCCGAGCGCTTCGCGCAAATCCGGGTCGGTCATGATGTTGCGAAACCACTCCGTACCGACGAACACATGCTGCGTCGGGCCGATGATGTCCTGCACCGAATAGTTGACCACCGTCATCAGCGGCAGGATCGCGGAAAACGCGACGCAGATGAACACCGGAATGACCAGCAACCACGCTTTCTGATTGACGGGCTTGTTCATCGCGCGGCCCCTTCGGAGATGCGTGTTTCGATTCTTTCGTCATTGCAGAAGAACACGGTTTCGGGCGCAATGAGATGCAGCCAGGCAGGTCCGTCGACAACCCGCACATGCGGCTCGAGCCTTGCATTGAACACATTGCCGTCGCATTGCGCGGTAACCAGTTGATAGTTGCCGAGCTGCTGCGCGCGCAGCACCCGCGCGTTGACCGCGCCGGCTCCTCCTTCTTGCGAAAGGCGGACGAATTCCGGGCGAATCCCAAGCTTGAGCGCGCCGTTTGCCTGCTGATGCGCGCCACGTAGCGTCGCAAGCGTACCGGCGTCGAGCGGCAAGCGCTGCGAGCCGATTCTTGCGCCGTCGGCGTCGAGCTCGATCGGACAGAGATTCATGCCCGGACTGCCGATGAAGTAGCCAACAAACGCGTGATCCGGCCGCAGAAAAAGCGCATCGGCTCCGCCCTTCTGAACGACGCGGCCATTTGTCATCACCACGACTTCATCGGCGAAAGTCAGCGCTTCTACCTGATCATGCGTCACGTAGATAAGCGTGAGCTTGAGTTGCTGGTGGATCTTCTTCAACTGCCGCCGCAGGATCCACTTCATCGCGGGGTCGATCACAGTCAACGGTTCGTCAAAGAGAATCGCCGCGACGTCCTTTCGCACGAGGCCGCGCCCAAGCGAGATTTTCTGCTTGGCGTCGGCGGCCAGATTGCTCGCCTTGTTCGGCAGGTCGCGCGTCATATCGAGGATATCCGCGACTTCGTGCACGCGCTTCGTGACCTCGGCGGCTGACATCTTGCGATTGCGCAGCGGAAACGCGAGGTTATCGAACACGGTCATCGTGTCGTAGACCACGGGGAACTGGAACACCTGGGCGATGTTGCGCTCGCGCGCGCCGAGCGCCGTCACGTCGCGTCCGTCGAACAGCACCTTGCCCTCCGACGGCTTGACGAGCCCCGACACGATATTCAGCAGCGTGGTCTTGCCGCAACCCGATGGCCCGAGCAACGCATAAGCGCCGCCGGCATCCCAGACCATGCTCATGGGTTGAAGCGCGTAGTCGTCGAGAGTCGCGGGGCTCGGTCTGTACGCGTGCGCGAGATTCTGGAACTCAATGCACGCCATAAGCCGCCTCCGGGCTGGACACCAGTTGGGTATCCGCGCCGAACACAAACAGTTCGTCAGGGTCGATGAAAACGTCGAGCTGCGTGCCGAGCTCGATCTGATGCACGCCTTGCAACTGCGCAACCAGGTCGACCGCGCCGGTGAGCGTGCGCAAGTGCAGATACGTTTCCGAGCCGCTCAGTTCAGCGAGTTCGAGCCGGCACGGAACGGCGATCGCATGAGAGGACTTCGCCTGAAGACGCAGGTGCCCCGGCCGGATGCCGATGCGGCATGCGCCGTTCGCCGCGGGACCGTGCTGGACTGGAACCTCCACGCCGATCGGCAGACGCGCGCGGCCGTTGCCGCAGTCGCTCGTCAGCATGTTCATAGGCGGGTCGTTGAAAACGGCCGCGGCCGCGACGTTGACCGGTGCGTTATAGACATCGAGAGTGGGACCGAACTGCAGAACCCGGCCTTTATCGACGATTGCCGTATAGCCGCCCAGCAGTAGCGCTTCGAGAGGTTCGGTGGTCGCGTAGACGACGGTCGTCTTGCCGTCAGCGAAGAGCGTAGACAGTTCCATGCGCAATTCCTCGCGCAGTTTGTAATCGAGATTCACGAGCGGCTCGTCGAGCAGCACCAGCGACGTGCGCTTCACGAGTGCGCGCGCGAGCGCGCAGCGCTGCTGCTGGCCGCCCGACAGTTCACCTGGCCGCCGCTCCAGCAAATGGTCGATATGCAGTCTGGCTGCGACTTCCTGCACGCGCCGGCGGATTTCGGCAGGGTCGGTTTTTTGCAGGCGCAAAGGCGAGGCGATGTTTTCGGAAACTGTCATCGCCGGGTAGTTGATGAACTGCTGATAGACCATCGCGAGATTGCGCTGGCGCACGCTGACGCCTGTCACGTCCTGGCCGTCGACGAGCACTCGGCCGCCGTTCGGCCTGTCCAGACCCGCCATGACGCGCATCAGCGCGGTTTTGCCAGCCTGCGTGGGTCCGAGAAGCACATTGATGGCGCCGGGGACGAGGCGCAAATCCACGCCGTAAAGATACGGTTGCCCGCCAGAAACGACACTGACTCGCTCCAGTTCCAGGACCAAATCGCTCTCCTTTGCGGCGTGCGCGACGCCAGTCGCAGAAGCCGGCGCTTTAAGGTGGCGTCAGTTGGGTTGCACATCGATTACATGCAGCAGCCAAAATGTCCCTTTTGTTGGTTTTTGTTTAAATCGGGGTAAACCTTACGACAGGAAGAATTAGAGAACATCGTCGGCGGGTGGGGGAGATCGAGGATGGCAGCACCGAGCTTTGTCAATACGATTTTCGGTATCGCAAAGATGCTCGGAGCCAAAAGCGGCTGGACGAAGTGGCGAGCATGAACTTGGAGCGAGAGGATGAGCGTCTGGGGATCATCGATGATCTGAAGGTTCGAGCTGAGCAGATGGTCTCGGTAACCGCATTGACGGAAGCTGGCAACGAGAGGGGATCACGGAAGTCGGACGAAACGCATGTAGCCCCCGGGCTCGAGCTTGCCCCACGCAGCCGCTCGCTTTTTCGCGGTGCGGAAAAGGCAGTGACTGAATAAACCCCTTAATTCAAACGCTTCTCGGGAGACTTTGATTCCCGACCGCTTAACACCTACAACAAGAAGTGTCCCACGACGTTCTTCGTGGCTGAAGTCAACCAGCAAACGAGGCGCATATGAGCTATCGAGTGAGGGGCAGCATTCTTGAAGTGTGCGAATGCAACGTGCTATGTCCGTGCTGGATTGGGGAAGATCCCGACAACGGCATATGCCGGAGCGCGATCGCCTACCACTACGAGCAAGGCTTGATCGACGATATCGATGTGTCCGGGGTGACGGTCGCGTTCGCCGCGTTCATTCCTGGCAACGTGCTGAAAGGCGGTTGGCGCGTCGCAATGTATGTCGACGAGCAAGCAAGCGAGGCGCAATTCAACGCGCTGGTGAGCGCGCACCGTGGCGAACGCGGTGGACCGCTTGCGGATATCGTGAAATTGATCGGCGAGATGGTATCGGTGGAACGGGCTGTGATTGAATATTCGGTCGTCGACGGCAAGGGCAGGATGAAGGTCGGCGAAACCATCGAGGCCGAACTGGAGCCCTATCGGGGTCCAACGGGAGAGCCAACGAAACTTGTCGATAGCATCTTCTCGACGATACCCGGATCGCCCGCCTTCGTCGGCCGGGCGAACTCGTTTCGGCTGCGACACGAAGCCCTCAATCTTGATCTCGACTTGACGGGGCATAACGCCATTCAGGGATCGTTCAGCTTTACGTCGTGAAGATGCGCCTTCGCTCGCGGCTTTTCGCGTTGCTCTTTTCCACTTTGATAGCAAGTGCGTGGATCGCGCTATGGTCGTGGGATGCTGGGCCGTATGCGCGCTACCTGCATCATGCGAGCTGGAGCGAACTGCCGGGCGTTGGCCCGATATGTCGCGCGGTGCCCGCTGCCAGCGTCACGATCGTAGCGTCGCTGCACAGCGCCGCATGGCTCCTGATGATCGCGGCGATGATGTTGCCGACCGCTTTTCCTTTGTTCGACTGCTTCAGGCGGATGACCCTCTCACGCACCAAAGGGCGCACGCTAGTCGCGTTGCTCATCTCTGGTTACGCGGCTGCATGGGCCGCGTTCGGGCTTGTCGCGCATGGCTTCGATGCCGCACTCCATCTGCTCGTGGAGCGATCGACGACGCTGCTCGCGGAGGGGTGGCTGATCGGCGCCGCCATCGTCGCGCTGGCTGGCGTCTATCAATTCAGCACGTTCAAACACCGTTGTCTTGACAAATGCCGCTCGCCGCTCATGTTCCTCATCGAGCATTGGCACGGCCGGAATCCGTGCCGCGAGAGCTTTCTGCTCGGGGCGAGACACGGCGTTTTCTGCATCGGCTGTTGCTGGGCGCTCATGTTGCTGATGTTCGCCGTCGGCACAGGAAGCGTTGGCTGGATGCTTGCGCTGGGTGCGATCATGGCGGCCGAGAAGAATTTGCGCTTGGGAAAGTTCATCGGCAAGCCGCTCGGTGTCGCGTTGCTTGTGTGGTCCGCAGGGATCGTGGTGTGGAATGCCCGTATCGTCTGAGTAGATGCCAACATCGGCTCGACCTTACGTAGCTTCCTCTGCATGCCTTCCCGTTTCCTGCACAAGAGCGAAAAAGAAGATCCGCAAAGTTGAAGATCAAGCCCAACGATTTCGTCGTCGACGACGCGCTACCACCGCGATTCCTCAGGCAGCGAGACTGCATGAGCAGACTTCGTGACCTTTGACTTCCTCCCGGTGTGCGGCCCAAGTAGGCGTCCCTGGCGCATGGTCGAAGGAACTCAGGACGGCCATTGACTCCGCTTGGCGGACCGAACTGGATCGACTCGAGCTGGCCTGGTACCTACATTGCGTCGCGCGCACGACAAATGCAGCTGCCCGGCTAAGAATCGCTGGCTGACGAGTTTCACGACAGCCGCCGCAACGCGAATGAACCCGCGCTGAGTTGATTGCGCAGAAAATCCACGGCCACGCGCACTTTCGCAGATGCTGACGAACGCGCCGTCGATATGGCCCACACGTCGGCGGGACGCCAGTAGTCTGGCAAAATGCGCATCAGTTCGCCCGACTCGATACCTTCGTCCGTGGCGTTGCTTGGACTCTCCGAATACAGGTCAACCCGGCACACGGTCATTCGGCACTGGGGCGAGTATTGCTCCATCCGCCGATGCCGATGCCGATGCCGATGCTCGTCGAAGGCGACCGTTCTTTCGTACCTATAGGGCAGCGCTACTGCCTGTTTGTGAGGGCGTATCGCCCAGCCATTGCAAGAATCCGCCCACATGCTGCGCCCACAGGTCGGGACGCGTCATGGTGAAATGTCCCGGCGACGACGATGTGCCCTGCTGCACGACGAACCGGCCCTGCTGAAGCGTCGGAACAAGTCTCTCGAGGACCTGTAGCGAGTCGGGATTGAACTCGTCGTCGGAAAAATTCAGGGCGAAGAGTTTTGCCTTGATCCTGGGAAGCGCTGGCTGGGGATCGTAGCTGAATGATGGGCGGCTACAACTTGGGACCGACCGTTACGGCTGCGCAGATTCGAACGGCAGTTCAGGGTCGGCATCGGCCCCAGATGCTACTTCTGACATTGGAAGTAGCACCGAGACTCGCTGTTGGCAGAAGATCAGAGGACCAGCGCAGTCGTCAGCCTGGAAGCCAATGAAACGCCAATCCGATCGCGCCAAGGATTAGGGCCATACCAGCAGAGAACGCGACGATTAGATCGACATAGGTTCGCCAAGCGGGCCTATATAAGTTGACGAGGATTGATTGCCCTAGTTTTCACTCGCCACTGGGAAAACGTCGCCGACGCGACAGGCGTCGCTTATCGTGGCTATGCGACAGACCGTCTCCGGATAGCGAAGGGATTGAGCGGGCGAGTCCAGCACGGCGAGTTCGCCGGCTCGCCGTCCCGACTCTGCTACAAGCATTCCTGTGCTTGCTCAGGTAACGCGCACGAACTCTCCTTCGGCGAAGAACCACGCCGACATCGTCCGTGCCAGCTCGAGCACAACCTCCGCGTCGGTCCGGCCGGAGGACGCGCGCACGTGGAACGAATGATCTGCGTCGTCCACCACATGCAGCGTGGCGCGTGGCCCCAGCGTCTGAACGACCGACCTCAGCAGGTGAAGCTCGGCCAGCTTGTCGCGCGTGCCTTGCAGGAAGAGAATCGGTACCGTGACGTCCGCCAGGTGGTGTGCCCGCTCTACGCCGGGCGCGCCCGCCGGGTGCAGCGGGAACGCGACGAAAGCGAGGCCACGCACGCCCTCGAGCGGGGAGATGGCTTGGGCCTGGGACGTCATGCGGCCGCCGAACGACCTGCCGCCCGCGAAGAGCGGCAGGGCTGGCAGCCTCCGGCGCGCCTCTGCGACGGCTGCCTGCACGGCAGCATGTGCCACGGCCGGCGAGTCCACCCGCTTGGAGCCCCGCTCCATGTACGGAAACTGGTAGCGCAATGTGGCGACATTGGCGGCCGCAAGCGCGTCGGCCAATGACGACATGCCGGTGTGCTGCATGCCCGCCCCGGCGCCGTGCGCGAAGACATACAGGGCTCGCGCGTCCTCCGGCACTCGGAGGAGCGCGGAGACCTTAGTGCCGTCGGGCAGTGCCAGGGAAAGCGATTCTGGGTCGTCCATCGTATTCAGGTCGTGTCGTTGTGGCCTTTGCGCCGATTCTGCATCAATGAGGCATCGGGGATGGAGCGTGCGCCTATCGTGAACGGCGCCGCAGTCGCGATGTGTCGGTTGACGACCGCAAGCCCGACCTGTGGGCCGCAACGTCATCCGCGCTTTGAGACATCTGGGTATCAGCACGCCTGCATCATTGTCAGCAAGCTGTTGCGACACTGCAATCAGCGTTAAAGGAAGTTCACGGCACCCCGCCGAAAAAGATGCTCAGGTGCATCGAGGAGGCGCGTCTCACCGGGATGCTCCAATGAATTCGGCTGTGATCAAAAGCTCAATCCGGAGGCCACCGCATTGCCGCCATTGCGCGATTACGACCGGGTTTTCGGGCGGCGAGCGCGAGGGGGTGAGCACGTCGGAACGCGAACATCTTAAGGCGCTGGAGCGTGAAGTCAAGGAACTGCGCCGCCCCAACGAGATTCTGAAACTGGCGAGTGCGTTTTTCGCCCAGGCGGAGCTCGACCGCCGCCTGAAGTCCTGAAGGCCTTCATCGATCAGCATCGCGACACCTTCGGGGGTCGAGCCGATCTGCAAGGTCTTGCGGATTGCTCCGTCGGGCTACCGGCGCCATGCTGCGCAGCTTCGCGGGCGTCGCGCCGCTGCGCTCGTGCCATACGCGATGAACGCCTGCGGCCCGAGATCCAGCGTATCTGGCAAGCCAACATGCGTGTCTATGGAGCGGATAAAGTCTGGAAGCAGCTGAACCGAGAGCGTATCGCGGTGGCTCGCTGCACGGTCGAACGGCTCATGAAGCAGGTCGCTGTAGCCATGCATGCCCTCGGGAGATCCGGGGACCTTGATCTCGACGATCAGCAGGGTCAGCGCGATTGCGAAGACCGCGTCGCTGATTCCCTCGAAGCGGTCAAGTCCCCGCTCGGCACCGTGCGTTTCCGCGGCGGTAGATTGGTTAAGCCTACGTAGCGTCATGTAAGTCCTTTCGCACGCCGGAGCCGCTCCTCGCGGCACAGCACGCGTAATCTTTGTCGGACAGTCTGACTTACAGTATGACGCTTTTGGCCGAAGCCAATCGGAAGCCCTCTACGCGTGTGCGTCGGACATCTCGCCAGGATCAAGAGTTTGAAAGGCGAGTGGCGTGCGAGCCATCGAACGATGGCGTTCGCATTTCGGTCAATCGTCAAACGGAGGATGAGTAAAGATGCGCCAAGACGACCAACGTCCGTCATAGAACCGGGCCCGGTTACGCGTGCCAGCGTGGTGATTATTGGCCGCCACCGCAACTTACCCAGTGCTTGTCGAGTTGTCCCAGTCCCAACGGGACCATGAGAACAAGGAGGCCGTAAAGTCCTGGTCTCAAGTTAGCGAGCGCCACCGTCAATGGAGCTGCGGCAAATAGCGTCCCGACGGTGTCCTTCGCGAGTCAAAGTGCTTAAGGTCCCTGTCGACCCCCGCTTAACCGTCCTTCCCAGTCCTTCGTCTCGGTCAGGTATGCGTCCATCTCCTGCCAGAACTCATCGGAAGGGTTTTCAAAGAGGCGGGCGAAGGACTCGCTGAATTCATCAGCGGTCTTTGCGCCGAAAACGATCGTGCTTACCGCCGAATGCCGCAGCGGAAAGAGCAGGGCAGCGGTAGCCAGGCAGACGTGATGGCGCTGGCAAATACGTTCCAATTCTTCCGTTTGCAACAGGGCCGGTCGCGTCGCGGGGCGCATGTTGTAGAAGGCGTCGGGACGGGAACCGGTCGCGAGAATCCCCGAATTGAATGGCGACGCCGCGATCCAGGCGATGCCGTTCTCGGCGCAGTGCTGCAGCAATGCGGTGCTGCCGGTGCGAAGCAACGAGTACTCTCCCGCCGGCATGACGACATCGACGCCGGCCAGTTCGGCGAAGTCCAGACAGGCCTGCCAGTCCATGCTGGCGACACCTATCGCGCCAACCACTTTTTCATCCTTGAGTCGCTGTAAGGCGGGAAACGCACCTTCGACGGCCGTCATGAGTTCCTCGCGATACGCCGTTCGGGCAAAACCGGGATCGAGATCGTGAATAAAAACGGCATCGAGACGATCGACCTTCAGCCGCGACAGGCTGCGCTCGACCGATCGCAGCGTCGTATCGTACGTGTAGTCCAGGTAGAAGTCGCTACCACCTGGCAAGGAGCTTGCGCCAGGCTGGCTCAAGTACCTGCCGAGTTTGGTCGATACATACAGCTCGTCTCGCGGATACTCAGCCAGCGCCGCGCCGAGCCGCTGCTCGCTTTCACCGCCAAGATAAGCCGCTGAGGTATCGAAATATCGGACGCCGCTGGCCCACGCGGCATGAATCATGTCTGAGAACGCCTGCTCGCCCGCGGCGTTCGCGAGGCTGCCGGCTCCGACTCCCACCCGAGGAAACCGAACAGTTCCATTCGGCGTTGCAATTCTCGCGTTCATTAATTTCGGCATCCTTTATAAAGTATTCACAGAATGGCATCAATATGGTGGCTGCCGCAAAGACGCTGGCCGCCGAAAATGCGTCGGCGAGCTTACCTGGTATGTTCGTTTGCGGCGATGTAATCGCGGCGCACGCGTTCCGCGGAGGCCTTGAGAACGGCGACGGCCCGCGCGCCGACACGTTCCGAATAACGTACCGACGGAATCGCGACGTTCAGCGATCCAAGCGGAAAGCCCGACGATGACAACACCGGCACGCCCACGCCGACGATGCCCTGCGTGTATTCGTCGATCGAATAGGCGACCCCGGTCTGTCGGATGGTTTCGATCTGTGCGAGGAGCGCCTTCTTTGCTGTGATCGTCTTTGATGTGATGGCTTGCATCTTCACGGTCTTGATGTACTCGCTGCGCATCTGATCCGGAAGAAAGGCGAGAATCACCTTTCCGCCCGACACAGCATAAAGCGGCGCAAGATCGCCGAGTCGCAGATGCGACACCAGCCGTTGCGGGCTGGTCACCGTCGCGGCGACTTCCACCTGGTCGCCCTTGAGCTGATTGAGCGCGCAGGACTCCAGCGTCTGTTGTGTAATCTCTGCCAGCACCGGTTGCGCGCAGCTGACGAGCGAACGGCTATGGGTGGACTGCTGGGAAAGCCGGATCAGCGCTTCGCCAAGGCGATAACCCTTGGTGACAGGGACGAATTCGACAAAGCCACGAGCCGTAAGGTTCTTGAGCAGCTTGGTCAGCGAACTCTTCGGTATGTCCAGCGCTTCCGCGATTTCCGCATGGGACATCTCGCGTCCCCATCGCGCGAGCAACTCGATCACGTCGAGCACCCGATCCGCCGACTTCACCACTCCATTCGATTCGTCTTCCAACAGCATATCCAGCTCCTGTTTACCTATGGAAACACCTTGGCGTCATGATACTGGACCAGCGAGGAACGTCCGCATCCGCGCTTGGATGTGTCTCGCCTGTTCGTCGAACGGCAGGCCACGTAGCGCGAGCGTCGGCGCCTCGACAGCGAGCGGAAGATCAGACCGCAGTTTCCACAGCAGTTCGCGCAGCGGTAATTCACCATCTCCGGGTAGCAGCCGGGCCGTTCTCGCTTCTTTTCTCCGCGCTTCGAGAGACTGCGGTGCGGCGCTCGGTGCATCGCAAATCTGGATGTATTCGATCAGCGCCGGGTCGATCGCATCGATCTGCTCGCACGTTGCGCCCGAACGGAAGAATTGCAGTGCGTCAATCAGTATCCGCGCGTTCGGCTGTCCGCTGGATCGCACGAGCTCGAGCGCGTCGGCCGGCGTGCTGACCGCGCAGTACGTGATCGCTTCGAGTCCGACCGAAAGGCCGAAACCGTCCGCCGCCTCGCAGAGACGGCCGAAGTTGTCCCGCAGGCGATCGCGTTCGGTGTCGTTGCCGACGCAGAGCACGTGCCGCGCACCGAGCGTACGACCCGCTTCGAGTGCGGGCAGTAGTGACGCGACATCCGTCTGCGGGCTCAGCCAGATGGCTTCGATATCCAGTAGCCTGACGCCGGTTGCGTCGAGTCGCGCGTGTAGCTCGCGGATGAGTGCGGGATTGTTCGCGACGTCCACGATCGCATCCGTAGCGGTAGGGGCGATCAGCCGCAAGCCGCAATACTCGAATCCCGCAGCGGCTGCCGCATCGACGAGTTGCAGCGGATGCGCGTCGAGGATGGTCAGATGATGCAGCGATAGTTCATGCATGAGAACGCGTCCGTAACATTAAAAATGGCTCGAGGCGCACAGCGATCACTTCCGAGGCGGAAGCACGAAATCATAGGCAAGCAGGGCGGTCGGGACTTCGACGCGGTGACCGGCCGGACTCAGGCCCGGTGCGAGCGGCGCCAGCGGCTCGATCAGTGCGTCCTTCACGCCGAACACGACGTCGGAATCCAGGTAGACGTCGCCGCTCACGAACACATGCGTAACGAGCGTCTGGAAGCCGGGAGCACTGACGCGAAAGTGCACGTGAGCCGGGCGGTACGGATGCCGCCCCTGCGCATCGAGCATGCGGCCAACCGGGCCGTCGTTCGGAACCGGATAGGCCGCAGGCACGATCGACCGATACCAGAACGAGCCGTCCGGATCGGTCAGGAAGCGCGCGCGCATGTGTAGCTCCGCCTTGCCCGCCGTCTTCTGCACGTCATAGAAGCCATGGCTGTCCGCGTGCCACGTCTCTACCCGTGCGCCCGCGATCGGATCTCCGCGCAGATCGCGTACGGTGCCTTCTACCAGCAGAGGGTCTCCCGGCTCGCCATCCGCGATTGAAGCGCCCAGCGGCAGCGTAGCCGCTTCTTCGACATAGAACGGACCGAGCACCGTGGTTTGCGTCGCGTCGCCCGGATAGCGATGATTGATCGCGTCCACGAGCATCGATACACCGAGCGTGTCGGACAACAGAATGAACTCCTGCCGGGTGTCGGTGCACATCTGCCCAGTCTGCGTAAGAAAGCGAATCGCAGCGGCCCATTCGTTTTCGGTTGGCTCGATCTCCTTCACGAACGCATGCAGGTGACGAACCAGTGCGTCGCTGATTTTGTGCACGCGTTCGCTCTTGCTTCCCGCGAGACGCTCGATGACCGCTGCGGTGATGTTGTCTTCGTTGAAATTGCGCATCGCGTTTTCCTCACAGCGAATCGGGTTGTGGTGCTGCGCCGCGCCATGCCCGTTCCAGCATTGCCCTGATCGAGTCATGGTCCGGCGCGCGCGGATTCGCATAGGTTTCTCGCAGCACCAATTCGGCCGCACGCCCGATGCCTTCGTGCGGCATGCCGATCTCGGCAAGAGACTGGGGAACGCGCAGCCTGGTGCCGAGCGCGTGCAGTCCGGTCCATGCGTCATCGGTGTCGAGCGCGCATGCGATGCGGCGCATTGCATGCGGCGCCGCGCCAGCCTGGTAGGCGACGATGTGCGCAAGCATGATCGCATGCGTGTCGGCATGCGGCAGATCGAAAGTGCCGCCCAGTACGTGACACACCTTATGATGCAGCGCCATGCCGACGGAGCCGAGGCAGGTTCCGCACAACCACGCGCCGTACTGGGCGCGGCTGCGCGCGTCACGACTGGCGGGATTGGCGAGGATCTCGGGCAGCGCGGTGGCGAGGGCCGCGATACCTTGTTCAGCCATGATCGACGTGACCGGATTGGCGTCTACGGCATAGAGCGCTTCCACCGCGTGAGCCATCGCGTTCAGACCGCTCGACGCCGACAAGCGCACGGGCAGCGTCAGGGTGAGTTCGACATCGTAGATCACGGCTTCCGGCAACACGTCGAGCGTACGACGCGTACGTTTCTCGCCGTCCTGCGTTTCGCCGATGATCGGCGTGACTTCAGAGCCGGCGTACGTAGTGGGCAGCGCGATTTGCGGCAGGCCGGTGCGCAGCGCAAGCGCTTTCGCGAGGCCGATCGCCGAGCCGCCGCCAACAGCGATCAGGGAGTCGGCGCCAGTCCCTTGGGCGACGGCGAGCGCACGCGATGTCACGTTCCACGGCGTGTGCATCGCGGCCTCGGAGAAGACATGCACCTGTGCCTCGGAGAACAACGACGCGATGGCGTCAGCCAAGTCCTTCTGTTCCGGCGTGGAGATGATCAATGGACGCGTGCAGCCCAGTTGCCGGGCGACTTCAGGCGTTTCCCGACGCCTGCCCGCACCGAACAGTACGCGTGCCGGCAGCGCGTGGTAATCGAAGCGCATCGGCGAGACGTCCTCCATCACAGCGCTCCGTTCTGCAGATACTGGCGGCCGCGCGCATAGAGCGCTTCGACCTCCGGGCCGGTCAGCGTCGGCATGTCGCGTTTGACCTTGTAGCCGATGCGGGTCTGCATATACGCGAGATGCCGGTAGCCAGCGGGAAACTCGCGCAGCAGCGCCCCATCGAGAACGGGACGGGCGTCCGGCTCGACCGGATCAAGACGATCCTTTTCATAGATGGGCTGACGAAGCAACAGCAGCCATCGGTCTTCGACCTTCTCGAAGAAGTCATAGAAGCGGCCGGTGCACACGACGTCGCATAACGTGCCTTCGACTTCTCCACGCTGCGAAATGGTCATCTTGGTCTGAGCGATGGCACGCGAGCCGCTCACTTCGATCGACGTGCCGCCCAGAAAGTGCAGGATGCTCACGCCATTCGCCCAACCGGCCTTCGTCACTTCGATGAACTCGCGACCGCTTCCCTGAAACCACGTCGCCATCATACGGCCGTCCGGATGCCAGAGTGTCGCGAAACGCTCCCAGTCGCCCGCATCTCGCCACACCGCCCAGTTTTCGATCGTCTCACGGATCGTCAATCGATCAATCATCGCCTGCTCCATCTGTCGGTCCTCGATGTTCACACATAGGAATGAGTTTCCATGGTGGTGCTTAAGAGCACGCCAGGTCAAGCGGTTTTTGTCGCAAACCGGGACATTCCCTAGTTTGTTTCCCTATGTGAATGAATGTCGACATCACCGTTGACGGGCCGGATCCGTGTTTCTAGCATGGGAACCAGGTTATGGACAGGAACAAAGGAAATGGAAATGCAACCGGTAAAGCAACGAAGATTCGAAACACGCACGGCCATCGTGACGGGCGCCGCGCGTGGCATCGGGCGCGGCATCGCAGAGCGTCTTGCGGACGAAGGCTGCCGCGTCGCCTGTTGGGATATCGATTGTTCACCGCTCGTAGCAGGCGGTCACTCGCCCGCGGCACTCGTGCAGGCCGTCGATCTTGCCGACGCGCGTTCCGTCGACGCAGCGTTCGCCGCCACGCTCGCGTCGTTCGGTCATGTAGACATACTCGTGAACAACGCCGGCATCAATGGACCGGTCATGCCTATCGAGGACTACCCGCTCGACGCATGGAACCGCGTTCTCGCCGTCGATCTGAACAGCGTCTTCCACACCTGTCGCCTCGCCGTACCACACATGCGCGAACGCGGGGCGGGACGCATCGTCAACGTGGCGTCGATCGTCGGCAAGGAAGGACATCCGAACATTTGCGCCTATGCCGCGGCGAAGGCGGGTGTCATCGGTCTGACGAAATCGATCGCGCGCGAGCTGGCCGGCACGGGCATCACGGTCAACGGCATCGCGCCTGCGATCACCGAAACGGATCTTTTCCGGGAGATGACGGAGGAGCACATCGAGACCAGCAAGGCACGCATTCCGATGGGGCGGTTTTTGACCGTTCCGGAAATCGCCGCCATGGTGGCGTGGATCGCGAGCGACGAATGCAGCTTCACGACCGGTTTCACCTTCGACCTGTCAGGCGGCCGTGCGACGTATTGAGCCCGCAACCCAACGCGAGCTTTGTTCCGATCACCGACAAGACACATGCAGGAGACGAAATGGCACTGACGCATCAGCAGAGCAGCAATCAGGCACGAACCGCCACCGCGAGCGCGTGGATCGGCTCGGCGCTGGAGTACTACGACTATTTCATTTACGCCCAAGCCGCCGCGCTGGTTTTTCCCCAACTCTTCTTTCCCTCCGGAGACAGCCGCGTTGCGATCGCCGCGTCGCTCGCGACTTATGGCGTCGGCTATCTTGCACGACCAGTCGGCGCATTCGTGCTCGGCCGTCGTGGCGATACACATGGACGCAAGAACCTGCTTCTCACGTGCATGTTCATGATGGGGTTGTCGACACTCGCTGTGGGTCTTCTGCCGACATTCGCGCAAGCGGGCTTCGTAGCGCCGATCCTGCTCGTGATCTTGCGGCTCATCCAGGGTTTCGCGGTCGCCGGGGAGATCTCCGGTTCCAGTTCCCTCGTGCTGGAGCATGCGCCGCTCGGCCGTCGCGGCTACTTCGCCAGTTACGCGATGCAGGGCGTGACCGCCGGACAGGTGTTCGCTGCGGCCATCTTCATGCCGCTCGCCTACTATCTGCCCGAGAAGGAATTCCTGACATGGGGTTGGCGCGTACCGTTCCTGCTGAGTGTGCTCGTGCTCGTAGCCGGTTATGTAATTCGGCGCAAAGTGTCGGAGACACCGGCTTTCGTCGATGAAGCGCAACATCGGCGGATTCCCGCGTCGCCCGTCAAGGAAGCGTTACGCGATGGCTGGCGAGATATCGTGCGCATCGCCGCAATCGCGTTGATTGCGATCATCCTCGCGGTGACTTCGATCTTCGGCGCGGCCTATGCGGTGCAGCCCGCTTACGGTATCGGTCTTTCGAAAGGCTTTTTTCTCTGGATTCCACTGCTCGCCAATCTGACCGCGATGTTCTTCATTCCCTTCGCAGGCAGTCTGTCCGATCGATGGGGACGCCGGCCGCTCATCATATTCGGCGCGCTTGCATCGGGCCTGCTGTCGTATGGGTATCTCTATGCGATCAGTCTGCACAACGCCATGCTGGCGATCGGCATCGCGATCGTAATGTGGGGCGTGGTGTATCAGTGCTTCAACGCGGTATATCCGAGCTTCATGCCTGAACTGTTCCCGACGCGTATCCGGGTTACCGCCATGGCGATCGGCCAGAACATCGGCACGGCCATCACCGCGATCTTGCCGGCGTTCATCGCAGCTGCCGTCCCGCCGGGCACGCAGCACATTCCGTTGATCGTCGGGACGATCACGCTGATCGTCTGCGGTGTCGGCGCACTGGGTGCATGGACGGCGCGCGAAACCTACCGGCTGCCCGTCAGCGCGCTCGGCCAGCGAGATGCATCGCCGATCAGTCAGGAGGAGTACGACAGCCTGCGTGCGGACATTCGCAGGAAGAAAACTGCGTCCAATGTTCCCGTATGAGGGCGATCTCTGTGTACCGCGGTCCGCGTCAGGTGACGGGCGGTACCGCACCTTCGAGCAAGGTCTTGACGAGCCGCGCGCGACGCTTTTCGAGGTCCGCGATCTGACGTTCGATAGCTTCGAGCCTTACCCGCTGGACCTCGGTGATCTGGTCGCATGAGCGGGCGCCTTCGCTCAGAAGCATGCAATCCGGAAAGCCGCGAATATCGTCGATGGTGAAACCGGTCGCGATCATGCGCTGAATCTGCTTGACCTGCGTTACTGCCTTCTCGGGGAACATGCGATAGCCATTGCTCGCGCGTACCGAGGCGAGCAGACCATGTTCGTCGTAATGCCGGAGCGATCGCACGCTCGCGCCGGTGAGTTGCGAGAGTTGTCCGATCGTCAGCAGTTCCTGAGAAGACGTGTTTTTCGTGAAAAGCAAGGTAGCACAATTCGCTTGACTCTCACATCGGTGTAAGGGTTGAGACTAGGCGCACTGACACGCTCTCAGGAAAGACAATGAGCTTACGAACGTTCCTCCACTTTTTGACTTCCGCGTTCTCTGCGGCGACGCTGTTCGCGTGCGCACCCGACACAAGCGCGCGGCCGGCAAGCTATACGGTTACATCGACGGATGGGGTGAAGCTGGCGGTTCAGGAAAGCGGCAATCCGAATGGCCCTCCCATCATTCTGGTGCACGGACTACTCGGCAGCCGCCTGAACTGGGACGCGCAGGTGCAGAGTCCCGAATTGCGCCAATACCGGATCATTACGTACGATCTGCGCGGTCATGGTCTGTCGGATAAGCCATCCGGCCCGGAGCCGTATCATGACGGAAACCGTTGGGGGGACGACCTCGCAGCCGTGATACAGGGCTCACACGCGCGCAAGCCCGTCGTGGTCGGCTGGTCGCTGGGCGGCGTGGTGATATCGAACTACCTCGCCAAGTATGGCGATCGCGCGATCGCGGGCGCCGTGTACGTCGACGGCGTGGTCGAACTCGCCCCGGGTCAGATCGTCGATCACCCCGAGGTTTATCGAGACATGAATTCGCCCGATCTGAAGACGCATCTCGACGGTGAACGCACGTTCGTCGGCCTTTGTTTCAACCATCGGCCTGACGCCGATACATTCGACCGGCTGCTCGCGAACGCCGCGATGGCCTCGTGGGACATGCAAAAGGAAGTGCCGACGATGACGGTCTTCGCTGCGGAGGGGCTCGGCAAGGCGCGCGTATCGCTGCTCTTCATCTACGGCGGCCATGACGCGCTGGTCGACAGGCGTGCGACGCTGGCTCGCGCGGCCGTGCTGAATCCACGCATCGTCAGCAAGGAGTACGCGGACTCGGGTCACGCGCCGTTCATCGAGGAACCCGAGCGTTTCAATCGCGATCTGGCCGAGTTCGTCAGGTCGGTGTCGCAACAATGAAGTCGCGTCTTACGAGAAGGTGACCACGGTGCATGAACTTGCGCAAGACTTCTTTCCGGGCTTCGCGAAGCTCGACGTCGAAGCGGGCGATGTCTCGTTTCGCGGCAGGATTGGCGGAAGCGGATCGCCGGTTTTGCTGTTGCACGGCTACCCGCAGACTCACGTTGCGTGGCGATTGATTGCGCCGACGCTTGCGAGGTCGCACACCGTCATCGTGCCGGATCTGCCGGGGTACGGCGACAGCCGGACTTGCAACGATCAGCCGCGATGGACCAAACGTCGCGTAGCCAGCGCGCTCGTCGCGCTGATGGACCGACTCGGGCACGAGCGCTTCGCAGTGGTCGGGCATGATCGCGGCGCTCGGGCCGGATACCGGCTTGCGCTCGACCATCCTCGACGCGTTGCCGCGTATGCCTCGCTGACGGTGATACCGACGCTCGATGCATTCGCAGGTATCGACAAGACGTTCGCGTTGAACGCCTGGCACTGGTTCTTCATGGCGCAGCCGGGCGATCTGCCGGAGCGGATGCTTGCGGCTGATCCAGACGCTTATCTCGACGCCGCACTGGCGAAGATGGCGGGCGGTCTCGAGCGGATCGATCCTTTGGCACTCGCCGCCTATCGAAGCGCGTTCAGGAATCCGCACGTGCGCCACGCCATGTGCGAAGACTATCGCGCCGCTGCTTCCGAGGACCTGGAGCACGATGCAAGCGATTCAGCTGCGGGCCGAAGACTCGCCTGTCCGGTCCTGGTTCTGTGGAGCGAGAGCGAACAGAAGGGGAGAAGGATCCTGCCCCTTGACGTGTGGTCCCGATGGGCAACGAACGTGACGGGCAAGGGATTGCCCGGCGGCCATCTGTTGCCTGAGGATGCCCCGAATGAGGTCTTGATGTCCCTTGAGGATTTTTTGGTCGGACAGGTTTAGCGTTGGCTTTAGCTCCAACAGTGTAAATAAGGAGGCCGGTCAGAGAACGGCCGAGAAGGGTCGTGAGGGTGAGTTCACCGTGCAGGTTGCGGCCGTTCGACCCAGCGACGCCGCCGACGTCAGCAATTCGTCGGACTGCTGTCGTAGGAGTCGGCCAGTTCCAAGGCCCGCAAAGGCCGACTTGGGGCAAGGAGACCGCACGGACGGTCACGACGAAAAAGATAGAGGAAGACAATGTAACTCCCTTCAACTCAATGGGAGTCTGTCATGGGAGGCAATCTAAGCCGTGAGCCCTGGAACAAAGGCAAGTTGGTTGGTCAAAAGCCGCCGCTGAAGCCGAAAGACGTCTGGGCAATCCGGATTACCTTCATAACGCGCACGGGTTAATGATCTAGCGCTATTCAATCTTGCGATCGACAGCAAGCTGCGCGGGTGCGACTTGGTTCAACCTGCATGTTCGCGACGTGACGCATGACAATCAGATATTGCCCCGCGCGATGATAGTGCGGCGCAAGACTAAACGGCCCGTGCAGTTCGAGTTTACAGGGCCCGCTCGCCCTGCGGTCGCTGCATGGATTGAAAAAGCTAAGTTGAGGTCCGAGGAGTACCTTTTCCCAAGCCGCTTTTCTCGGTCGCCGCATATCTCAGCGCGACAGTACGCTCGGAAGGTCGCCCCTGATCCGACCGCTTACGGCGCACACTCGATCCGTCGGACGAAGGCGACTTTGATTTGCAAGCGGAAGAAGAACCTCAGAGCGGTTCAATTTCTGCTTGGACATAGCAAGCTCGAAAGCACCGTTCGATACCTCGGCATAGAGGTCGACGACGCGCTCGAGATTCCCCGAGCAAACATAAATCTAAAAAGTCGCGGCCGTTGGACCGGCTGTTTGTCGCTGCGGCCGCTTTCGCGTTTGGTGCACCGCTCCGTGCGGCCAATCTCCGACGTCCGGCGCCGTCGGTTCATATTCGAGTGACTGTTGATCTCCCTTCTTTGGCCGTTCCTTCAGGCTCGATAGCAATGGCGACATTCTGCTTACCACGTGGACTCATATCAGCTATCACATGGCGTTGTTGTGGCTTCCCATAGGTGCCGGCACGGTTAAAGCGGTCTATCGCTATAAGCGGCTGCACCCGGCAACAGATCATTAAAGGCCCTCGCCCTGCGAAACCCGCAGCGCTATCGGTCTACAAAATCGCAAACGTTCTGCCCTAAGTCGGACATGGTTGATCGCATGCTATTTGGCTGCGTTGCGTCGGTCCAGCCGACCGCGCGGGAGCCAGTCGGCCACAATCGGTGTCATTGGACAGTCACTGGCGAATCGCTGACAATTGAGCGACCCTGCAACGATGACCTACGGCTGCCGGAAGCGATATGCGCCCCAACTTTCTAGTCTCCGACCGCACCGCCCAGTATCGAACAATCGCGCTGATCCTGATATCAATGTTCTGCTTCGCTGTCGTCGATGCGCTAGGCAAGGCAGTGGCGCTTGGTTATCCAGCGAACGAAGTAACGTTTTTTCGCATGCTGTTTGGCATCGTGCCTGCGGTCGTTGTCGGCCTTAAAGGCGGAGGGTTATTCGCCCGCGTTAAGAAGGTTGACTTTCGCGGACAGACGACGCGTGCGGTCACGCTTCTCGGGGCTTCCGGCCTATTCTTCGCGGGCTTGCCGTACCTGCCATTAAGCGAGGCCGTGGCGATTGTCTACTCGGAGGCGATATTCGTCGTTGTCTTCGCCCCGTTGCTCCTCGGGGAGCGCTTGTTTGCGCGGAATGCGGTCGCCGCGTGCGTAGGCTTTGTCGGCGTGCTTCTAGTCGTCCGGCCTCAAGGTAGCTTGTCGAATCTCATTGGCCCATGTTTGCTCCTTACGAGTGCGTTGTGCGGTGCTCTTTCTATGATTCAAATTCGCAAGCTCAAGGTTGACGACGACTCAAGCATCACAGTGCTTTTCTTCACGGCTTTCGGCACCGTGGTTACGAGTGTTTCTCTGGTCTTTGCGTGGAGGACGCCGACACTGAAGGACCTGCTGATCATGGCGTTGTTGGCTCTATTCGCCACGACAGGCCAGCTACTTTTTACGGTCGCGGTACGGCGCGAAAGTGCTGCGAAGCTAGCCCCCTACACCTATACAAGCATCATTTGGGCAACGTTATTTGGATTTCTCGTGTGGGGCGAAACGTTAGGCTTCGTTTCAGTCCTGGGAATATTGACCATCGTCGGGAGCTCAATCGCTGTTGCGGTTCGGGAAGAGCCGCCGGAAGGCCCAGCGGTCTAGTGACGGACGGCCGAGTCCACGAGCAAAAGCGTTGGCCGGTCGATGATTTGGCTAACTGGGACAGCCGTTTTTCACTTACCTGGCACAGTTTTCACTTTCCGTGGCACGCGACATCTTTTGTCGGGTGACACCACCAGTGAGAAAGTGCATCGTTGAAGTTAAAGCGCTTTTCAGAAAGGGCGGCACCGAGCGGCCGGCAGGTGCCACGGAAAGTGCAAATTTCCCGCGCACTGCCGCAGTAAGTGAAAAATCCTCGGTGTTCCATCGACGCGCCCGGAGTAGACGGAGCATTTGCGTCACAAGTTGCCTGATAAATCCCGGTTGTAATCCGGCGAATGCCTTTGCGCGCGGGGAAACACTGCGAAACGTCAGCGTGCCGCTGGCCAGATCGCGTTCGAAGACAGCGATGTCACCCCGGAACTCGCTGAGCACGTATAGATGGCGCCCGGAAGGCAGGCGCAAAATGACGCGGAACGAAGCCGCGATCCAGGTCCACCATGTCGACTTCTTTTCGACGTTTGCGTGAGCTTGCCCGTGTGCCGGTCAATTGCAAATGTGAGCAGGGGAGCGCCGGGAGCCAACGCGTACCTGCGACGAAAGGCGACTGATCCGCAGAAAGCGCTAAAGGCATGACACGGTCCGCCGCAGGATAGCGATCTAGCGGTGTCAGGCTTCGGGTCCGGCCGTCGAGTCTGAATACGCCTATGTCTCCATCGTCGGCGTACGAAACGAAAGCGAAGTAGTTCATCTCGCTTTTGCGGAGTATCGGGTCCGACGTCTGATTACATGTTGAACCAAATAGTACGAAACAGCTCCTCACTGCATCAAGCTCCCTAGTATTTTCCCTTACCGCCAAGCCTGGTTTTCACGCAGATTGTCCTGCGCAATGTCAGTATTGCGTTCATTGCATTGCCAATATGTGCGCGGAATCGTATCGTCGTGTCCATTCAAGGAGACATTGATGAAGATCGCATTTCTGGGCGCAGGCGCGCTGGGCTGCGCCATCGGCGCTGCGCTGACCGAAGGGGGGCACGAGACGTGGCTCGTCGACAGGTTCGCCGCGCACGTCGAGGCCATGTCCCGCGACGGCCTGCAGGTCGACGACGAGCGCGGCACGCGCCGCGTCAAGGTGCGCGCGACGATGAATCCCGCCGCCGTCGGGCCGGTGGACCTCGTGATCGTCCTGGTCAAATCCTTCCACACCGATTCGGCGATGCGCGGCGCGCTCGACCTCGTCGGCCCCGAGACGCTTGTGCTCTCCCTTCAGAACGGCCTCGGTCACGAGGATCTGCTCAGCGAGATCGTCGGACGCGAGCGAGTGCTCGCGGGGAAGACCTATGTCGGTGGAGTGTTGCGCGCACCCGGCCACATCCAGTCCGGCGTTACCGGAAAGATCACAATCATCGGCGAGCTCGACGGCCGCGTGACCCCCCGCGCGCAAGCGGTGGCGGATGCGTTCAACAGTGCGGGTCTCTCGACCCTGGTCAGCGACAACATCCTCGGCACGATGTGGGACAAGCTGCTGATTAACGTCGCCACCGGTGCGATTACTGGCATCACCCGTCTGACATATGGGCAGCTTTACAGCGATCCCGTGCTGAAGGCGACGTCGCTCGCTGCCGTTGAAGAAGCGATGACGGCTGCAAAAGCGGCCGGCATTACGCTGTCCATTACGAATGCCGAAGACGCCTGGAACATGGCCGCCGAAGGACTGCCGGCCGGGTTCAAAACCTCGATGCTGCAAAGCCTGGAAAATTCCTCCGTCACCGAAATCGACTTCATCAACGGTGCGGTCGTGCGATGGGGCGAGCGGCTGGGCGTGCCGACGCCGGTGAACTCGACGCTCGTTGCGTGCATAAAAGGCATTGAGCGTGGCATGACTGAGCGCAAGAGAGAGGGGGCCGCGGCATGAGCGTACCTAAAGCTTATCTCGAACACGTGGCGATCTGGGTGAAGGACATCCACTGGCACATCCGCTTCTTCGAACAAGTGCTCGGCATGACCATGCGCGAAGTGGACGGCCCGCGCGAAGAGCCGCGTCAGTACTGGACACTCGGCGGGCTCCAATTCATCAGCGATCCTCTCCACGAGGGCCCTGAAGGCCGGCTCGCGCATCTCGGCGTGATGTGTGAGGACCTCGAAGGCGCGCTCGCCGCCGCGCAGCCCTTCGGCGTCACTGAAATGTCGCAGGGCCGCAACTGGCTGCGTCTGCCCGACGGACTCGCCGTCGAACTCATTCAGGCAAAACCCGCCGCATGCGTTGCGCAGGCGCTGTCGATCAATCCACGCGCGGAGGCGTGAGCATGAGCACCACCACCGAAAAATACTGGGACGATGCGCAGGAAGGCGACGAATGCGTCAGCCCGACCTACACGGTCACGAAGGAACGCATCCTCGCTTACGCCGATCTCACGGGCGACCACACGCCGGTGCATGTGGATGAAGAATACGCCAATGCGAGCCATTTCGGGTCGATCGTCGCGCATGGTCTATTCGGCCTGTCCATTGCCGATGGGCTCAAGACACAGAGCGACTATCGCTTCCTGCCGGGCATGTCGCTCGGCTGGACGTGGGACTTCGTGCTGCCCATCAAGGTCAACGACGTGCTGCATGTGAAGTTTCGCGTGACGTCGATGCGGGCGAGCAAGAGCCGCCCGGGCTGGGGCATCGTAGTGTTGCCATCCGAACTGATCAACCAGAGCGGCGAAGTCGTTCAACGCGGCGAGCATCGTCTGATGATCCCGCGCCGTCCGGGAGCCTACTGATGCAAGCCCGTCCTCTCGAAGGCATTCGCGTCGTCGACTATAGCCACTTCCTGGCCGGTCCCTATGTCGGACGCTGCCTCGCCGCGCTCGGCGCCGAAGTCATCAAGGTCGAGCGTCCCGGCAGCGGTGATGCAGGCCGCCAGCACGCGACGATTCTCGACGACCAGCAAAGCGCCTACTTCCTCCAGTTGAACATGGGCAAGCGCGGCGTGAGCGTCAATATGAAAGAGCCGCGAGGTAAGGCTTTCATGGAGCGCCTTTGCGATTCGGCGGATGTTTTCATTGAGAACTATCGCCCCGGAGCGCTGGACAAGCTCGGCCTCGGCTATGGGGCGTTGTCCGAACGCAATCCCGGTCTCGTCTATTGCTCCATCTCGGCCTATGGGCATACAGGTCCGGACGCGCATCGCGCAGGCTTTGGGCTGATCGCGGAAGCGAAGAGCGGCATCATGCAGATGATCGGCAACCCCGGCGAACCGCCACCGCTCATGCGCATTTCGCTCGGCGACATGTACACCGGCATCCACGCGGTCGCCGCGATCAACGCTGCGTTGCTGGGCCGCGTAAAGAGCGGACGCGGCCAGCATATCGACATGGCGCTGTACGACACGCTGTTCTCGATGCACGAATACGCCGTCCAGTGCTACACGATGCAGGGCGTGGTCCCCGAACAGACCGGCCATGACATGCCGACATCAACTTTATACGGCGTGTTCCGGGCAAGCGATGGGGATCTGGTCATCGCCGCGCAGGTCGATGATTCGTGGAAGCGGTTCGCGACGGCCGTCGAGCAAAACGGCGGCCCCGCGGGCTTCGCCACTGATGCGCGCTTGCATAGCCTAAACGGGCGCAATGCGAACCGCGAGGCCATTCTCTCGGTTGTGAAGCCATGGGTCGCTGCGCGTAACGTCGCCGATGTGCTCGCGCTGCTCGACAGCGTCGATGTGCCATGCGCCAAGGTACAACGCATCGACGAGGTCGTGGCCGATCCGCAGATCGTCGCGCGTGGCATGGTGATCGAACAGGAGCATCCGCGCCTGGGCACGCTGCGTCTGCCGAACCTGCCATTTCGCTTCTCGGACTGCGATACGTCGATTCGCGATGTTGGCCCGGATCTCGGGCAGCACAACGAGGAAGTCGCCCGATCGCTGGGCTTCAGCGCGGCCGAAATCGATTCGATGCAGACCGATGGCGTGCTGTTCTCGAAGCGGAGCGCGTGATGGGCGATCGTTATGCGGTCATCGGCAATCCGATCGGGCACACGAAGTCGCCCTTGATCCACGGCTTCTTCGCGCAAGAGACCGGTCAGGATATGAGCTATAAGGCCATCGAAGGGCCTGTGGAACCTGCCAGCGGCTTCTCTGACAGCGTCAGAAGTTTCATTGCTGCGGGCGGCCGCGGCATGAACGTGACCGCACCCTTCAAACTCGAAGCATTTGCAATGTCCGATGAGCGCAGCGAAAGAGCCGAGCTCTCAGGTGCGGTCAACGCGATGAAGTTCGAGAACGGCCGCATCATCGCGGAGAACTTCGATGGCGTCGGCCTCGTGCGCGACATCGAAGTCAATCTGCATCAGCCGATGGCCGGCAAGCGCGTGCTGATCCTCGGCGCGGGCGGCGCCGCGCGCGGCGCGCTGCTGCCGTTCGTCGCGGCACGGCCCGCCGAACTCGTCGTAACAAACCGGCACGTGGACAAGGCGCGGGCACTTGTGGAACAGGTCGCCAGACCGCTCACTGCTGCCGGATCGCTCATTGCATGCGGGTATGCGGATCTGGAGGCTATGGGGCGCTTCGACCTGGTTATCAACGCGACATCGGCGAGCCTGACAGGGCAACTGCCGCCGGTGCCACCTAGTGTCTTCAGCGCCAGCGGAAGCGCCTATGAACTCGCTTACGGGAAGGGACTCACGCCTTTCTTGCGGCTCGCGCGCAATGCAGGTGTGCAAGGTATCGCTGACGGCGTGGGCATGCTGGTCGAGCAGGCGGCGGAGGCGTTTGCATGGTGGCGGGGCATTCGTCCGGAAACGCGCACCCTTATCGACCGTCTGACTGTTCCGCTCGATTGACCCGAAGAGGACATCTTGCATGCAAGCCGAGCCATATCGTTTCTGCAGGTACGAAGTCGACGGGCCGCTTCTTACATTGACGATCGACCGGCCCGAGGTTCTGAACTCGCTTCACCCCGATGCGCACCGCGAACTTGCCGACGCCTTCGACCGGTATGCGGCAGATCCCGCGTTGCGCGTGGCCATCGTCACCGGTGCGGGCGAGCGCGCCTTCTGTGTCGGCACGGACTTGAAGGCACTCGATGCTACCGGCGACCACACCAAGCCATCGACAGGCTTTGCAGGCATCACGCATCGCTTCGACTTGTGGAAGCCGTTGATCGCCGCAGTCAACGGCCTGTGTCTCGGCGGCGGCATGGAAATTCTCGCCGCGTGCGATCTCGCCGTTGCCGCCGCTCATGCGCAGTTCGGCCTTCCCGAGCCACGTGTCGGTCTGGCAGCGCTTGGCGGCGGCCTCCTGCAGCGCCTGCCAAGACAGGTCGGCATGAAGGATGCCATGGCGCTGGTGCTCACCGCCAGACGCATTCCGGCGGAGGAGGCGCGTCGCATCGGCCTGATCAACGAGATTGTGCCGGCAGCCGAACTGATGAGCCGGGCACGTGCGCTCGCCGACGACATTCTGGCCTGTGCGCCGCTCGCTATTCAGGCATCGAAGCAGGTGATGCTGAGAAGCCTCGCACAGGCGGACCTCGCATCGACGATGCACGAGGATTATCCGCTCGCGCAGCGCATGCTCGCGAGCGACGACGCGCGCGAGGGTCCCAAGGCGTTCGCCGAAAAGCGTCCGCCGAAGTGGACCGGC
Organism: Caballeronia sp. INML1; assembly: GCF_023631085.1. Taxonomy (NCBI): domain Bacteria; kingdom Pseudomonadati; phylum Pseudomonadota; class Betaproteobacteria; order Burkholderiales; family Burkholderiaceae; genus Caballeronia; species Caballeronia sp. INML1. The sequence continues at coordinate 70,468 of NZ_JALQDT010000056.1, read as the reverse complement.
CAATAGCCGGGCGAACGCATCCATCCCTCGATCGGACCGCTCGAAGAAGCGGCCTGACATCTACCGGAGACGCAATTGACGCCGCAAGAACACACACTGAACGGCGACGCCGCCGTTCGGGCCCAGGATACCGATGACAAGCAGATGGCGAACCGCGCAGCGCTGAGCAGCATCGCGGGTTCTGCGCTCGAATGGCTGGATTTCGCCGCTTACGGAGCCATTGCAGCAACGGTCCTGCCACAGCTCTTCTTTTCCGCAACCGACACGACCACGGCCACGCTCGCCGCCTTTGCGACTTTCTCGGTGGGATTTGTCGCTCGGCCGCTGGGCGGTCTGATCTGCGGCGCGCTGGGCGATCGCGTCGGCCGCCGCAACATGCTCGTGTTTACGTTCCTGCTGATGGGCGTTTGCTCGTTCCTGATCGGCGTGCTGCCCACTTATGCGTCGATTGGCGTGTACGCTCCTGTGGCGCTCGTCGTACTGCGCTTCATGCAGGGCTTTGCGCTCGGGGGCGAGGTCACAGGCAGCCAGTTGCTCACGATGGAGCACGCGCCGAAGAACCGCCGCGGCTTTTACAGTTCCTTCATCGCGATGGGCTCGCCGCTCGCCCAAGTATTGGCGAATGCGGTTCTTTTCGGCGTCGCCGCGATCGTCACGAACGAACAGTTCCTGAGATTTGGCTGGCGTATTCCGTTTCTCTTCAGCTTCCTGCTGGTAGCGATTGGCCTGTTCATCCGCATGCGGATCTCGGAGACACCCGCGTTCGAAGCGCAGATGAAGCAGAAGCGTTCTGGTCGCGTGCAGTCAACCGCCGGTTTCGGCAAGCATGGCGGCACGATACTGCGTCTTATGATGGTGTGGGCCGCCGTGTCTATCGCGTACTTCATCGCGACGGTATTTATCCTCTCCTATGTGACAGGGAAACTCGGTATATCGAAGCAGACTGCGTTTGCAATTCTGATCGTCGCGCATCTTTGCTCGATGGTCGCGATGGGCTTCGGCGGCGCGCTTTGCGACCGCATCGGACGGCGACGCGCCATGCTGCTCGGCTCACGATCGATGCTTGTCGCGTTCATCGTGTTCTTCCCGCTGATCCTCAGCGGGCATGTTCTGCTGATTGGCCTGGCCATCGTGTTTCTGCTGTGCGCAGCGCAATTTCACGCCGGTGTACAGCCCGCCTATTTCGCCGAAGCGTTTCCCACGGAGTTCCGTTATCGCGGTTCCGCCGTGGCGTATAACCTCGCGGTCGTGATCGGCAGCAGCGCGCCGTTCGCCGCGACTCTGATCCAGGCGCACACAGCAGGCGCCACCTGGCCGATCGTCGCGCTCGGCATTGTGTTCAATCTGATCTCGATGTGGGCGATCCATGCCGGCCCGGAAAGTCACGGAGAGTGACATGACAAAGACGCGCATTGCTGTCGCAGGCGCCGGTTATATCGGCCTCGAACATATTGGATACCGTCGCCATCAACCTTCGTTTCGCAAACGGCGCCCTCGGCACGTTTCTTCTCTCCGACACGGCCGCCAGCGCGCGCAGCTGGGAACAGACGTCGCAGGAAAACAAGGCCTATCCGTCATACGCCGATGAAGACTGCTATGCGATTGCCGGTACGTTCGGCTCGCTTTCAATTCCGACGATGCGCCTCAAGACATACGGACGGGCCGAGGACCGGTCCTGGTGGAAGCCCTTCGATGTCGGCGTGGCCGAACTGACCCGAGACGACCCGCTTGAACATCAGATGGAACACTTCGGCAGAGTCGTGCGCGGCGAAGCGAAACCTATCGTCACTGCACGCGATGGTCTTCAGAATCTGCGCATCACCGAAGCGATCGTCAAAGCCGCGAAAACAGGCGCAGTTGTCGAGGCGGCATCGTTGGATTGAACATTAATCGACTGCAATCCACATTGGATGGAAGAATGAAAACGTTTCTTATGCTGCACGGCGTCAACCACAACATGTTTGGCAAGCGAGATCCCGTTCAGTACGGCACGGCTACGCTCGCCGACATTGATGCAAAATTGCAGGCGCTCGGAACTGAACTTGGCGTAAAGGTCGAAAGCTATCAGACCAACAGCGAGGGCGACATGTGCGAACGCATCCATCAGGCGTTTACCGATAAAGTCGATGGCGTGCTCATCAATGCGGGTGCATGGACGCACTACAGTTACGGCATCCGCGACGCACTCGCCATTCTGACCGTGCCCGTCGTGGAGATTCATATGTCGAACATCCACGCACGTGAGGCTTTCCGTCATCATTCGGTGTTCGCGGAAATCGTCAAGGGGCAGATTTGCGGGTTCGGTATAGAAAGCTATTCCCTCGGTCTGCGGGCGGCGGTGGCGGCGGCGGCCTGACAGCGTAGGCCGTCGGGTGCGGGTCGAATACGGAGACGGCGCTGATCATCGGCAACGAACAGGACGTCACGCGCGCACTGCTCGACGATCTGGCGCATGCGCCCGACGCGCGCTTCCGGGAAATCATGTCGGTGGTGGTCCGTCATCTGCACGATCTGGCGCGGGGAAGTTCGGCTCACCGAAGCCGAGTTCCATCAGGCTTGCGCCGTCGTGGCGAACTCGGGCAACTCAGCAAGTTCGGCGTGACGCATGCGCTCGTCGGTCGCTACCTGCTGCACGAAACCGGCGCCGCGCCCGCGACGGATATCGACGGTCCGTGGCATTCACTCGATCATCACGTCGTGATCGAGCCCGGCGAAGCGCGTCTGCCGGCACCGCCGATTACCGGAAAGGCGGCCGGCTGACTAAAGGAGTTGGATCATGCCTATCGCATTGATCAAGATTTTCGAAGGACGTAGCATCGAGAAGAAACGCAAGCTGATCGAGAGCGTATCGCTTGCCATGTCAGAAAGTCTGGATATCCCATAGACGCCGTTCGCGTCGTCGCCGAAGAGGTCCCGCCGGAGCTTTGGGGCCGTGGCGGGCGGACTGTCGCCGATCAGATCGCCGCGGGATCGGCCGCGCCGCCGAAGTCCTGAGCCCTCTCGCGGGCGAAGCCTCATGCGGCAGCCCACGCGCGGCGCAGGAACGCCGTGCTTTCGCGCATTCCGATCACGGGATCGCCCTTGATAGCGCACTCGCTGCTGAGCAAACCGGTGTAGCCACCTGCCTTCGCCGCGTCGTCCTCAATGCGCAGCGGCACGAGTTGACCCTCGATATAGTCAAGCCCCGCCTGCTGCATGAGCGGCGCCTGGTGACGAGGCCCACACCAGCCGAAACGGGGTGTGATCATGGTCGAAGATGGGTCAGCTTAGCGTGGCGAGCGAGCGCAGGACGTCGGGCGTCGTCGTCGGGAAGCCGAAGAATTCGAGGTAGGCAGGGATCTGTTCGAACAACATGTCCGAGCCGACCTGAAAGCGGCAGCCACGCCCCTGTACGGCCTTAAGAAACGCGGTCATCTCCGTTTTCATCACCCCTCGCCGACGAAAGTCACGGGTCAAATGCGTTCGACGTCGACAGGAAAGCGGATCGCCTTCGCTCATACCCATGCATGTACAACAAAACCAGCGACGGGCACCGCGTTTGAGGTGCCCGCTCAACGCGTCAGCGGGTCTGCATCGCCGCCTTTGCGAGTCGCACCTCGTCTAGCGCCTCTTCGCGCAACTGGTCGTACTGCTCTTTTGGAATGGGCACCGCATCCTTCTTGCCAAGATCGCTGAGACGCACGCGATAGGTCTCCCGTGCGCTCCATGCGGCCAGCGCCGAGATGACCGTGACGCCGAGTGTGATGGAGCCGATCAGCATAGGAACGTTATGCGATCCAGGGGGAGCAACGGCCGCGAAAAGCGCGGGAAGCAGGGCCGTGATGGTGGTGCCGATGTTCTGCGCGATTGCCATAGCGGACACGCGAAAGCGTGTTGGGAACAGCTCCGGATAGTAACCCGGGAAGATCGCGTTATAGCCCTGGTAGACCACGCCCCACATCAGGATCGACATGACGAAGGCGACCGGAAGATTGTGGATGCTGATCGCGTAAAGATACGCGTAAGACAGCAAGCCAGATGCAAGGGCACCGAAAATGATCGGAACGCGGCGTCCAATGCGATCGGAGAGATTTCCGACGAATGGGATGACGAGTACCGCTACGATGTTCCCCACCACCGGGATCCACAGATACACACTTGCATGGAAGTTGATTCCGTAGGAAGGCTGCACGGCATATGCGGCACCGAAGATCGTCGTGACGACCGGGATCACGTTCATGAAAGCCATACACACGACACGAAGCATGTCGGGCCAGCTGTACTTGAATGCTTCGAGAACCGGCGCACGAGCAACTTGGCCGCTGGCATCTTCCTTCGTGAATGCAGCCGTCTCATCGACTTCACGACGAATAACGAAGCCGGCAATCAGAACGCCCGCACTCAGCAGAAATGGAATGCGCCAGCCCCACGCGACAAACGCGTCCTCAGGCATGTAGTAAGCGAGCGGCAGGAAAACGGCGGCCGCGAGAATCTGGCCGGCTTGCACACCCTGCAGCGTGAAGCTCGCAAAGTAGCCGCGCCGACCGAATGGTGCCTGCTCCATGATCATCGAACTGGCGCCGGAGATTTCACCTGCCACCGCGAAGCCTTGAACGAGCCGCAAAATCACCAGGAGCGCCGGCGCAAGGACGCCCACCGATTGATAGGTCGGCAACAGGCCGACGGCCATCGTGGAAACGCCCATGAGAAACATGCAGATCAGCAGCACAGTCTTGCGACCGTGCGTGTCGCCCCAGTGCCCCAGGACGAAAGCGCCGATGGGGCGTGCCACGTAGCCCACCCCGTACGTCGCGAGCGAGGCGACGATTGCAATCTTGGGATCACCTTTAGGGAAAAAGATCTGAGGAAAAATCAGTGCGGCAGCCTGCGCGTAAATGAAGAAATCGTAGTACTCCAAGGCGGACCCGATCCATCCGCTGGCTCTCGCCTTGCGTGCCTGCTTTCGGGCTCGCTCATCCATGAGCCCGTCGTTCACCCCGCCTTGACGTGGCAGTCCTTGTTCCATGAACGTCTCCTGATTCGACTTAACTGGAGCAGCATCGTCGGCTGCGTCTCTGGTGACATGGTCTGGCGGTTGCAACGCGTTCGACCACTCAAATCCAAAATCAAGATACGCAGTTGCTTTCGCCCTTGCAATGCAATGATTACAATAGGGACATTGCGTCGAACAATGACCACCGTGACTACCTCTGAGTTGCCTGATCTCAAGTTGCTTCAGCTTTTCGATTTGCTGTACGACGTTCGCAGCGTCACCCGCGCAGCCGAGCAGTTGGGACAGGCTCAGCCAACAGTCAGCATCTGGCTTGCGCGCCTGCGCGATCATCTACAGGATCCGCTGTTTGTCCGCACGCCAGGCGGCATGACGCCTACGCCGCAGGCGGACGCGCTGATCGGGCCATGTCGGGAAATCCTGGAGTCGTTGCGTCGGTTTTCCGCGTGGGATTTTTCGTTCGATCCGATGACAGCGAAGCGGCGGTTTCGCATTTGCATGACCGATGCGAGTCACATCACGCTGCTTCCGCGAATGCTTGCGCACGTACGTGCACAAGCGCCGGGCATCCGGCTGGAGGCCGCGCGAATTGACGGCAACACGGAACGCGCGCTCGAATCGGGCGAAGCCGATCTGGCAATCGGGTATGTCCCGTGGCTCGGAAGCGGTATGTTTCAACAACAGCTCTACATGCAGGACTGGGTCTGCCTGGTCAATCCGAGCCATCCACGTATACGTGCAAGATTGACTCTCAAACAGTATCGCAGCGAGGGGCACGTCATCATTGCCGCAGGAACGGGCACGCAACTGTTAGAGCAGGCCCTTCTGCGCGAGGACATTGAGCGTGATGTTGTGCTTGAGCTTCCTGGGATGCTCGGGCTTGGATCGATCGTCAAGTCCACCGACCTCATTGCCACCTTGCCGCGCAACATTGGTGAAACGCTGGCGAGGGTGAACGACTTAACCGCCCATACGTGTCCGTTTCCGGTTGATAAGTTCGCAGTGCGCCAGCATTGGCACGCGAAATACCATCACGAGGCGGGTAATCGCTGGCTGCGCTCGGTCGTGGCCGATCTATTTCTGAGCATGAATTAGGCTTTGAACGCAACGGTTCGGTCGAAGAGCAATTCGGTTTAGGAAAGAGGTTCGCTAGCGCGGTGCCGTCGTCGCGCCACGCAGCCGAAAGAGAACCACACTTTCAACCGCGCACCAATTTTTGCGAGCTCCTGTGGGCATCCCCGTAGGCTCGTGTGCGAAAGCATCGACATGGGGCGGTACTTCTTTCGGCCGGGGTTCGGCGGTCAGATCACCTCACACAAAGCGGCAGCCCGCAGCCTGGGGCTGTACCGGCAAAGGGGCGTGGGGCGTGCATTAGTCAACCCGCGTGTTCTGCGTAGGACGGAACTACGCGGAGCATGCTAGAGAAATGGGTGGCAACCCGGACAAAGAGCCGCCGTTCTTTTTTCAGAAACCTGCGGACGCCGGGATTGACGCTACAGGTGTTGTGCCGTACCCACCGCTCACGTCGGATTTTCAGTTCGATATCGAGATGGTGACTGCGATCGGAAAAGAGGGGTTCGAGATAAGGACAGAGCAGGCACTTACACATGTATGGGGCTATGCAGTCGGCGTCGATTTGACGCGCCGAGACCTTCAGGCGCAAGCCAAGGCACAACGCCGGCCGTGGGACTGGGCGAAAGGGTTTGATGCGTCCGCTCCGGTTACGCAGCTTCGCCCTGTGAGTCAAATCGGTCACCCAACGACCGGTCGGATCTGGCTCGCCGTCAATGGTGAGGTTAAGCAAGAGAGCGATCTAAGCGAAATGGTCTGGCCGGTCGCTGACATCGTGAGGTACGTTTCGCAGTCGGTAGCTTTGAAACCGGGCGACATCATATTCTCGGGCACTCCCGCTGGTGTCGGTCCGCTGCATCCCGGTGATGTTGTTCGGGCGGTGTTGAGGGGATAGCTGGGTTCGAGTTCCGCGTGGGGCCGAAGTCGGCGGGCGCAGCGGCGACGGGGGCCAGCAAATGATGAAAACTCTCCGCGTTTTTTCGCTGGCCGCCTGCACGAGCATGTCGATAGCGGCTCAAGCAGGCACCTTGCCAAGCCTTGCCGTTTGCAACTTGTGACGAAGAGGTCTGGAAACTCGCCTGCTTGTAAGGTCCCGCGTACTGGACTACTGCCGGCCTTCTCCGACTATCTCCCTTTGCCGCGTCGCCAGCCGCCGGGCCACAAGGCGCCGTGGAAATCGAATTGCAATCGACAAGTACATCAGAAGCCGCCGATCGGGCTGCGGCGGATGCTCCACATGAGGCGTCGCGCCGGGAAGGGGAGCGCCCGACTGTCGGCAGTCGGCTACCCGACGTTGGATCGGAGTATTAGGCTCACCGGGCAGCGCACGTGGTCGATCACGCATGCGAATGGGGCCAGCACGCGTATCGTTCGATACGTTTGCGCATCGGCATTTCGCCCGCTGGTGAGCTGGGATATCTGTGTCGAGCGACAAGGCCGTTGACAGCGTTCCGTTGTAGAACGACCCGTGAACGCCTTCCGAGGGCTTAATGACAGCCGTTGGCCATGTGGTAGCCGGCTCCCGGTCTGCCGCCGGCTGGTATCTGGCTGTAGTCGGCGGGCGGATTCAACCGGTCGATGCAACACCTAGAATCTGCGTGAGCAGCGGAGGTGTTGCATATCAAGCAGCGACCGAGAATTTATTACTCCGAGATCCAGAAAGCGCTGATGTGGGACCGAAGGCGATTCCTTTCACGGTGAGCATCGGCGTGGCGACACGCGAGGCCGGTGAGCGCGACGTGAATGCGCTCATGCGGCGCGCGGACCGGCGTTGTATCACGCGAAGGCGGCGGGGCGTAATCGTGTCGAGGTTAGATGAACGCGGTGACGTAGTCTCATGCTGGAAACCGTGGCTGTGTCGGGTAGAAGCCGGGCCTGCAAGAAGCGCGAGTCCGCGCTTAATCCGTGAACAACGCCTTGCGGATGATCGCGTGCACGCCCCAGTTGCCATCGACGACTTGCGTGACGCCGAAGTCCACCGCCACCGACATCAGCGAGATGGCTTCGTCTTCGGTGAGTCCCTTGGTGGACATCAGAAACCGCCGCGTCTTGATGAAGGCATCGCGCATGGCCTGATCCAGCGTGGACTTCTGATAGACCTCGCTTTGCGCGCTGGTGCCGAATTCGGCCAGATAGTCGGGATGGCTGAAGCCGTGCAGCACCCATTCATCGGCGGTTTCGACAAGCGGATAGGTGAGGTCCGCGAACGACTGCGAGGCAAGCGTGGACTTCTTGTGCAGGATCAGTTCGAAGTCGCCGGTGAGCGAGCATTCGATGGCCGTGCCGCACAACTCGGAATCTCCTTGCGACGCGTGCGGGTCACCGATTGACAAGAGCGCGCCGGCCACGCCGACCGGCAGAAACACGCTTGCGCCCGGGCCCACGCGCCAGTTGTCGAGATTGCCGCCGAAGGCCGAAGGCGGAATCGAATCGATCAGACCGTTCTGCTGCGGCGCCACGCCGATCACGCCGAAGTGCGGTCGCACGGGAATGGTCACGTTCCTCAGCACGTCGTGATTCTCGACCACGCTCGCGTGGTCCACCGGCACGCCGGGATAATCGATGATCGGATGCAGCACGCCGAAGGGATCGCGCTGCGGCGTCCAGCGATAGTTGTAGACGGCGCGCGCATAGGCGCTGTCGTCGCGCGCTTCGTCCGTGTGGATCTCGTAGATGGTTACGACTTCGCGCGGCTTCGGTTCGGTGAGCAGCTCGCGATAATGAAAGCCCCACCACGCCGCAACGTTGCTGCCGAACGCGCGGCCGTGGAACTTCGGATTCGTGCAGCGGCGAGGATGAATATCGACGATGCGCACTTCGAGCACATCGCCCGGTTCCGCGCCCGTCACCGCAATCGGCCCGGTGCAGATATGCACGCCGAAGCCTTCGCCCGCGCCGCGTCCATAGATGGAGGCGTTCATCGGGCCCGCGCCGCGACGGTCGACGTTCTTGCGTTCGGGTGTCCAGTGGAACACGCTCTCCGCGCCGGGATCGCCCGCGATCATGCGGTCCCAGTCATCCGACGCATGCTGCGTGAGCGCTTCGACCGTCACCGTATCGCCGCTCGCGACTTCGAGCACGGGCTTGAGATCGTGGCTGAAATAGCCCCAGTGCACCGTGTTCGCCGTTGCCCGCAGCAAATGATGCCGCGGCCTGCCGCCCGTCCGCGCGGGCCGCGCTTGCACGGCATCGCTTTCTTCGCGCACGGCGACGAGCGTGTCGCCCGTCTCTTCACTGCGCGCTTGCGCGACCAGACTCGCGGCGTTCACCGGCAGCCCGCGCGATAGCGAATGCACGAGATGGCGCGCGAGTTCCAGGTTCGCTTCGTGCCGGAACGTGCGGGGCGATGCGCCATAACGCTCGCGGAACACGCGGCTGAAGTGCGCCGGATCGTTGAAGCCCCAGCGAAAGCAGATGTCGGATATGGAGACTTTCTCCGAGAGCGGATCGGCCAGTTCCGCGCGGCAGCGTTCGAGGCGGCGCGAGCGCACATAAGTCGAGAAACTCTGTCCGGCGAGTTCGAACAGCTTCTGCACGTAACGCGGCGACACGCGTTCGTCTTTGGCGAGCGAGGTCACGCTCAGGGCTGAATCGGCGAGATGCGTTTCGATAAAGCGGCACAGGCGCGCGAACAACGCCGACTGCGGCGGCGTCAGCCCGTTGAACGAACCTTTGCGTTCCTGTCCGGCAAGACAGGCCACGAGCATTTCGGCGAGCGCGAGTTCGGTGGGACGCAACTCCTGCGCGCTCAGCGTTTCGAGGCTTTCCACGACCGAACGCAGAAAGCCCGAGAAGATGTGGCCGATGCCCGTCGCGCCCGGCAGCAACGCCACGCGCAACGAGAGCGGCGAGATGACACGCGCGTTGATGGCGCTCTTAGGCGCCCGCACGATGAACGCGCGAAAGCGTCCCGCGAAAACCAGTGACGCGCTCTGTCCCGGCGCTGCATACACGATGTCATGCGGGCTCACTCGCTCGCGCAGACCATCGGCGATGAGCGTGGCGTCGCCATCGATCAGCAGCACGAGCATGAGACTGTCCGCATGATCCGCGCTCATCTGCAGCGTCTGCGCGGCCGAGGCGATGGTCGTGAATTCGATCCCGCCCGCCGACAGGCGCGAGGTCAGCGTGCCGTGCAGACCGCGTTCGCCGCCTTCGATCTTGCTGCGCCATCCGAGACGTGCGAGCGCCGCGTTCCATTCATGACGGCGTTCGAACTCGGGATACGACTCGGTGGTGAAGCGCGACAGGTTCAACGAAAACTCCACGATAGGCGAAGCAGGAAAAGCATTCCAAAAGCAACCTTCACGCCATCGCGCTGCTTACGGCGCCGGGTGCGTCGCGTATCAAAGACAGTGCATACATGCGCCATCGCGGCGCACGCCTGCACTTGCGCGCATCACGCGACGCGCTGCGTCATGCGTTCTTGGATGAGCGTGCACGCCAATACCAGCAGTTGTGCGCAGCCAGTCAAGTTCGCGAGATTTCGGTCGCCTACGCTCTGGGCATCGCAAGTCAATCGTCGTCAGCCGTCAGGAGCGTATCGATGCAAAGGAATCTCGTGGGCCGGTTATCTCGCGCAGGATTTGGCGCGCTGTGCGCGGTGTTGTTCGCCTTCGCGGGACAGGCGCACGCCGCCGCGCCCGCAGAATGCAGCGCGTTGCAGGCGAAGTACCCGCAGTTCAAGGGCAAGACACTCACCAATGCGATCAACCCACATACGCCGGGCTATGAAGCGCTCGACCCGAACGATCCGAGCAAGTACATCGGCTTCGATATCGATCTGGGCGAGTTGATCGCGCAATGCCTCGGCTTCACGATTGCCTACAAGCCCGTGACCTTCGCCGCGCTGCTCACGACCTTGCAGAGCGGTCAGGCCGATATCGTTATCTCCGATATCTACGCGACCGAGGAGCGCGCCAAGGCCGCGGACTTCATCACGTACTCGAAGGTGTTCGACGGCGTACTCGTCGCCAAGGGCAATCCGAAGAAGATCACCGGCATCAACACGTCGATGTGCGGCACGACCGCCGCCGAAAACACGGGCTATGTGGAAGTGCCGCTGATTCAGGCGCTGGCGCCGCAATGCAAGGCGGCCGGCAAGCCCGAAGCCACCGTGCAGCTTTACGACAACAACGCCAACTGCATCCAGGCCATTCTCGCGGGCCGCGCCGATACGTACATCAACGACGTGAACACGGTCGACCAGGCGGTGAAGGCGTATCCGGACAAGCTGGAGAAAGCGACCGCCGTGACCTTGCCGTACTTCGTGGGCATCGGCGTGCCGAAGGACAAGCCCGATTTCCGCGATGCCGTGATGGCCGCGCTCGTCGCCATTCAGAAGAGCGGCGCGCAGTCCGGGCTACTCAAGAAGTGGAGCCTCGGCGTCGAGAATCTCGCGACGCCGCAACTCGTCGTTGCGAAGTAAGCGCGGAAGCATCGGCTATGGACCTGTTCCTTCACTATCTCGGCCTGCCTTATCTGCTCGACGGCATCCGCTTCACGATCGCCGTCACCTTGCTCGGACTCGCGGGCGGGCTCGTGCTGGGACTCGTCCTTGCCGCCATGCAACTGAGCCGAATCGGACCGCTCGCGGCCATCGCGCGCGGCTATACGGTGATTTTTCGCGGCACGCCGCTGATTCTGCAACTCGTGTTCGCCTACGACGCCCTGCCGCATATCGGCATCAAGCTGAGCGCCATCGGCGCGGCGGGCCTCGCGCTCGCCGCGAACGAAGCGCCTTTCATCGCGGAGATATTCCGCTCGGGCGTGCTCGGCGTGGATCGCGGACAGACGCTCGCGGGGCAGGCGCTCGGCATGACGCCTTCCGTGTTGATGCGCCGGATCATCGCGCCGCAGGCCCTTCGCTCGATGATTCCCGCGCTCGGCAACGAAACCGTCAGCGCGTTGAAGAACTCTTCGCTGGCTTCGGTTATCTCTGTGGGTGAGCTGACCTTGCGCAGCACGCAGCTTGCATCGTCGACGTTCGACTTCTTTTCGATCTTCTTTGCGTCGGGTCTCTTGTATTTGTGTCTGACGGGCGCGATTGCCGCTATTCAGCTGATGATCGAACGCGCGCTCGATCTGGACCGCGCCAGCACGCGCGGCGGCTTCTGGGGACGACGCCGGAGCGCGCCTGTACCGACGCCCGCAGGCCCGACCGATCTGCCACCTGTCTTCGTCCCGGCGCCCGTCACACCCGGCGACCGCGCACGCCGTTACGACGCGCTGTCTCGTAACAGTACCGCCGTGCAGATAAACGGCGTACACAAGCATTACGGCGAGCAGCCGGTGCTCAATGGCTTCGATCTAAACATCCGCTCCGGCGAAGTCGTCGCGTTGCTCGGACCGAGCGGCTCGGGCAAGAGCACGCTGCTTCGCTGCATCAATCATCTGGAACAGTGGGAACAAGGCGAGATACGCGTGGGCGGACGTCGTCTCGGCTTTCGCGATGACGGGCGGCGCATGAATCCGCGCGAGCTTGCGAAGGAGCGCGCGAGTCTTGGCGTCGCCATGGTGTTCCAGCAGTTCAATCTTTTCGGCCATCTGACGGCGCGCGAGAACATTGCATTGCCGCTCGTCTGGGTGCATGGCGCGACGCTCGCCGATGCCAACCGACGCGCGGATGCCCTGCTCGAACGCGTGGGCCTCGCGCATCGCGCCGATGCTCTGCCGCGTCATCTGTCCGGCGGCCAGCAACAACGCGTGGCGATTGCGCGTGCGCTGGCGCCGAATCCGCGCGTGCTGCTTCTCGACGAGCCGACTTCCGCGCTCGATCCTGAACTCGTGGGCGAAGTGCTCGAAGTGATCCGCCGCCTCGCGCTCGACGATGGCCTGACGATGATCATTTCGACGCATCAGTTGCGCTTCGCCGATGAAGTGGCCGACCGCGTCGTGTTCCTGAGCGGCGGGACCGTCGTGGAGGACGGATCCGCGCATCAGGTTTTGACGCAGCCGCATCATCCGTTGACGGCGCGCTTTCTCAACGTGATGGGCGCGGGCAGCACGCTCGAAACCGTGCACTGAATCACATCGATAAGACACCCACTTGCCAAGGACGATTCAATGAAGCATTACACGCTGCCCGTTTCATCATCCACCGTGCATTGGGGATACTTCAGCAAACGGGTAGAACCGCGCCTCACGCTCAAGTCGGGCGACCGCGCCACCATCGAAACGCTGACGCATCACGCCAACGACGACCACGAGCGCATGATCGCGGGCGATCCGGGCGCGCAAAGCGTGTTCGAATGGACGCGCGAGCACAAGGCCGTTTCGCGGCGCGGCGCGGGTCCGACCGAAGGACCGTTCCGCCTGGGCGCTGGCGAAGGCGTGGGCGTGCATCTGCTGACCGGTCCGGTGGCAATCGAAGGCGCCGAACCTGGCGACGTGCTCGAAGTGCGCATCCTCGATGTCAGGCCGCGGCCCAGTTGCAGCGCGTGTCATGCAGGCAAGTGCTTCGGCTCGAACGTGGCCGCGTCGTGGGGCTTTCAGTATCACGATCTGATCGAGGAGCCGAAGCCGCGCGAAGTGGTGACCATCTTCGAACTCGATACTTCCGGCGAACCGTATGCGCGCGCGGTCTACAACTATGTGTGGACGCCGCAGACCGACCCGGATGGCATCGTGCATGCGACTATCGATTATCCCGGCGTGCAGGTGGATCACCGGCTCGTGACGAAGCGCGAAAACATCTTGCCGGATATCCGCGTGCCGGCGCGACTGCATTTCGGCACCATGGGCGTCGCGCCCGCCGAAGCGGACTATGTCAGTTCCATTCCGCCGAGCTACACGGGCGGCAACATCGATGACTGGCGCATCGGCCGGGGCGCGACCATGTATTACCCGGTGGCGGTCGAGGGCGCGCTCTTCTCCGTGGGCGACCCGCACGCCGCGCAGGGCGACAGCGAGCTAGGCGGCACGGCGATCGAAACATCCTTGACGGGGGACTTCGAATTCATCCTGCATAAGAAAGCGGACCTCGAAGGCACGCTGCTCGAAGGGCTCACGCATCCGCTGCTCGAGACAGATCAGCAATGGTCGGTGTATGGCTTCACGTTCCCCAACTATCTGGCCGAACTCGGGACTAGCGCGCAGGTAGAAGTGGCGCAGCATGCGAGCCTCGACAAAGCCATGCGCGACGCCTTTCGCAAGCTACGCCGCTTCCTGATGACGGTGCATGGTTTGAGCGAAGACGAAGCCATTGCGCTGATGTCGGTAGCGGCGGACTTCGGCGTGACGCAGGTGGTCGACGCGAACTGGGGCGTACATGGTTCGATCCGCAAGGACGTGTTTGCGAACTACAAGAAGAGTTGATCTTCGTCAGGTTGAGATCGAACGGATAAAGCGTTGATCGGCGCGATTCAGGACCTCCGATACCTCCCCTGTCAATCCGGCGACTTGATTGGTCGAGTCAAGCACGCACTGGATGCCTTGGCGCTGAACGCGCAACCACCTGCGCGGCGTCACGTCGTTGCCGCATCGCTTGCATAACTGAGACGAGCGGCCTGTCCATCTATCCATAACGTTCACGAATCTCTCACGAAGGGACTGGCTGGTCGCGTCCGCTCGTGTCGGCGGGCGAGAAGAGGGCATCGCCTGCACTTCGGCGATGCGCGTCGCGCACCAATCTGTTTCGTCGCCTTAACTGCGCTTTTGTCCGTCCGTGTCACTTTGGAAGACAACGGACATGCGGTCAGGCACGCCGCGCCAAGTATCGCCCGATTGCGGCCACGCGCGGGAAACCGGAACGGAAGCCGCTAAAGGGTAGGCGTTCCTAATCGACGCACGCGAAGGATGCCCTCATGCGACCCGCCAAAGTGCCTGCCACCGTCATTACCGGTTTCCTTGGAGCCGGCAAGACGACACTCGTGAATCATCTGCTCGAATCCACGCGGCCGATGCAGATCGGCATCGTCGTGAACGAATTCGGCGAAGTCGGTATCGACGGCCAGTTGATCGTCGCCGATGAACGCGCCGTGATCGAGATCAACAACGGCTGCGTCTGCTGCACGGTCCGCACCGATCTCGTCGCCAGCGTGCGCGACATGTTGATGCGCTTCGGCGATCGCCTGGAGCGGCTCATCATCGAAACGTCGGGCCTCGCCGATCCCGCGCCGGTGCTACAGACCTTTCTCGCCGATCCCGACCTGCGCGAGCGCGTGGAACTGGAATCGGTCGTCGCCGTGGTCGATGCGATGCACGCGCGGGCCCAGCTTCATGACGATATCGCGCGGGAGCAAGTGGTGTTCGCGGACCGCATCGTCGTCAACAAGACCGATCTCGTTTCGTCCGATGCCGTCGATGCGCTCGTCGCCGGGATTCGCCGGCTCAATCCGACTGCACGCATCGAGTACGCGCAGCGTTCCAGGATCGACGCGCATGCGCTTTTCGGCACGCGGAGCTTTTCGGTCGACAACCTGCTTGCCATCGAGCCGAAACTGCTCGACGAAGACAGCCACGATCACGAACACGACGACAGCATTGCATCGTGCGCGATCGTGGTGCCCGGTGGCATCGATGCGACGCGTTTCAACCGGTGGATCAATCAGCTCGTGCAAACGCAAGGCACACAGCTTCTTCGCATGAAAGGCGTGCTCAACATGCACGACGAACCGCGACGCCTGCATTTTCATAGCGTGCATATGTTGCTCGACACCACGTTCGGCCGTGCGTGGATGCGCGACGAAACACGAGAGAGCCGTTTCGTGATGATTGGCCGCAACATCGACGCCGCGCGAATGCGCGATGGACTTCTGAGTTGCATGAACTGAAGCCTTCATTCATTTCTTCTTCAAGGAGCTACGCATGAAAAAGCCAGAGGCATACACGGTGAGCATCGGCGTATTGGCGGTCGTCGATACATGGCTCACCGGCACGATCTTTCCGGTTCCCGTCTGGGTGACGTTCATCGCCTGGGCGTCGTTCTTCGTGCTCGGCGGCGGGCGCGCGGGCTTCGTCAAGAGCGTGGCGTCGAATCTCACGGGACTCGTGATCGCTTCGCTTACCTTGCTCTGCATTGCGACGACGAGCGGCGGCGCGATCGCGGTGGCGGTGCTGGTTGGCATCGGCAGCGCGGCGATGGTTCAGGCATCCAAGATCAAATTGCTCGACGTCTTGCCTGCGATCGTCTGGGGCTTCGCCTCGACCGTCGGCACGATGGTGGCCACAGGCAAGGCGATCACGACGGCGGGCATCGGCAATCCGGCGCTGATCGCGGCCGCCGCGCTCGTTACCGGCGCAGTCTTCGGCTTCGTCTCGGAAGTCGTCGGCGAAGCCCTGCAATTCAGACGCGAGCATCGGCTCGGATGAGACCGTTCCTATTCAAGCGGAGCACAACGTGAAGCTACAACATCATCTTGGCGGCATCGAAAATCTGGGGCCGGTCAGCACTGAAAAGCGCGTATTCGTCGAGCCATGGGAAAAGCGCATCTTCGGCATTCATACGGTCATGATGGCGGAGAGTGCGCATCTGTCGGACGCGCCGCATCGCTATCCGGTCGATACGCTGCCCACCGCCTTCAAAAGCAACTGGACCTGGGCCTCGCTGCGCACCGGCGCCGAAGACATGCAGCCGTTCGAGTACTTCAAATATCGCTACTACGAGAAATGGCTCGGCGGCATCACTCAGTTCTTCGTCGATCAGGGGTATGTGTCGGCGGAGGAACTCGCAGAGAAAACCGCCCACTACAGCGCGCACCCGGACGCGCCTTTACCCGATCGCCCCAATGCCGAACTCGCCGCGCAGATTGACGCCTATCTGCAGAACGGCGACTCGGGCTATCACGCGCTCGACGGCGCGGCGCGCTTTCGAGCTGGCGATGTCGTGCGTATTGCCGATCCCGAAGCGGTGGACCACACGCGCTTGCCGGGGTATCTGCGCAACAAGACCGGCGTGGTGGATCTCGTCTATCCCGGCGCGTTCTCCTATTTCGTCTCGACGGGCGCGGACGGTATCGGCGCGCCGATGCCTGTATATCGCGTTGCCTTCGACGCCGCGTCGATCTGGGGCGCCGGCAAAAGCGAGCCGAACACGACCATTTACGCCGACCTGTACGAAGCCTACGTGCAGGCAGCCGAATGAACTCGAATACAAGCCAACCACGAGCGAACCCATGAGCCAACTCTTCGAATTTTCCGACGACCGCGAAGCATCGAGCGCCGCCAAAGTGCGTGCGCTGGAAGCCTTGCTGATCGAAAAAGGCGTGATTGCCACCGACTCCGTCGATGTCGTGCTCAAACACTTCGAGACGATGGCCGGCCCGTTCAACGGCGCGAAGATCGTCGCGCGCGCATGGGTCGATCCGCAATACGCGAGGCGTCTCGTCGAGGACACGCCGAAGGCGATTGCCGAACTCTCGCTTCCACTCGGCATGACGGGCGCGGAAGGCGAGCATATGGCCGCGGTCGCGAACGATGCGAACGTGCATAACCTGATCATCTGCACGCTGTGTTCGTGTTATCCGTGGCCGGTGCTCGGCTTGCCGCCGTATTGGTACAAGGACCCGGTATTTCGCGCGCGCGGCGTGCGCGAACCGCGCGCCGTCTTGCAGGAATTCGGCGTACAGGTGCCCGCCACGAAGGAGGTGAAGGTGTGGGACAGCAGCGCGCAGATTCGCTGGTTCGTGGTGCCCGAGCGCCCCGCAAACACGGAGCATCTGAGTGAGGAAGAACTCGCCGCGCTCGTTACGCCCGAGTCGATGATGGGCGTTGCACTCGTCGAAGCGCCCGCAGCCTGAGGAGCGTGTCATGTTCACGCGTTTCGAAGAATACGCTGCCGCGTCGATGCTCGGCGCACCGGATTCGCCGCCGCGTCTCGACGGCAAGCTGCTGTTCACCAATCGCTGGGAGCGCGATGTGTTCGGCCTCGCGCTCTCGCTATCGAAGGCGGGATGTTTCGAGTGGGAGGACTTTCGCCAGAGCCTGATCGCGTCCATCGCGAAGTGGGAAGCAATCGAATGCGCGAATCAGCCGCGCTGGGACTACTACGAACGTTTTCTCGAAGCGCTGCTGAACGTGGTCGAGACGAGCGGCGTGCTGTCGCGCCGAGAGATCGAAGCTATCGTCGCGGCGCGCAGCCGCTGACATTTTTCTGACTCTTCCGGAGGTACTTCATGAATCAAGCTGTCCTGCATTCCACTGACACGTTCGAACCGATTCCGCTGCGCGAACTGCTGCCGTGGATGATCTTTGGCGGATTGCTGATGCTGCTGGCGCTGTATTTCGTCGGCGCGGAGCAGGGTGCTACCGCGATCTTTCAGGGCACCGCCATTCACGAGTTCGTGCATGACGGACGCCATCTGTTGGGCTTCCCCTGCCACTGACGAGGAGACGACGATGGTCGGCAAACTGTTGATGCGCGGCATGCTCGTGGGCCTCATCGCGGGACTGCTGGCGTTCTGCTTCGCGCGAGTGGCGGGCGAGCCGCAGGTCGAACGCGCGATCGCTTTCGAGGCCCATGAAGCACACGAGCACGCTCACGCAGGAGATGCGCCCGAGCCTGAAATCGTCAGTCGTGAAACGCAAGCCGGCGTGGGCTTGCTGACCGGCGTACTCGCGTACGGCGCTGCATTCGGTGGCCTCTTTGCGTTGTGCTTTGCCTATGCGTGGGGACGCGCGGGAAGCATGGGCGCGCGGCCGCTTGCGGCATGCCTTGCGCTCGCGGCTTTCGCCGCCTTGGTGGTGCTGCCGGCGCTGAAATACCCGCCGAATCCGCCTTCGGTGGGCGCCCCGGAAACCATCGGCATTCGCACCGCGCTTTATTTTTTCTGCATGGGGATTTCCGTCGCCATTACACTGCTGTCGATAGCTTTGCGCCAAGCGCTGTCGCGCAAATGGGGCGATGCCGACGCGACGCTCGCCGGTCTGCTGGCTTTCGCGATCATGACTGCTGCGATGCTCGCGCTGTTGCCGGCTATCGACGAAGTGCCCGCCGAGTTTCCCGCCACGTTGCTGTGGCAGTTCCGGGTGGCGTCGATCGGCATGCAGGCGATTATCTGGACGGTCATCGGCGCGGCATTCGGTGTGGCGGCAGAACGCATGGCGCTGCCCGGCGCAGCGCGCGCGCGTCGAGGCATGCCCATGAACAAGCCTGTTCTCAGAGGATCCGGATATCCGCGATGAAACGCATCAAGGTCGGAATGCTCGTCTTTCCTGGATTTCAACTGCTCGACATCGCCGGGCCGAAGGATGCGTTCGCCGAAGTCAAGGTGCTGAGCGGAGGCGAGTGCGAGTACGAAATGATGATGGTCGGCACGACGCGCGGCACGGTCCAATCGTCGAGCGGCCTGACGACCGTGCCGGATCGTACGATCTTCGATCCCTGCCCGGAGTTCGACACCATCATCGTGCCGGGCGGGCTCGGCATCTTCGACGCCTTCGACGATCCGGCGCTGAGCAACTGGCTGCGCGCGCAGCATCGGCAGTGCCGCCGCGTGTCCGCTATCTGCAACGGGTTGTTCGCCCTCGGCTCGGCGGGGCTGCTCGACAACAAACTGGTGACGACTCACTGGATGGACGTGCCCCGGCTCGCCAGCACTTTTCCGAAGGCGCGCATCGAGCCGGATCATATCTTCGTTCGCGACGGCAGCATCTACACGACGGCCGGTGTCACGGCGGGCATCGACCTGTCGCTCGCGATGATCGAAGACGACTTCGGTCGGCAAATGGCGCTCGATGTCGCCAAGTATCTGATCGTCTATCTGCGGCGCTCGGGCGGGCAGTCCCAGTTCAGTCCGCTGCTGGAAACGCAGGCTTCGCCGGGTTCGCAGACTATCGAGGTCCAGCAATTCATGCTGGATAACCTGCATGTGGATCATACGGTAGCGTCGCTCGCCGAACGCGTGCATATGAGCGCGCGCAATCTCTCGCGTATCTTCGCAAAGGATTGCGGCATCACGCCGATGACTTATCTCGCCAATGCGCGCATCGATGCCGCGCGGCGCTACCTGGAAGCCACGGACTTGCCGCTGAGAGTCATCGCACACCGATGCGGCTTCGAGGACACCGACAAATTTCGCCGTACGTTCCTGCGCCGTCTGCAGATTAGTCCGGTCGATTATCGCAACCGGTTCAGATCGAGGAACAAGCAAGAGTCGCTTAGTGCGGTTTGATGTGTCTCGCCATGCCGGGATGATGCGCTGAGATTGACTTTTCTGGCACTAAACGCGTGCATGGCCATGCACTTCTTCGGGGCTAATCGGCGCATTAAAACTTTAATTAAAGGTTAATTTTGGCGAGCCGTAAGAGGCGTAATAGATAGGTGGGCGAACGCGATCGCCGGCGGCCATTCGCTGCCCTGCGAGCGCCCGCCTGCATGACTTTTCTCGCACGCTTGCAAACGTCTCGCCCATGAAACGGAATCCTTTCTTCAAGCTGCTCGCGCGTTTGCGCGTGGGGCACAAGTTGCTGCTCATCTACCTGCTTGATCTGAGCGCGGTGATCTACATCAGCGGGATTCTGATTCACGAAAAGTATCTGGCGATTGATTTTTCAAACAAGGAGATTGTCGGCAACGCGTATGTTCACGAGGTGGAACATAGCATCACGTCCATCGCAATGGCGGGCGCGGGCAAACCGCCGACGGCGGCGCAACTCGATGCAGAGGTCGACAGGCTCGTTCGTGCCGAGCAGCAATACGGCGCGCAGATGGGAAGCGCAGAGCCCAGCAACGCGCTGCGGACCGCTCTGCAGACGATGGCGCACGAGCGTGAACTCAGGATCGCGTCGACGGACCAGGCGCTGACCGCCTCCCGCGATTTGATAACGCGCATCGGTAATCAGTCGAACCTGATTCTCGACCCGGATCTCGACAGCTACTACGCGATGTCGCTCTCGATCTTGCGTTATCCCGCACTGCTGACCGCGGTGAACAGCATCGGCCGCCATCTGCACAACGGCGTTCACGCGCGCTCGCGAGAGGAAGTGCGTTCGCGCTATCTGGTCCTCGAAGGGCAACTCGACGGCGTCATGCAGGGTTTGCGGTCGGACTACGCCGAGGCGGGGGCGGCCAATCGTCAATTCGAGCGCACGCTCACCCCGTCGTTCGATCGTATGCGCACTGCCGTCGAGGCATTCAGGCATGCGGCGCGGGTGGTGGTGGACGACAACGTGGCGCCGGATGCAGCGGTGCTGATGATCGTCGACAGCGCGCAGCAAGCGCTGGTTCAAAGCGTAGACGACCTCTGGCGCGATACCGGCGAGCAGCTCGACGGCCTGCTGCATGCGCGCGTGCACGCCCTGTTTTCGCGCATGTGGCTGCATTTGGGGACGGCGCTTTTCCTGCTGTGCGCCATCCTTACGCTAGTTTATTGCGTCGCGCAGCAGATTTCGTCGCCGCTACGCAAACTCGCGCGCGTAATGGATGTGGTGCGCCGTACCGGCGATCACACGAAGCGCGCCGACTGGGACAGTCAGGACGAGATCGGCCAACTCGTGCGCGGCTTCAACGAAATGCTTGCGCAGCTGGACCGCGAACGCGTCGTGCAGAAGGAATTGGCGGCGACCGCCCGCGCGTCAGCCGCGCAATCAGCGCTCGTGGAAGCCACGCCCGTGCCGATGGTAGTCACCGCTATTCCCGGCCACGAGGTATTGCACGCCAATGCTCCAGGACTCTTCTGGCTCAATGGAAGCAGCACCGACCCGTGGGCTCAGGGCCTCGACTCCGCCACCCGCGCGCGCTTTTTTCAGCAACTTTCCGACCGCGAAGCCATCGACGAATTCGAAGTTCACTGGAAAGCCACCTCTCAGCCGAGCTGGGCGATGCTGTCTGCGCGCCGTCTCGACTTCCAGGGACGCGACGCCATTCTCACCGCCTTCACGCCGATCAATCAGATCAAGCTCATGGAGCAGCGGCTGGAACTGTGGGGCAAGGTATTCGAGGCATCGTCCGAGGCGATCGTCATCCTGAACGCCGAGGCGCATCTGCTCACCGCGAATCCTTCGTTCTTTCGCGCAACTGGCTATCGGATGGACGACGTGGCGGGCAAGCCGCCGGCCTTCATCGACACGCAGACGCAGGACGACGAAAACGGCCCGCTGGGTAACCTCCTGCAACGCGTCGGGCGCAGCAGTACGTGGCACGGGGAGGCGCAAATAAGCCGCCGCGAGGGCGGTGACTATCCGGCGTGGCTCATGATCAGCGCAGTACACGACAAGCGCGGCACCGTATCGCATTACATCTGCACGCTTATCGACATCACGGACCGCAAGAAGAGCGAAGCGCGCATTCAGTTTCTCGCGCAGCACGACGTGCTCACCGAACTGCCCAACCGTGCACTCTTTGCCGCGAAACTCGGGGTCGCCATTGCAGCAGCGCAGCGAACGCGGCAGCGCGTCGCGGTGCTGTTCATCGATCTCGACCGTTTCAAGAACATCAACGATTCGCTCGGGCATCACATCGGTGACGGCTTGTTGCGGTCCGTGTCGCGACGCCTGCTCAATGCGGTCGGCACCCACGACACCGTGAGCCGCCTGGGCGGAGACGAGTTCACGGTACTGCTCAACGGAGTCGGTCACGCGAGCGAAGTGGCGCGCAGCATCGCACAGCGGCTACTCCCGCTGCTTCGCGAAGCGCATGAAGTGAGCGGGTTGACACTGCAGGTTGCAAGCAGCATCGGCGTCGCACTGTACCCGGATGATGGCGAAGACATCGATACATTGATGCAGAACGCCGACGCCGCGATGTATCAGGCCAAGTCTGCCGGACGAAATCAGGTCAAGTTTTTCGCGGCCGACATGGCCGAACAGGCGCGTCATCGGCTCGCGCTGGAAACGGGTTTGCGCACGGCTATTGATCTCAGCGAGTTGCGGCTCGAGTGGCAGCCGTGCCTCGAAGCGCGGTCCGGTGCGCTCGCGAGCGTCGAAGGACTGCTGCGCTGGAAGAGCGCGGTACTGGGTGAAATCGGTCCGGCGGTGTTTATCCCGGTGGCGGAGGACACGCGCCTCATCGTTTCCATTGGCGCGTGGGTGATCGAGGAAGCATGCCGACAGCTCGCCGCCTGGCGCGACGAAGAGGGCCTCGAAATACGCGCGTCTGTCAACATTTCGGCGATCCAGCTACGCGAGCCGGAACTCGTT
The DNA here is from genome assembly GCF_023631085.1 of Caballeronia sp. INML1. NCBI lineage: Bacteria > Pseudomonadati > Pseudomonadota > Betaproteobacteria > Burkholderiales > Burkholderiaceae > Caballeronia > Caballeronia sp. INML1. The sequence goes on along the minus strand of NZ_JALQDT010000056.1, from coordinate 47,331 downwards.
GCGGCGCTTGGCAAGAGTCTGCTCGCGCATGGCGTACCGCCGCATTGCTTGGAACTCGAAATCACCGAGACGGTTCTCATGGATGGCGCCGAACACTACGCGCAAGCCATTCACGCCATTCGCGGGCTAGGCGTCAAGCTCTCGCTCGACGACTTTGGCACCGGCTACTCGAGTCTCAGCTATCTGAACCGGTTTCCGCTCGACCGTCTGAAGATCGACCGCGCGTTCGTGCGAGACATGCTCGACGCGTCCGCTGATCTTGCCATCGTCAAGGCGATCGTCGATCTTGGGCATGAGCTTGGTTTGCGCGTGGTGGCCGAAGGTGTGGAAACCGGCCATCAAGCGCAGGTATTGCGCAAGATCGGCTGCGATGAGTTGCAGGGCTTCCTGTTCGCACCGGCGATCCCAGCCGAAGAACTAGTGCTGTGGAACAGGGCGCGGCAAGACGAGGCGCTCGATGCTTCGCCGGCTTGAGGCGATCCCATCGCCACATGCGAGTCCCGACTAGCTATTCAACAAGGCCGGCGCTTCGTAGAACTGTTGAGCATCAGTGTAGAGCGTGCAGCTATGCAGTCGGAGGCCGTCGGCGAGGATATGCGGACTTACGCGCAGGAAAGGTTCGTCGGCTTTTTTCGGCGGGTCACGGGTCTGGTTTCGACAACGGCGCCAGCAGTGATGCACCGATGGCTGTGCCGAGCGCACTCATGATCAGATAGACAATCATCGAAAGGATCACTCCAGCGATGATGGAACCCCACGACAGCCGCGGCAGGCCGTCTTTTGTCGTAAGCAGTCGCATGATGTGTTCTCCGTCAGATCGTTTCGGGCGATGGTGACGTTGCGCAATACGCATGCCGGTTTCCTTGAGGTCGGAAAAACTCATCCCTCGGTCAGGCGCAAAGGGTTGAACCCGCCACGTCTGCGGCTCGGGTCTGCAGTTTCTTCCGGGGCGAAGCGCTAGGGCGCGACTTCCTGCGGCGCGAATTCAACTCTGCGTCTTTTTGGGAAACCCGGCCGCCCGAGCCTATCGGTGGGCTTCTTTTCTGTCTCGGTTTAGTCAACGCGGCCGGCTTCGCATTTCAAGGAATACGGCTATTGGTATCAGTGCTGCTACCTCGCCGCTTGGCGGAAGCCGGCGGCGCAATGACGGTTCGCCTCAGTCAACGGTTGCCGAAGGGCTGGGAAGTCGCGCTGCATATCAGGTGCAGAGCGCAACGGTCAGGGCAACTTCGCGCAGACCGGACCATTGTTTAACTCGCGTAGCCCGGTGCCGTCGAACGCCGCCCTTCAGCGAACGGACGCCAGCAGTTCCGCTGACGTCATCACTGCAGCGTATTTCTGCCGCATGTCGAAGAGATTGGCCTCGTGCGGCTCGAGCGCGCGATCTCCCACACAGTCCGACAGCACCACAGGACGGAATCCGTACTGCATCGCGTCGACGACGCTTGCGCGTACACAGCCGCTGGTCACGCATCCCGCGACGACGAGCGTGGACACGCCCCGCATCGCAAGCCACGCCGCCAGCGATGTCCCGAAGAACGCTGATGGCACGTTCTTGCGCACGACGAGTTCGCTGCGTGCAGGCGCAAGCTGCGGCACGATCGCGCTTGCCGGGGTGTCTTCCTTGAGCGTCAGCATGCCCGGCACCTTGAGCGAGAACACGTTGGCATCGGAATCATCGTCCGCGTAGACGATGCGGCTATGCGCCACCGGCCATTTCATTTCGCGCGCCGCCTTCAGCAGCGGCACGGTGTTCTCGATCGCTTCGGGAATGTTGCCGCCGCCGAACACCGCCGGATCGGCGAAACCGTTCACGAAGTCGATGATCAACAGCCCGATCGGGCCTGTGATTTCCAGCGTTTGCCCGAAGCCCTGACGTGCATAGACGGCGTCGTTCATTGTTCATCCTCCACGGTTTTACCGTCGCGCACGACGTCCACGCCATCGAGCGAGACGGTGCAGCGTCGCAACGGAATGTCGATATGGCAGGCGGTCGTGCGCTTGCCGCCGCCTTCGTTGTTCGGCCCGAGGGAGAACAGAAAATTGCCGTCGAACGCGCGGGCGTCCATGCCCAGTGTCGCTTCACGGTCGTACAGGCCGAGCGTGGACCAATGTGCGCGCTTCTGCAGGCCCCAGCCGATGTGCGAGATCGCGTAGGCCTCGGGGTCATCGAAGGTTTCCATGTATTCGCGCAGCAGGTCGGCGTCGACGCCGCCTTCGATCTCGCGCGCATAACCGGCTTCGACCGTCAGCACGATCGGCTCGGCGCAATAGGTTTTCTGGGGCAAGAGAATGTCGCCGCGATCGATCACGATGCGCCGGTTCGCGCCGCCTTCGTTCGGGAAAGTCAGCGCGAATCCGCTTGGCCAGTGATCCCAGCGGCCGGGTTCATCGACGAAACCGTATTCGGCGATCGCCGGAAACTCGCCCATCGGACAAGTCAGATCCGTACCGGCTTTCGACGTCACGCGCATTTCGCGCGACGCTTCGATCCGCTTCGCCGCAGCGAGAACCCGCGTTCGGTCATTGGGCGTCGGCGTCATGCGGACCAGCACTTCCGGCGGCTCGACAGCGAGCAGAATCTTCGTGCCCGACGCGAGGATGTCGTGCTGTTCGGGCGAGAAAAGCAACGTCATCAGATCGAGCACGAGGTCGCTCGCCTTGAGCGCCGCGATCGCCGCGCGGTTGCCGGTGAGCGGCGTTTCGCCGAGATAGGCGAGGGCGTCGCGGCTCAGCGCCTTCTCGCCGTTGACGGGCGGCAAGTCGAGCCGGTTGACGACCGCGCCCATCGACTGCGTCGCGATCAACGCGCACGCGAGCGTTTGCGGATGCGTCGCCGCGCCGGTCAAAATGGTCACGGTCTGCCGCGGTTCGAGCCGCGAGAGCGTGAGCACCTGCTTCCAGGCTTCGACAAGTTGGTAGTCGCTAATTGGCATGATGATGTGCGATGGTTATTCGAGCGCTGCGCCGAAGAACGAACCGAAGGCCCGATAGAAGCCTTCCTCGTCGTCCCACGGAATCATGTGGCCGGCCTCCGGCACCTTGACGACTTCGACGTGCGGCAGCAAACCGCGAATCTCGTCGATGTCCTCGCTGCGGATCACGTCTCCACGGCCCGCCGCCATCAGCAGCGCGGGCTGCTTCACGTGCCGCATGTCGGCGTGAACGTCGTCGGTATGGAAACCTTCGAAGCTCGTGCGGATGGCGCGTTCGTCGCAGGTATGCAGCCATTCGGCGCGCAGGCGCAGTTGCTCTTCCGTCCACGTCGGGCAAAAGCGGCGCATGCCTTCGACATCGAGCCCATTGCGTGCAAGCGCGATCGAATCCACATACCACGGCAACGCCGACGGATACGCCCGTCGTCCCGGACCCGACACGGGCGGATCGACGAGCGCCAGCCGCGCGAGCGTGCCGCGTTGCGAGCGTGCCGCCGCGCGCAAGGCGATGCGCGCGCCCATCGAGTGCCCGAGCACGCTCGCGCGCCCGAGCCCGATTGCGTCGATGAAAGCGAGCAGGTCGCCGGCTTGCGCGTCGAGGCTGTAATCCAGTTCCGGCGATGCGCTCGACAAGCCGCGGCCCCGCACATCCAGCACATACGTGTCGAAGTGCCTGCCGAGCCGCTCGCCGACGAAACCCCATGTGACCGCGGGACTCGTGATGCCCGGCACGATCACGACCGCATCGCGCTCCATGCGCGGGCCGCTCGCCCCGCCATAGCGCAGATAATGCTGGCGTATGCCGTTCGCGTTGACATTCGCGCCGTACAAAAACGTCGATTGCATCGCTGCGCCCTCGCTCAATAAGCGCCGGAAAGGAGCGCCCCGGCGCCCGGCACGATGGGCCGCAAGTCGAGCTGCCGCAACATCGCATATGTGGTGGCGATGGCGGCGGTCACGACGGGCTTGCCGGTCATCGCTTCGACCATCGGGACGACGGACAGGGACGGCATCTGCACGCAGGCGGACAGGACGATGGCATCCGCGTCGTGGTACTTCAGCGTCTTCACGATGTCCGGCAGATTGCGCGGATCATGGCGCGCGACTTCCAGGTTGTCGGCAATTTCGAGCGCGCGATAGTCGATCACTTCGAAGCCTTCATGCCGGATGTAATCGACCACCAGCTCGGTGAGCGGCTTCATGTACGGCGCGACGACGACCACGCGCTTCGCTTTCATCACCTCGAGCGCATCGACGAGCGCGCCCGCGCTGGTAACGACAGGCGCATCGGCGCCATTCGCGGCGGTGTGCGCCTGCAAGCGTTGCTGCGACGCGCGGTGATAGCCGCGTCCCATCGCCATGATCGCGACGAGGCACGCGTAACCGAGCACGTCGACGCGCGCATCCGACAGTTCGACGGCGCAGCGGTCGGATTCCGCGTCCATCTGCGCGAGTTCTTCCTTGACGACCTTCTTCATCCGCATGCGGCTCGAATGAAACGTGAAGCGCTCCGGCTGGATGCTTTGGCGCGCCGTCAGCATGGCGGGAATTTCGGTTTCCATCGTCGTGTTCGAACTCGGGACGATCTGGCCGATGCGATAAGTCTTTGCGGGCATGTCGAATAACCTCTTGATGTGATCAGGCGGCGGTGAGCGCGCGGGGTGCGAAGCCGGTCGCGTTATACGCATAGACCCAGTTCGCCTGAATGCCCGATGCCTGCGGATTCAGATACGACTTGAACTTGTAGATGAGATCGCGCTTGCGTTGCGCGAACGCGCTCGGCAGGTGATACGTGCGGCCCCGTTCACGCGACTCGAGTTGCACGCGGCTCGTGCGCGGCAGGCGTTCGGCCTCGTAGTCGCGCAATGCATTCGCGATATCGCTACCGTGCGCTTTCAACGAACGCGCCAGCACGTAGCCGTCTTCGATCGCCATCGCCGCGCCTTGCGAGAGAAACGGCAGCATCGGATGCGCGGCATCGCCGAGCAGCGTGACGCTGCCGCGCGACCAGGTTTGCATCGGATCACGATCGAAGAGGCCCCATTTGAAGACCGAATCGGCGCGCTCGAAAAGGCGGATCAGGTTCGGATGCCAGCCTTCGAACGTCGTGAGCAACTCTTCGCGGCTGCTTGCCGCATTCCATGATTCCTCGACCCACTTTTCCGTCTCCGCGACCGCGACGATGTTGACCGCCTTGCCGCGACGCACGAAGTACGTCACGACGTGCGCGTTCGGCCCGAGCCAGAACGAAGAATCGGGGCTCACGAAGTCGGGCATCTCGTCGAACGGCACGACCGCGCGAAAGCACATGTTGCCGGTGAAGCGCGGCGCCTCCTCGCCGAAGAGCTTGCTGCGGACGATCGACCGCACGCCGTCGGCCCCGACGATCAGATCAGCTTCGAATTCGCTGCCGTCGTCGAACACGGCGACCGCGCCGTCCTTGCCTTGACGAATGTCGACGCAACCGGTCGAAAGACGCGCAGCATCGGCAGGAAGGAGCGAAGTCAGAATGCGATGCAGGTCCGCGCGATGCACGTGATAGAACGGCGCGCCATAGAGAGCAGGGCAGACGGCGGCCAGCGGCGTGCGAAAGTTCTCGCGCGCCGTCTCCCAGTTACGGCCGACGATCGCTTGCGGCACGAAGGCCACGTCGCGCAGCGCGTCGCCGAGGCCGAGCGCCTGCAGCACCTTCACCGCGTTGGGCGTCATCTGAATGCCCGCGCCGACCTCGCCGAATGCGCTCGCGCGCTCGAAAAGCCGCACTTCGATCCCTTGCTGCGCGAGCGCGCCCGTGAGGGCGATGCCGCCGATTCCGCCGCCGATCACGCCGACGCGAAGTGTTCTGCTCATGGTCTCGTCCTTCCTGAAAAGTGAATCCGTGTAGATGCGCGATCAATATTATATGGCCGTATAAATAAATGCAACGGCGGACGTGTGGCGATGTGACTGCTGAAGGAAATTAGGGATAGGCGTTTGAACGACCGTAAAATATGCGGCGACCGCAGCCGCATGCATCGAGCGGCCTTCCATTCAACGCAAGACGGCCCCGCATGACGAAAGACCAGACTACCCACGCTCGCGCACACGGAGATTCGGCCGGACGCAAACGGCTCGGCCGCCCGGCGGGCAACGTGAACCAGCGCGAGAACATCCTCGATGCCGCCGAAGTCGATTTCTCGCAGCGCGGCTACGCGGGCACGTCGCTCAAGGAAGTGGCGGCGTCGTGCGGCGTCACGCAGGCGCTGATCACGTACTACTTCGGCACCAAGCAGCAGCTGTTCGAGCAGGTCTTTTTGCGCCGCGCCACGCTGGTGTCGGAAGAGCGGGTCAATCTTCTGCGCGCACTGGGCGATGGCGGCGCGAAGCCGGACGTGCGTGACATCGTGCGAGCGTTCTTGCAGCCGCTGGTCGCGCTGCGCCAGTCCGATGGCGGCCGCGCATTCATCCGCCTTCAGGCGCGTTTGCATACTGAACCGCCCGAGATCTCCTACAGCCTGCGCAGCACGGCCTATGGCGATTCCACCGATGCCTACGTCGAAGCCCTGCGCACTGCGTTGCCCGGCCTGCCTGAAAAAGACCTTTACTGGCGCGTGACCGCGATGATCGGCGCCTATCTGTACGCTTTCTCGGATACGCACCGGCTCGATATGCTGGCCAAGGGCGCATGCGATCCGTGGGACGCGAACGAGACGCTGGAGCAGTTGACGAGCTTTATCGTCGGCGGCCTGGAGGCGCAGGCGAGCGTGGCGACGAAGCCTGCAAAGACGAGCCGCGCGAAGAAAACGGCGGACGCCCCCGCGAAGAAAACGGTGAAAGCAGCGAAGACCGCCCGGGCCCCGCGGGCGGCCTGAAACACGGTCGATCAGCGGCGCAGGCCGATTTCCATCGATTCGATCACGTGCGTGAGCGTTGCGTGCATCGACGTGAGCGCGGCCTGCGGCAAGTCCGCGCTTGCGGTTTCGCCGATCATGTCGCGCAGCGTCTCCTGAACATCGACGCATGCGCTCTGCGGCAGCGCGGCGGCGATCACGCTGATCGCGGCAGTGAGTCCATGCAATTTGCCCGTCAAGACTTCGAGTTCCTGGCTCATCTCTTACTTCCTGTCGTTGCGTTGATTGAAGCGTGGAAAGCGGACCGCTCGCGATAAGGACGGTCCGCGATGGTCACATTTGCCCGGTCGCCGGATGCGCCTTCAGCTTGACGAAGAGCGCGAGGCCGGCGATCACCGAAGGCACCGCGAGCAGCGCGAACACCGCCGGCAAGCCGAGCTTCCATTGCGCGAACAGCCCGCCGAGCGCGACGCCCGCAATGCCGCCGAAGCGCCCGACGCCGTACATCCACGAGACGCCGGTCGCGCGGCTTTGTGTCGGGTAGAACATGGCGGCGAGGGAGGGCATCGACGATTGCGCGCCGTTCATGGTCGTGCCGGCGAGAAAGATCAGCGCGCTGACGAGGCCGACGCTGCCGATCGCCTGCCCGACCACGAAGATGAACGCCGCAGTCAGCAGGTAACCGAGCATCACGATGACATTCGCGTTCCAGCGATCCATCAGCCAGCCGGACACCACCGTCCCGATGCCGCCGCCGAGCGGGAAGAGCGCGGTCAGCAGCGCGGCGCGTTCGGGCGTGAAGCCCGCTTCGTTCATCAGGAGCGGCATCCAGCTCATCAGCAGATAGAAGATGACGAGGCCCATGAAGTACGTGAGCCACAGCATGATCGTGCCGGTGAGAAAGTCCCTGGAGAGAATCGCGCCGACGGACGTCTTCGCGTGCGTTTGCATGCGTTCGGACAGGCGGAACGACTGGACGCCCGACAGATCGAGCGGCGCGATTTTCGCGAGCGGCGCACCGATTTTTTCCTTGGACGCGCCCTGCTTCACGAGAAAGCGTACGGATTCCGGCACCCAGAACACGACGCCGAGCACGAGGATCAACGGCAGCACGCCACCGACCACGAACAGGCTATGCCAGCCGTCCGCCGGAATCAGCCACGACGACATGAAGCCGCCGAGCGCTGCGCCTACCGTGAAGCCGCAATACGTCGTATTGACGATGATCGCGCGCCTGCGCTGCGGCGCGTATTCGGAGACCAGGGTGATGCTGTTCGGAATCGCCGCGCCAAGGCCGATGCCGGTGAGAAAGCGCAGCGTCACGAGCGACTCGATGGAGCCCGCGAACGCGGTGGCGAGACTCATCGCACCGAAGAAGGCCGTCGCGGCGATGAGCACGCTCTTGCGCCCGAAGCGGTCGGCGGCAGGGCCGGAGATGACCGCGCCTGCGGCGAGACCGAAGAGCGCGGCGCTCAGCACGGGCGCGAGCGCAGCCTTCGAGATGCCCCAGCCCCTGACGAGCGCAGGCGCGATATAACCGATGGCCGCGGTGTCCATGCCATCGATCAGTACGATCAGGAAGCACACGCCCATCAAGACCCACTGGAAGCGCGAGAAGCGATGTGCGTCGATGAACGCTTCGACGGGCACGTCCCCGCTCCACGCATCGCCGCGATCGGAAACCGATGGATGCTCCGCCCGCGGCGGAAAGGCCGGGCCGGATTGAAGCTCTGCTTGCGACATGAACAACTCCTCGTTGTCGACGGCTCACACCGTCCATGAATGCCACCAGGCCGGCCAGATGCCGGAACTGCGCGAAGCGGGGGCTCACCGGTTTCGACGCAGTTTATTATATGGATATACAATTAATAAACGCAATCGGGAAAAAAATAAGAGACGGGCGTGAGGTCACGCCACGCCCATCGAAGGCGATCAGGCGCTGGTTGGAGATGGCGACGCGGTGCGTCTGGTGTGAGAGGTGCCCGAGCACCGCTTTGGGTCCGGCGAACGGGCGCTTGGCGTAGACCACCGATTCGCAGGTACGTAGCGGCGCCACCACCGGGCAAAGGTGGCGGGTCTAGCGAGACCGGTACTCGCCGAAGAACTGCAGCTCGCCGTGCCGCTGGGCCACTTCGAGCGCTTCGAGGAAGCGCCGGCTGAGTACGACGGGCAATCCGCGGGGCACGTGCACGGGTGCATACTGACCATCAACTCGGGCCGGTCGAGCGTGACTGTGAAGAAGAACTTCAGGCCGGTGATCGCGTGGTCAGCGACACGGCCGATGTGCCGTGGCCGACCAGATAAAGTCGGTAGCGCCGCAGGTCCTCGACAGTGGCCATGTCAGGTGAGCGCGCCTCTACCGCGCGAGCGGTTTCGTTCAGCGGCGACGAAGAGGCGAAGCAGCAGTGCTCAAGTACGCTTCTTCTGGGCCTTCGGCGGTGCGCCCGATGACGCTCTCACGATTAATTCGGCCTCCAATTCAACGCTTCGGGCGGTACCTGGTTCTGAAAGCTCGGAAAGAATCATCTTTGCAGCATTTGTTCCGATTGCGGCGCTCGGGACACGGACGGTAGTAATCGGTATCGGTAGCTCGGACATAAGCTCAAAATCGTCGAATCCGGCGAGGCTCAGGTCGCCGGGGATCTTGTAGCCTTGATGCATCGCTTCCAGCATTGCGCCCATTGCAAACGAACCGTTGCCGCAAATCACCACGGTCGGCGGCTGCGGCGTGTTCATCACTTTCGAAAAGAGTTGTCGCCCGACGCGCGCGCCCCACACGCCGTCGACCATGTGAGCGGCGGATATTCCCAATCCGTGCTCTGCAAGCGCATCGCGCACCCCTTCACGTCGGGCCTGCGCGCGATCGTTGGTATCGGTGTGCTGCGATAGCATCGCAAAACGGCGATGCCCCAGACCAACAAGATAAGTCGTGAAGTCGAAGAATGCGCGGTAGTTATCTACACCCACGCAAAGCGCGTCGCTGTTTTCTCGATAAACGAATGTGTTGACGAACGGAATCTGACGCTGCGATAGAAGGGGTTGCAGATCTCGATGATGAGCTTCGCCCACCAGTACGACGGCATCGACTCCGCGTTCGAGCATGGTTCTGACTTGTCGATATTCCCGATCGAGGTCGTACTCCGAGCAACCGAGCAGAAGCGTGTATCCAGCCTGTTCGAGTGACTCCTGGAGTGCCTGTATGGCTGAAGCGAAATGCTCATTGGCCAACGTTGGGAAGACTGCCCCGATTGTTCCGGTCCGTTGAGTTGCAAGTGCTCGCGCTGCGGCGTGCGGCACCCAGCCGAGATGATCGATCGCGACCATGATTCGCGAGCGCAACTCGTCCGAGACGACCGTTGGATTGTTCATCACTCTGGAAACGGTCGCCGACGACACGCCGGCAAAGCGAGCGACGTCCCGCAAGGTCACCCCCGAGGTGCGCGAGCGCTTTGCGGCCGCGTGGGGTTCGGCCGCTTCCGCTGATATTAGTTTGCTCTTCGCCATGCGTGGGGATGGTCGGATTCGCGCGAGATCATCGATTATATCAACGCCTTTCCTCGTTACTCCGCCATTAAGCGAAGACTTTTCCCGCCTCGATTCATTGCCTCGGCGATGTTTTCTGACGATGAGCGGCAGTGCACCTTCGATGCAAAGAAATGCTTCTTTCGATCATGTACGTAGTAGACCTATTGATAGCGGGGCCCCTCGATCTGAAGAGACAACGACTCTTGAGATCCGTGAAACATCTGATCGGCCCCCTCGCGACAAACAAAACAGAAATAACAGAAGTGTCGCTAAGCGGTTTGCTCGCCGCTGCTGGGATCCATTCTCGCGACGTCGCGCGGTGACCGCGTCGGGCCCAAAGTAGGTTCAAAGGATCCAGCCGTATTCGACATCCGGGTATACCTGTAGGAAGGACATCGGTCCAATGCTCGCGCGGGTTACACCACGATGCGGGAAACCCCCTACATAGCTTTCATTCAAGATTGAATAGAGTTCAATCAACGAACGTCGTAGTATCTTGGTGTCTTACAGGCACCAGACGCTGATCGGATCGGCGCGCACGAGAATGCTTGAACTATCGCTGCACTTCACTCGCGGAAGGAGACACAGATGTCAATGAAGTTATCGTCGCGGCAGGTCGATGGCCTGCAAGGCGGAAACGGAGGGCAACCCGGAGCGGCCGAACGTCCCAAAGCACGTCCGTCCGCCGGAATGCGCAAAGTCAAGCGGCTCGGCTGGAATCTGCTTCCACCGTTGACCTTCGTGGCCATCATCGCAATCTGGGCGGCGGCGGTGCGCCTCTTCGACATCCCCGCGTACGTCATGCCTGGTCCCGGGCTGGTTTTTTCACGACTCGTCGAGGAATATCCGCAGCTCTGGAGCAATTCGATCGTCACGGTGACGGAAATTGTCTGGGGCTTCGGATTGACGATAGTGACTGCAATCCCGGTAGGGCTCGTCATCGCGCTGTCGCCGCTTGCGAAACAGGTGGTTTATCCGCCGCTCATGTTTCTCCAGCTCGTGCCGAAGATCGCAGTGGCGCCGCTGTTCCTGGTCTGGCTCGGCTTCGGCATCGAGTCGAAGGTGCTGCTCACCGTCCTCATGACCTTCTTCCCTTTGCTGTTGGCCAGCGTCAGCGGCTTTCAGATTCTGGACAATCGTCTGCTCTATCTGACGCAATCCATGGGCGCGAGCTCGTGGCAAACCTTTCGCTATCTGCGCCTTCCCTCAGCGCTGCCGGTCATCTTCTCCGGCATCAAGACGTCCGCCACCATCGCCGCAACGGCTGCGATCGTCGCCGAGTTCGTCGGAGCGAACAAGGGTTTGGGCTACGTGCTGCTCCGAGGGACCAGCACGATGGACATCGGACTGACCTTCGCCGTGATTGCCGTGCTGACCTTTATCGGCATTGCCATCAACTACATCGTCGAATTCGCCGAATGGGCGATGACACCCTGGCAGCGCGATAAAAACTGACGTCGAGAACGAAAGAGCGATTGGCCCGATGTCGCCGTGGCCAACACCAACACCTTTGGAGACTAACAAGATGCTTCGTTTTATCAGCCGCACGCTGGCCGCAAGCGCTGTGTCGTCAGCGTTGGTTTTTGGAGTGAGTGCCACCGCCGTCGCAGCGACGCCTGTCACATTCCAGCTGAATTGGGTCGCAGGGGGCTCGAACGCGGGGTTTGCCGCGGCGCTGACCGAGGGTTACTACAAGGAAGCGGGCCTTGACGTCACGTTGATCGAAGGCAATGGATCGGGCAATACAGCTCAACTCGTGGCCGCGAATCGCGTGCAGTTGGCCTACGCCGATGCCGTCGCGGTGAGTCAGCTCATCGCGAAGGGCGCGCCGATGAAGGTCATCTCGACAGTCTATCAATCCAACCCTAACGAAGTCTCGGCGCTGAAGAAGACGAATATCAACTCGATCAAGGACCTCAAAGGCAAGAAGGTGGGCGTTCCGTCCGGTTCGTCTCAAACGACGATGCTTCCGCTTTTCCTGAAGGCGAACGGGCTGAAGGAATCGGAGGTGAACCTGATCAACATGCCGTTGACGTCCATGGTTCCGACCTTGTTGCAAGGGCAAGTCGACGCGATCCTCGGATCGATCGATTCGTATCAGATTCAGCTGGAAGCGCAAGGCGCGCAGTTGACCAACTTTCGCTTCGCGGACTACGGCGTGCCGACCGTCAGCACGTCGATCTTCGCGAACGAAACCTATCTCAAGGAGAACAGCGAGGTGGTCAAGAAGTTCGTTGCTGCGAGCCTGAAAGGCTGGAGCTTCGCGCTCGATAACCCGGCCAAGGCAATCAAGGATCTGAAGGCGGTCTTCCCGAATCTGTCGGAGAAGACGGCGACAGCAGAGCTTGCGGCCATCACGCCGCTCTTTTGCAGCGGCGGCGCGAAGTACGTAGGTAAAGCGGAAGACGCGCAGTGGGTGAAGACGCAGGATCTCTTGTCGCAGGTCGGTCTGTTGCCCGCGGGTCGCGACCCGAAGTCGTATTACACGAACGATTTCCTTCCGCCGACGTCGGCCATGCGTGCGTGCAAGTGACTAAAGAAGTAACTAAAGGACCGTCATGACTGAACAGCGAAACATGGGACTGCGTTACTCGGACCTCGAAGTCGGATTGAAATTTCGCAGCCCCGGACGAACGATCACGGATGCGGACCTGGTCGGGTTCGCAGGCCTTACAGGCGACTTCTCCGAACTTCATACGAGCGATGTGTACGCGCAAGCCAGCCAGTTCGGCCGCCGCGTCGCGCACGGCATGCTCGGGCTCGCTTACGCGCACGGCCTGATGTGGGCGCGCACGGGCGAGTTGCGCGAAACCGCGATCGCGTTTCTCGGGATCAACGAATGGAAGTTTCTCAACCCCATCTTTGTCGGCGACACGATCTTCGTCAACTACGAGATCAGTGAGCTTCGCGAGAGCAAGTCGCGGCCGACGCAAGCCATCGCGACCTTCGATGTCTCGGTCGTGGATCAGGACAACCGGGTCGTTCAGAAGGGCAAAAAAGCTTTGCTGGTGTCCAAGGTTCCCCTTTCTGCTGTCGCAGCAAGTAATTCGTCCGCCGCGAGCGGCGAGGAGCGGAAGTCATGAGTAATCAGGTTGCAGAACAGCGGGACACTGCGACGAAGTCCGGCGTACCGATCAGTATTCGACGCGTCGCCAAGACCTTCGGCGAAGACAGCGACAAGCCGTTTCAGGCGCTCAAGGAAATCAATATCGACATCCAGCCGGGCGAGTTCGTCTCCATCGTCGGCGCTTCCGGATGCGGCAAGAGCACCTTGATGCTGATGATCGCGGGTCTGCTCAGGCAGAGTCAGGGCGAGATTCTGGTCAACGGCAAGCCGGTGACGAAGCCGATCACCGATGTCGGGATCGCGTTTCAGGATCATTTGCTGCTCGAATTCAGAACGGCGCTCGAAAACGTGATGCTGCAGGCCGACATCCGCGGCCTGCCGAAGAAGAAGATCGAGGCACGTGCAAAGGATCTGTTCGAGCAATTGCGTCTGACGCATGCGATGCAGAAGTATCCGCGGCAGTTGTCGGGCGGTATGCGGCAGCGCGTCTCGCTCGTCAGAACGCTGGTTCACGATCCGTCCGTCCTTTTGATGGATGAACCGTTCGGCGCACTGGATGCATTGACCCGGCTTCAGGTCCGGATGGACCTTGAGGCGCTGTGGCTGCGTCGCCGCCCGACCGTCGTCTTCATCACGCACAGCGTGGAAGAAGCGGTGGGGTTGTCAGACCGCATATTGGTGATGAGCCCGAATCCCGGTGAGGTGGTCGACGAGATTACGGTCCATCTGCCGCGGCCGCGTCCCATTGTGCTGGGCGACGCGCCGGAATTTGCGGCCTACGTCGACCGCATCTATGGGCATTTCGAACGCATGGGCGTGCTGCACGGCATCGAGGTGCCTAAGGCTACATCGGCCGCATCGTAAATCTGGCAAACGACAGGACGACATGAGCACAGCAACGGAACACGTCAGCCGGTTGGTCACGACCGAGGTGAACGGTTTTATCGCCACCGTGGGGATTAGTCATGGGCCGCTGAATCTGGTCACGACCGGTTTGTTGCGCGAGTTGAACGAGGCGTTCTCGGCAGTGTCCGCGATGGCCGATATCCGTTGCGTGATTCTGCATGGAAGTCAGTCGCGCGCCTTTTGCGCGGGCAGCGACATCAAGGAATTCGCGCGCGTTCGCGAACAGGCCAGTGAAAAGAAGATCCTTTTCGAAGACATGGTGCTTCGTCAACTGGCGCGCCTGCCGATGCCGACTATCGCGGCGATCGACGGCGCAGCGCTCGGCGGCGGTCTCGAACTCGCCCTGGCTTGCGATCTGCGCGTGGCGCGACACGGCGTGGCGATGGGCCTGACCGAATCGCGTCTGGGCGGGCTCGCCGGTAGCGGTTCGCTGAGACTCACGCGCCTAGTCGGCCCGGCGCGAGCCAAGCTGATGTTGTTCACAGGCGAAACCATCGATTGCGCGCAGGCGCTGTCGTGGGGTCTGGTCGATCGCGTGACAGATGACGGAACCGCGCTGGATGCCGCGCTCGAACTTGCGGGAACCATCGCCGCGCGAGGGCCGGTGTCGAATCGCCTCGCCAAGGAACTCGTCGATGCCGCGCAAGATTTCCCGCTCGATGCGGGCCTGTCGATGTCGACCGTGGCGCTCCAGAAGATATTCGACAGCAGAGACCTGCATGAAGGTGTGGATGCGTTCTTCTCCAAGCGCCCACCGTCGTTCAAGGGCCATTAAGGCTTAAGCAAAGATCATGAGTGTTACGAACCTGGAAATCGGCATGACCGAAAACGCGCAGGCCGCTGACTCGGCCTTGCTGGGCGACGGCGCAGTTCTCGTCTGGAACGATGTGGTATCCGAAGGCCGCGAGCAGTTTTATGAGTGGCATGACAAGGAGCACATCCCCGAAAGGCTTTCGATTCCTGGCTTCCGACGCGGACGCCGGTATGTCCGCTCGGGTCACTCGCCCGAGTGGCTGACCATGTACGAGGCGGTCGATCTGAACGTGGTGGTGTCGCCGGCTTATCTCGAACGTCTGAACGCGCCGACGCCCGCAACGGTCGATACGTTGCGCTACTTCCGAAACACATCCAGAGCGGTATGCCGAATCGTGCACTCGGTCGGGTCGAGTAGCGGCGGTCATGTGCTCGCATTGCGTCTGGATGTGCCCGCGGCGCGGGCCGAAGCGATGAAGACATATCTCTGCACGGAGGTGTTTCCGCGTGCCGCTGCGTTGACGAGCGTCGTCGCCTGCCATCTCTACATGGCCGATCAATCCGGCAGCCATATCGACACCGCTGAGTCGAGCACGCGTGAGTTCGACGTGCCCGCCTGGGTAGTACTCGTCGAAACCACCACACCGGAAGCGGCCGAAAGCGCCCGTGATCTTCTCGACGCCCGGAAGCTCGAATCGCTCGGTGTGACGGTGCGCCCCGACGGCACAACTTATTCGTTGGAGATCTGCCGGCTGGCACATGCTCCGGCAGACATTTGAACGCTAGACCACTCAAGAGAGACTGCGATGAAACTGGTAAGACACGGGCAACCCGGCGAGGAGCGCCCGGGCATCATTGACGCGCAAGGTCAGATTCGCGACCTCGGCGACCGTTGCAAGGATTTCGATCCCGCGTTTTTTGCGGGCGATGGCCTTCAGCAGTTGAAAGAGATCGACGTGCAGAGCCTTCCGGTCGTCGCAGCCGATACGCGTCTTGGGCCGTGCATCGCGCAACCCGGGACGTTCCTGGCCATCGGCCTGAACTACGTTCAGCATGCCATCGAGACAAACGCGCCGATCCCGACGGATCCCATCATCTTCAGCAAGGCGCCGTCCTGCGTGTCGGGTCCGAACGATCCGGTGCTCCTTCCCAAAGGGTCGACTAAGACCGACTGGGAAGTGGAGCTTGCCTTCGTCGTCGGCAAGCGCGCTCACTATGTCGAGGAGTCCGAGGCGCTCGATTACATCGCGGGCTATTTCATCTGCAACGATGTGTCGGAGCGCGAGTTCCAGCTCGAACGAAGCGGCCAGTGGCAGAAAGGAAAGATGTTTCCCACCTTCGGCCCCATCGGTCCGTGGCTCGTCACGTCCGATGAAATCGCTGACGTGCAGAACCTCGGGCTCTGGCTCGAACTGAACGGCAAGCGCATCCAGAACTCGTCGACCAGCGACATGATTTTTTCGATCGCGAAGATTCTTTCCGAAACGAGTCAGTACGTAGTCTTGCAGCCGGGCGACATCATTACCACCGGCACACCGCCGGGCGTCGGCCTGGGCATGAAGCCGGAGGCTTATCTGAAGCCCGGCGACGTCATGCGGCTCGGCGTGGACGGGCTCGGTGTGCAGGAACAGCGCGTTCTGCGTTGGGGCGAACAGTGATCGACCTTGCGGGCCGCTTCGCAGCAGGCGGCCGCGCACGTCGAGTGACCACGAAAGACTGGGCGGATCATGGAAAGAATAACTGCAGATGAAGCGGCGAAGCTGATCGAGGACGGGGACGCGATCCTCATCAGCGGATCGGGCGGGGGGCATTCGGTGCCGGAGGCGTTGCTTGCAGCCGTGGAGCGGCGCTTTCTCGAAGAACGCAAGCCGCAGGGACTCACGTCCGTGAGCGTAGTGGGCGTGGGAGACCGCGCGGCGCTGGGCGCAAGCCATCTGGCGCACGAGGGCTTGTTGCGTCGTGCGATCACGAGCGCGCTGGTCGACTCGCCCGGACTGGTGCATTTGGCCGCCGAAAACAAGATCGAAGCCTACACGCTTCCTCAAGGCGTCCTCTCGCAGTTGATGCGCGACATGGCCGCCGGGCGCCCCGGGCTCCTGACCAAGACGGGACTCCATACGTTTGTCGATCCGCGCCAGCAAGGTGCGCGACAGAGCCCGTGTACGCCGGAGGACTTCGTCGAAGTCGTCGATCTCGCGGGCGAGGAGTGGCTCTTCTTCAAGCCCGTGCCGGTCAACGTCGCATTCCTTCGCGGGACGACGGCAGATGAAGACGGTAATGTCACGATGGAGGAGGAAGCGGTCCTCGGCGAAATGCTCGCCATGGCGCAGGCGACGCGCCGCGCGGGCGGCATCGTCGTGGTTCAGGTCAAGCGGATGGCCAAGCGCGGAACCTTGCCGGCCAAGCAGGTGAAAATCCCCGGCATTCTGGTGGATTTCGTGGTCGTGCATGCCGAGCAGCGGCAGACCTACGCGACGTACTATGACCCGAGCTACTCCGGCGAACTGCGGATTCCGGTGGAAGGCATCAAGCCTTTGCCGTTCGGCGCCCGTAAAGTCATTGTCAGACGCGCAGCGATGGAGCTTTTCCCGGGCGCGATCTGCAATCTCGGCGCGGGAATTTCGACGGGCCTGTCCACCGTGGCCGCCGAGGAAGGTTTGCTCGACGCGGTTTATCTGACCAACGAACAGGGGATCATCGGCGGCGCACCAATCACCGGAAGGGATTCCGGGGGCGGCCAGAATTTCGCCGCCATGATCGAGCAGCCCGCGCAGTTCGATTTCTACGATGGCGGCGGACTCGACGTCGCGTTCCTTTCGTTCGCAGAGGTCGATGCGCAGGGCAATGTCAACGTGTCCCGATTCGGCGACAAGATCATCGGCGTGGGCGGCTTCATCAATATCAGTGCGAACGCCCGATGCATGGTCTTCAGCGGCACCTTGACCGCAGGAGATCTCGACGTGGGTTGGGAGCAGGGCCGCACGATCATCAGGCAGGAGGGGCGGCATCAGAAATTCGTGCCGAAGCTCGAGCAGATCTGCTACAGCGCGTCGATGGCGCGCGCGAAGGGTCAAACTGCTTTCTTCGTCACCGAACGCGCGGTATTCACGATCGGCGAGCATGGGCTCGAGCTGATCGAGATTGCACCGGGCGTCGATGTGGAACGCGACGTGATTGCGCACATGGGATTCAGACCGGCTGTGTCGAAGGTGCTCAAGGAAATGGACGCGCGAATCTTCAATCCCGCTCTCATGGGGCTTGGCGCGGACGTACATGGCAAGGCAAGGCGCTACCGATCCGAGCGCGTTGCGAAATGGCATAATTCCCGCGCTGGAGGCGCCCAGCGATGAGCGCGCCTACCATCACGGGAAAGACCCGGTTGTTTTGCATCGTCGGGGATCCGATTGTTCAGGTGCGCTCGCCGCAGGTGTACACCGAGCAGTTCGCGGCCGCAGGCATCGACGCCGTTCTGGTTCCGATGCAAGTGCCCGCTGACCGATGTGCGGAGATCATTCCCGCGTTGATGGCTCTGGGCAACCTCGATGGCTTCCTTGTCACGGCGCCCTTGAAAGCGCGCGTGGCGGCATTCGCGGACCGCCTCGGCCCGACGGCCTCCTGCATTGGCGCCGTCAATGCGTTGCGGCGCGAGGCCGACGGTTCCTGGACAGGCGACATGTTCGACGGCGAAGGCTTCGTTCGAGGTCTTCTTGCGAAGGGCGCGCGCGTTCGCGGCCGGCGCGTGCTGCAGTTTGGCGCGGGCGGGGCGGGAAGCGCTATCGCATGCGCGCTCGCAAACGCCGGCGTGCAATCGATTCGGATCGTCAATCTGGACCCGCGGCAGACGCAATCGCTCATTGCGTCGTTGGCGAAGGTGTTTCCCGAGTGCGATGTGCAGACCGCAAGCGACGATCGTAGCGATATCGACATGATCGTGAATGCGTCGCCTGTGGGCATGCGTTCGGGCGACGGCCTGCCGGGCGATCCGGGTGCGGTGACTTCAGACACGTTGATGGGCGATGTCGTCTTGTCCTCGTCGCCGACCGCCTTCATTCAGGCGGCGCTCGATCATGGCTGTCAGTGGGCGGATGGCCGGGATATGCATTCCGGCCAGATCGACGCCATCATGAACTTCTTCGTCGCACGCACGTAGTTTCTTTTTTTGACCGGTAATCTTATGGCTCATATTCCCGCAGAGCGCTGCCTTGACATCATCGAATTGCTCGCGGACGGTGCTGTTACGATGCCGCTCGGTGAGATCGCAACGCGACTGGATCTGCCGAAGAGTGGTGCCCATCGATTGCTCGCGACTCTGGTCGATCTCGGATGGGCCGAACAGGACGCGGAGACCGGTTTTTATCGACTCTCGATGCGGCTCGCCATCCTGGGGCAGCGATTTTTCGTCGCCACAGGCATCCCGGATATCTGCCAGCCGCTGGTCGATCGTCTCGCGGGCCAGTCCCGCGAGTTTGTGCGACTGGCGGTGGTCGACGGGTCCTCGTTGACATGGGTCGCGCACGCGCAGGGCGCAACGGGCGGCCTGCTTTATCAACCCACGCTGGGCAGCAACACCGTGCCGCTGCACGCGACGGCCACGGGCAAGGCATGGCTCGCTACCTTGGCCACCGAGCAAGCGGCGGAGAATGTGCTGCGTGTGGGATTCGGCGATGCCGAGAAGTACGGCCCGAACGTCATCCGTTCGCTGGACGCGCTTCTGCAAGAGATCGAGGCGACGAGGAATCGCGGATACGGTATCGCGCTGAACGAAGGCGAGCCGGGCGTGAGCGCGATAGCGGCGGCCATTCGTCCACCGAGCGGCGGCCCGGCGCTGGGCGTCGTCAGCGTGGCGGGACCGAGCGCGCGCATGACGGAAAGCCGTATCGCCGAGATGGCGCCGTTGGTCATGCAGGCCGCGACGGAACTGGCGTCCTTCTGGCCGCTGCGTACGCGTTCCAGCAAGTTGGCGACCGCGAGCAATATGATCGCTGCGTGAGCTAGCGGAAGCCCACGGGTCTAGGCTAAGAAGCCGCCAATCCGGTCATGCTGCGAACAAGTCAGACACGATGGATGTGAAGCCCGCCATCGATATGAATGGCCTCTCCTGTACTGAACGGAAGACATCCCGTTGCCAGCGACACAACGGCCTTCGCGAGTTCTTCCTCACGCCCGCAACCCCTAAAGGCTTAACGTTTAGGGCTTCAATGGACTTGATCACGCGCCTTACCCGATTTCAATGATCGTCTCGAGACAACTTCCGCTGAAGCGTGAAAGTTGGCGAACCTGTCAGCCATGCGTGCGGGACCATTCGGCAACCCGCTCGGAGCGATAGCGTCGCTCCTTACGTGACATGTCCTCGGCGAGACCCATGAGGCCCGTGCCGAAGAGTCGGACGTCCATTTCCCGCACATCCGAAGCGACGGGCGTCCTGAATGCCATTTGCCCGAAGATATCGCGCTCGAGATCGATGCCCGGCGCAATTTCGACCAGTTCAAGCCCCGCCTCTCCAGCCCGGAACACGGCCCGCTCCGTCACGAACAAAGCGGAGTTTCCGCGTTGTCTGGCGAATGCAGCGCTATAGGAAATTTGCTCGAGCGCGCTCACGAACTTGCGATGCTGACCTTCCCGAATGACAGTCGCGCGGCCATGCGTCCATTGCACTTCCAGACCGCCGGCCGTGAAGGTGCCGCTGAAAATCACGCGTTTCGCGTTTTGACTGATATTGACGAAGCCTCCCACCCCGACGATCTTGTCGCCGAAGCGGCTGATATTGACGTTACCTTGCGCATCCACTTCCGCAAAGGAGAGAAAGGCGAGGTCGAGGCCACCGCCATCGTAGAAATCGAACTGTGACGTCTGCTCGATCATGGCGGCGAAGTTCTGCGCTCCGCCCGAGTCACGGCCCGTGATGGGCGCGCCTCCAATCAGCCCTTGTTCATTCGTCAGCACGACGGCATCGAGCAATCCTTCTTCGGCTGCGACGGTCGACAAGCCCGTCGAGACTCCGGCGCCGAGATTGCAAATAGCGGACGGATACAGTTCCATCGCCGCCCGTCTCACGATTACTTTGCGCGGGCCGAACGCAATGGGCTTGATCTCGGCAACTGGCACGCGCAATTCGCCCGAATAACTCGGATCGTAGTAGGTGGCGTAGGTCTGTCGCTGTTCGGCCTCGACCACGACGAAATCCACCAGAATGCCCGGAATCTTGACGTGTTTGGGCGGCAACGTGCCGCTGCGTGCCATTCTTTTTACCTGCACGACGACCACGCCTCCAGCACGGCGCGTTGCCTGTGCCATGGCGAGCATTTCGCCCAGCACGGCCTCCTGTTCCATGGTGATATTGCCGTCCTCGTCGGCTGTGGTGCCACGGAGAAACGCAACATCGATGGGAAGCGGTTTGAAGCGGAGCCACTCTTCGCCGTCGAGGTGAATGAGTTCGACGAGTTGTTCTTCCGTCCTCGGACTTTGTCGGCCACCTCGCTGGCGAGGATCGATGAAGGTATGCAAGCCCGTTTTCGTGATCAATCCCGGCCGTCCGCCGGCCAGTTCGCGCATAAGCTGCGAGAGGACGCCCTGCGGCAGCGTGTAGGCCTCGATCAGATCGTTTGCAGCCATCTTCAACAGGCCCGGCGAATCGATGAGCGCGCCCGATATGGCGCGCTTGATCAGCCCGACCTGTGCGAGATGATCGGCGCCCAGCGAGATACGGTCTCCGATTCCTACTACGCTGATCGATGTCAGGCCGCGCGGCTGTTGTTCGTTGCGGAACCGCTGTCCGACTGCCGCGAGCAATGCCTCGGGTACGGCATGCCCGGCGCCCGATCCGCTGATCAGGAGAGTGTCGCCCG
Organism: Caballeronia sp. INML1; assembly: GCF_023631085.1. Classification (NCBI taxonomy): domain Bacteria; kingdom Pseudomonadati; phylum Pseudomonadota; class Betaproteobacteria; order Burkholderiales; family Burkholderiaceae; genus Caballeronia; species Caballeronia sp. INML1. The sequence goes on along the minus strand of NZ_JALQDT010000056.1, from coordinate 25,469 downwards.
TACGCACCAGGCTCGCTGCTTCGTCAGGGGTGATTCGTTGCATGGTGTTTCTCGGTTCGGACCAAGGGCGGGCGGACCTGCCCTAAACAATGTAACCGGTCTCATTATGGTCTCACTGTTGATGACGCTCCATCGGGGTAATCTCGGGTTTGGCATTTCTGTAGCGATTTGAGGCCGTAACAGCGCTGGTTTCTTGCCGGCACCGATGTCTTATGGAACAGGTTTCCCGCGCGCGGCTTCGAGGATTGCGTACCAGTCTTCGCGACTCAACCCGATGCGAAGACCCTCAAGCGCCTGCTGCAACGACTCCACGCGTCGGCTACCCACGAGCAGGTAGGGCGCACAGGGGAGCGTGAAGATCCACGCATAGACGATCGAAACCCAGGAGGATGCGTTGTATTTCTCCGCCAATGTAGTCAACTCGCGGCGAAGCAGGAGCGCGAGTTCGTCGGTCTCGGAGAAAAGACGTCCGCCTCCGAGCGCGGACCAGATCATCGGCGACACCGATGCCGATGACAGCCCGGTAAAAACGTCATCGTCCAATGCCTGAAGTTCGAAAGGGGAGAACTCGATCTGGTTGGTCGCGAGCGGGACTTTGGCGCGAAGCGAATCGAACTGTCGCGTCGTAAAATTCGAAACGCCGAACGCGCGAATTTTGCCCTGCCGTATGAGGCTTTCTGCCGCGTCGGCGATCTCGTCGTTGTTCGCCAGATGGTCCGGGCGATGAATGAGAAACAGATCGAGATGATCGGTCTTCAGACGCTGCAAGGAGCGTTCGACTGCTGCTTGCAGATAGGCGCGACTCGTATCGTAGTGTTTGACCCGGACGGCACCCGCAGAGGAACCGCGCGGCCTGATTCCCGCTTTGCTGACGATCTGCATTCTGTCGCGTAACGACGGCGTCTGCGTCAGCGCATCGCCGAAAAGCGCTTCGACTTCGCCGCCGCCATAGATGTCGGCGTGATCGAACGTCGTGACACCCAGCGTCATGCTTTCCTGCACGTAGCGTTTCAGTAGAGCGGCGGACATGTTCCACTCGCGAACGCGCCACAATCCGGCTACAACCTTCGAACAGCCGATAGCGGCCAGTGTGTCCAGGCTTCGCTTCTCGGCAGGTGCGCTTGCCTCTTCATTCATTTGACCCCCTTGTGTGTGCGGTTTCAGGATGAAACCGGATAGGACCTTACTTTAATGTGGCTCATGCAAAGCTGGAAAACGGGCTGTGTAGGGAGATTCCCTACAAGCAGACGCTGTGTATCGTGTCGCGAAATGATACCGGTTACATTCGCCGTCCGGTGTATCAGATATCCTCCGGCTCCATCGGGCCGTGGTATCGAGACACATGAGGCGAAGATTTCCACGCTCGATAGAAAGGTCGGGCAGCTGACGACGGAAATCGACCTTCTTGAAAAATTGCCGCGCCTGCGTTTCGTGAGGGACAGCGAGAGCTCATTGATTATCAGCGGCCCGCGTCCCGTTCCATCAGGGGATGGCTCGCTTCTCGCGGCCTTGCAGCCAATCACAAGCCAGTTGCTCGAGTGATGCGCCAATATGGCCTGCCTGAAGATTTTTGATCAATGTTGACAAGCAAAAATACGGCGCTTTAGACTGGGCCCATTCCTCGAGGCCCGACAAAGATGTCCGCCCGAGGACTCGGCACAGAAGCCCCCTGACGAACCGACGGTTCGTCAGGGGGCTTTTTTTTGTCCGAAATTTCCCCCTTGTTATAGCGCTCATCACTGGAGAACCCGCATGTTGCTGAAGCCGTCGGGCTGGATGCGTCTCGCCCTCACCGCAGGACTTGCAGTGACTTCGCTCGCGTCGAGCGCCGCCGATCCCGTGAAAATCGGCTTGCTCGAGGACGCTTCGGGAAACTTCGCACTGGCAACCATTCCGAAGATCCACGCCACACAACTCGCGGTCGATGAAATCAACGCGAAGGGCGGCATTCTCGGACGTCCGGTGACGCTGATCGCGTACGACACGCAGTCGGACAACACCAAGTTTCAGGAACTCGCGCGGCGCCTCGTCCAGACGGACAAGCCCGATGTCATCTTCGGCGCGTTCTCCAGCGCCTCGCGCGAAGCGATTCGGCCCATCATGGACCGTGCCCATCAGCTTTACTGGTACGACAACCAGTACGAAGGCGGCGTCTGCGATACGAACACTTTCGTCACCGGCGCGGTGCCCGAGCAGCAATTCTCGACACTCATTCCATGGATGATGCAGAAGTACGGCAAGAAGGTGTACACGATCGCAGCCGACTACAACTTCGGGCAGATTTCGGCGGAATGGGTGCGCAATATCGTCAAGGAAAACGGCGGCACGATGGCTGGTGAGGAATTCATTCCGCTGTCCGTGTCGCAGTTCGGCCAGACGATCCAGAACATTCAAAAGGCAAAGCCCGACTTCGTGGTCACGCTGCTGGTCGGCGCGAATCAGGCCTCGTACTACGAGCAACAGGCGTCGGCGCATCTGAACCTTCCGATGGCGAGTTCGGTCAACGTCGGTCAGGCATACGAGCACAAGCGCTTCAAACCGCCCGCGCTCAAGGACATGTACGTGACCGCGAATTACGTCGAAGAAGTGGATTCACCGGCGAGCAACGACTTCAAGAAGCGCTTTCACGCCAAGTTCCCGAACGAGCCGTACATCAACCAGGAAGCGGCGAACGCCTACGACGCCATCTACCTCTACAAGGCGGCCGTGGAAAAGGCGAAGTCGACGAGTCAGGATGCGGTGCGCAAGGCGCTGGAAAGCGGCGACATCTGCACGACGGGCGCGCAGGGCAAGGTCTGCATCGATCCGAAGAGCCACCACGCGAGCCACACGATCTATCTGGTGCACGTGAAGGAAGATCACTCCGTAGACATTCCGAAGGTGTGGGACGACGTCCAGCCGTACTGGCTCGGAAAGGTCGGATGCGATCTGCCGAACAAGCCCGATCACCGTCAGTACACGCCGTCGAATCTTCCCAAGAAGTCCTGATCCGAGGCCGGCGCGCGTTCGACAGACGCAGGGCGCCGGCCTCCTGAACGTGGAGGATGCATGGCCACTCTACCGAATGTCTATTCGCTCGTTTATCAGTTCGGCGACAACTTCGCCTATCTGGTGCTCGCGGCGCTCGGTCTCGCGGTGATCTTTGGCATGATGGGCGTCATCAATCTCGCGCACGGCGAGTTCATCATGTGCGGGGCGTACGTCACCATCATCGCGGCGAAGCGCGGCGTGCCGCTGCCGCTCGCCATGCTGCTCGGCGCGATCGCCGCGGCGCTCGCGGGCGTGATCGTCGAAAGGCTCGTGATCCGTCACCTCTACGACCGGCTGTTCGATTCCGTCGTGGCGACATGGGCGATCAGCCTCATCGTGCAGCAGACGATGCTGCTCGTCGCCGGTCCATCCATCGAAGGCATCGGCACGCCGTTCGGCTCGTTCTCGCTCGGCGATTATTCGTTTTCGACTTATCGCGCCGTGCTGCCGCTCATTGCGCTGGCGATTCTTTTCGGCCTCTATCTGCTGTTCTTCAAGACGAATTACGGCGTCTGCGCACGCGCAACGATCCAGAACGCGAATATCGCGCAATGCCTCGGCCTGCGCACGGACCGGCTCTACACGCTGACCTTCGCGCTCGGCGCAGGGCTCGCGGGTCTCACCGGCGCGCTCTACGCCCCGACGATGACGGCGGTGCCGACGATGGGCAGTAACTTCATCGTGCAGGCTTTCGTTTCGGTGGTGGTCGGCGGCGCGAACGTGATCGCCGGTACGACACCAGCCGCTGGCGTGCTCGCCATCATCCAGACGGGGCTCACGGCGTCTTACGGGCAACTGTTCGGGCAGATCGGCCTGCTGGTGACGGTCATCGTCGTGATCCGGCTGATGCCGCAAGGCCTCGGTAATCTCTTCACCCGCTTGCGCTAGGAGGCAGACGTGAAGCAAACGAAAATGCCATCCATGAGCGCTTGCCCGCGTGCGCTGCAAACCGTGCCGTGGCTCATTGCGCTGTGTCTGCCGCTCGTCGTCGATGCGAACACCAGCGGCAATCTCGCGTACTGCCTGCTATGGGCATTCAGCGCGGTCGGCCTTGCGGCGATGTGGGGCTATGGCGGCATCCTGTCGTTCGGACAGACGGCCTTCTTCGGGCTGTCGGGATATAGCTACGGCATCTTCACGCTGAACTACAACGACACGTGGTTCGAGTCGTGGCTCGGTCTCGGCGCGGGGCTGGCGGTGAGCGTCGCGGTCGCGACGCTGATCGGATACATGATCTTCTATGGCCGCATCAAGGGCGTGTTCATCGGCATCGTCACGCTTTCGGTGACGCTCGTGCTCGAGACCTTCATGTCGCAGACGGCCGGGCCGCAGTGGGCGATCGGCGAGGCGCGGCTCAACGGCTACAACGGCATGGGCGGCATGTCGCCGCTGACGATTCCCTGGCCGGGCGGACCGCTCACGCTGGAGAACGCGAGCTTCTATTACCTCGTGCTGATCCTGCTGATCGCGGTGTACGCCGTCATGCGCAAGCTGCTCGACGGCCCTTTCGGTCTCACGCTCATCGCGATCCGCGAGAACCCGCAACGTGCGGAGATGCTGGGCGTCGATATTCGCCGTCATCAATTGCTCGTGTTCGTGCTCGGTTGCACGCTGGGTGGCGTGTCGGGCGCGCTGTACACCATCTGGGGCGCCTACATCACACCATCGACGATGGGTCTCACGGCCGCCGCGATGCCGGTCATCTGGGTCGCGACGTCGGGCCGCAAGAGCATCGGCGGAACCATTCTCGGCACCGCGTTGCTCGTCTGGCTCTCGCAGAATCTCGCGGTGTACGGCAGCCAGTACGCGTTGATCCTGCTAGGGGCGATCCTGCTGATCGTCGTGCTGGCCGCGCCCGAAGGCCTGCTGCCCTTCGTCACGCGGCAGCTCAAACGTTTCTCCAGCCGCACGAGCGACGGCACCCGCCACGGTGGCGCGTGTCTCAAGCGAGAGGAGGGGAAGTCATGACGACGCTACTCGAAACGCGCGGACTCAAGAAGCACTTCGGCGGCGCGCACGTCATCAACGGTATCGACTTCAGGATCGACGCGGGCGAGATTCGCTGCGTGATCGGGCCGAACGGCGCGGGCAAGAGCACGTTCTTCAAGCTCATCACGGGCGAGCATCGTCCCTCGGAAGGCAGCGTGATGTTTCTTGGCCAGGACATGAGCCATGTGCTCCCGCACGAGCGCATCCGCATGGGCATGAGCATTAAGTTCCAGATTCCCGGCGTGTTCCCGGACCTGAACGTGCGCCAGCATCTGACACTGTCGCTGCATCGCGCAAAGGACGATCGCCCCGAAAGCCTCGACGAATTGCTGCAACGCTTCATGCTGGAAAACGAAGAGCACGTGCTCGCGCGCAATCTGTCACACGGCAAGAAGCAGTGGCTCGAAATCGCGATGGCCGTGTCGCTGCGGCCGAAACTGCTGTTTCTCGATGAACCCGTGGCGGGTATGTCGGTGGAGGAAACGCACGCGACGGGCGAGCTGATCAAGCGTCTGTCGGCGGCCGGTCTTACGATGATGGTGGTCGAGCACGACATGACCTTCGTCAAGCAGATCGCGTCGCGCGTGACGGTCCTGCACGGCGGAAGCCTGCTCGCGGACGGGCCGCTCGAAGACATCCTCGCGCGCGACGATGTCGCGGAAGTCTATCTGGGGAAGAAGAAATGAGCGCGTTGCTCGAGGTGTCAGGCGTGGAAGCGGGATATGGCGGCGGCCGGGTGCTCAACGGCGTATCGGTCGGCATCGGGCGAGGCGAGGTGCTGGCGCTGATCGGGCGCAATGGCGTCGGCAAGACCACGCTGATGCGCGCGCTGATCGGTCTCGTCAAACTCGATGCCGGTGAAATCAGGCTCGACGGCGAAGCGATCGGCCACGAGAAACCGTACGTTCGCGCGCAGAAAGGCATGGGCTACGTGCCGCAAGGCCGCGAGATATTCGGCGCGCTGACGGTCGCCGAAAACCTGCAGGTCGGCGCGCAGGCGAATCGCGCGCAGGCAGCGCAGATGCGCGAGCAGGTCGTCGGCTATTTTCCTATCCTGAAGAAACGCTACACGCAGAAGGCCGGGACCATGAGCGGCGGGGAACAGCAGCAACTCGCCATTGCGCGCGCGCTCATCAGCGCGCCCAAGGTGCTGTTGCTCGATGAACCCTCGGAAGGCATACAGCCGTCGATCGTCGATCTGATCGGCGAGACGCTGCAGCAGATCGCGTGCGAGACGGGCATCGGCGTGGTGCTCGTCGAGCAGGACATGGGCATGGTCGAGCGTATCGCGACACGCTGCTGCGTGATGGACAAGGGCCGTATCGTCGAAACATTGAGCCCCGCGCAACTCGGAGACGAGCAACTGATTCGCCAGTATCTGGCACTGTGACGGAGAGCGGAACATGAAATGGCTTGAAGAATCGATCATGATGAAGCGCGGTGTCGGCGCGGATCGGGAACCGGTGGAGCATCACCTCACCGAAGAGAAGCAGAAGACATATCACTACACCATCGGGCCGTATTCGCAGCCGGTGCTGCACGTGAAGCCCGGGGATCGCGTCGTGGTGGAAACGCGCGATGCCTTCGAAGGCAAGATCAGGGAGGAGACCGACAAGCCCTCTCAGGTGCTCCAGGTGCCGTTTCTCAATCCGCAGAACGGGCCGATCATGATCGAAGGCGCGGAGAAGGGCGATGTGGTCGCGGTGTACATCGAGAAGATGGCGCCGCGCGGCGACGATCCGCACGGCTTCTGCTGCATGATTCCGAACTTCGGCGGACTGACGGGCACCGACTACACCGCGCTGCTCAACGAGCCTTTGCCGGAAGTCGTGCGCAAGATCAGGATCGACGAAGAGAACGTGTACTGGAGCAAGCGCAACACGTTGCCGTATAAGCCGCATATCGGCACGTTGAGTCTTTCGCCGGAAATAGATTCGATCAATTCGCTCACGCCCGACAATCACGGCGGCAACATGGATGTGCCGGACATGGGGCCGGGGAGCATCACGTATCTGCCGGTTCGCTCGCCCGGCGGGCGTCTCTTTATCGGCGATGCGCATGCCTGTCAGGGCGACGGCGAAGTGTGCGGCACGGCAGTGGAGTATCAAAGCACGACGACCGTTCGCGTCGATCTCATCAAAGGATGGAAGATCGACTGGCCGCGGCTCGAAAACGAGGATGCGCTGATGAGCATCGGCAGCGCGCGGCCGCTTGAGGATGCGACGCGCATCGCCTATCGCGAACTCGTGCTATGGATGGCCGCCGAGTATGGCTTCGACAAGTGGGACGCGTACATGATGCTGAGTCAGGTCGGGCGCGTTCGCCTCGGCAATTTTGTCGATCCAAAATACACGGTTGGCGCGATGGTCGCCAAGCACTACCTCAAGTAAAACATCTGTCAGACGAATAGAAGCAGAGACGACCAAAGCGCGGAGGGACCGCTTCGCGCGCATTAGAGAGCGTGTCACGAAATGGCTTTGTCCGACCCCATCAAAGTGGGCCTGCTGTGCTCGACGCGCGGTTCGACCGCGTTGCTGGAGCAGTCTCAGTGGCGCGGCGCCTGCCTCGCTGTCGAGGAAATCAATGCGCGCGGCGGTATCGACGGACGCGAACTCGTCGTCCTTCATTACGATCCCGGCTCCGATCCGGTGTCGTTTCGTGAGCTTGCGGAGCGGCTGATCGTGAAGGACGGCGTCAATACCATCTTCGGCGGCTATACGTCGACCAGTCGCAAGGCGATGCTGCCCGTCGTCGAAAAGCACAACCGTCTGCTGATCTACGCGCAGATGTACGAGGGCTTCGAGTATTCGGACAACATCATCTATAGCGGCGCGTCGCCCAATCAGAATGGTGTGCAGCTCGCGGACTTCATGACCGAGACGTTCGGCGCGCGCGTGTACTTCGTCGGCTCGAGCTATGTCTATCCGTACGAGTGCAATCGTACGATGCAGGAACTGCTGCTTCAGCATCCTGAAGGCGCGATTCTCGGCGAGCGGTATCTGCCGCTCGATGCGACGCGCGATCAGTTCGCGCACGTCATTGCGGACATCAGGCGCAAGTCGCCGGACTGGATCTTCTGCACGGTGATCGGGGAGACCGTGCCGTACCTCTACGATGCCTATGCGCATGCCGGCTTCGATCCGGCCACGATGCCCATCGGCAGTCTCAATACCTCCGAGACCGAAATTCACGCGATGGAACGCGGCATCGCGGCGGGGCATATCACGGCGGCGCCTTATTTCCAGAGCATCGACACCGAAGAGAATCATCGCGCGGTCGCGCATCATCAGTCGCGCTACGGCACGGATACGCCCACGGACATGAACTGGGAGGCTGCGTATTACCAGATGCACATGTTCGCCGAAGCATTCGCGCGCGCAGGCTCGGACGAGCTTGCGACCATCATGCCGCATCTGCTCGGTTCGGAATTCACCGCGCCGCAAGGCCGCGTGCGCATCGATCCCGTGAATCATCACATGGCGCTTTATCCGCGCATCGGCCGGGCGAATGCGCACGGCCAGTTCACCATCCTGCGCGAATCGAAGTTCGCTGTCGGCCCCGATCCGTACATGACGCGTCAGACGCTCGGGGACTGGGTCACGAAGTTGAGCACGCGGGATTACTGACGTGAGCGCGCGCGCGGACAGAGGCCAGCGAAGCCTCACCAGTTCGATCCTCGAGCGCAATGCGCGCGTGGTCGTTTTCCATCCGGATGACGACGACGGGCAAACGCTCGCGAACCATCTGCGGCGCATGGGCTTTCAGGTGGAGCGATGTTGGCCGCCGACGGACACGCTGCCCGAATGCGTCGACCTCGTGTTTCGCGCGCTACTGCCGGAAGAGCGTGCGCCGAAGGGCGAATGGTCCGGACCGGATGCGCCGCCCTTGATCTGCGTGGTGGCCTATGAGAATCCGACGTTCATCGATCAGGCCATCAAGCTCGGCGCCGATGGCATCGTCACCACGCCGATTCGCGCATCGGGATTGCTGTCGACCGTGGTGATGGCGTTGCATCACGCGAAGCGTTCGCGTCAGCACGCGCAGCGCATCGCCAAGCTCGAACAGAAACTGCTCGACAGCCGGCATCTGCAGGAAGCCAAAAACATTCTGATGATCATGCATCGCGTGAGTGAGCGCGATGCATACGACATGCTGCGCGCCCAGGCGATGGAGAAGCGCGTGACCATCGACGACATCTGTCATTCCGTCATTCAGGCGGGCGAAGTGTTGCAGATTGCGCGCGGCATGACATCCGGGGACGGACGCGAGAAAGAGTGAGCGCGCCGTCACGTTTTCTGATCGACACGCACAGGAGCGGCAAACATGGACCTGCAACTGAAAGGCTTGAAGGCGATCGTCACCGGCGGCACCAAGGGCATCGGGCTTGCCATAGCACGAACATTGGCAGCGGAAGGCGCGGATGTGGCTATCTGCGCGCGCGACGAAGCCGCCGTCGAAGCGACCGCGAGCGTGCTCGCCGAACTGAGCGGCGCACGGGCATCGGGCGCGGCCATCGATGTATCGGACGGCGATGCGCTCAAGGCGTGGGTCGCGCGTGTCGGTGCGCAGTGGGGCGGGCTCGACATCATCGTGGCCAACGTGAGTGCGCTTGCGATCGGCAACGACATCGGATCGTGGCGCAAGGAATTCGAGACGGACCTGCTCGGAACGGTCAATCTCGTCGATGCCGCCATGCCGTTTCTCGAGGCGAGCCGGGCCGCTTCGATCGTCGCGATATCCAGCGTGTCGGGACGCGAGATCGACTTCGCGGCGGGGCCGTACGGCGTATTCAAGGCCGCGCTCGTTCACTACATGCAGGGGCTCGCGAATCAACTCGCGTCGAAGGGCATCCGAGCGAATACTGTGTCGCCGGGCAACGTGTATTTCGAGGGCGGCGTATGGGACTGGATCGAACATAACGATGCAGCGCTGTTCGAACGCGCGCTCGCATTGAATCCGACCGGACGCATGGGCCGGCCGCAGGAAATCGCCAACGCGGTGGCGTTTATCGCGAGTCCGGCGGCAAGCTTCGTGAGCGGGGCGAACTTCGTCGTCGATGGTGCGCTCACGCGCGGCGTGCAGCTTTGAGCGGCAATTCAACAGGAGCATCGAATGGAACAGGGCAGTGCAAAGGACATCGATCTGGACGCTCTCACGGTCGACGCCGTGCAGGCGGGTTTTCGGGCGGGCACGTTTACGGCCGAGCAACTGACGCGTGCCTGCTTCGACAGAATCGAGCGCGACAACGTGAAGTACAACGCGCTGATCTTCCTGAACCCGGATGCAATCGACGATGCGCGCAGAATCGACGAACGGCGTGCTGCCGGTGAATCCCTGGGGCCGCTCGCGGGCGTGCCGGTGGTCATCAAGGATCCGATGGACATGGTCGGCTTTCCGACCACGGCGGGATGGGCGAAGCTGTACAGCAAGCGGGGCGGCATCGATCTGATGCCCGAGCGCGATGCGCCGGTCGTTGCGCGCATGCGGCGCGCGGGCGCGATCCTGCTCGGGAAGACGAACGTGCCGATTCTGAGTCACACCGGATCGCATGCGAACGATAGCTGGGCCGGGCCGACCATAAATGTGTCAATGCCCGACCGCGTGCCGGGCGGCAGCAGCGCTGGGACGGCAGCGGCGGTGGCGTCGGGCATGGCGGTGCTCGGACTCGCCGAGGAGACCGGCGGATCGATCCAGAACCCGGCTTCGGCGCAGGATCTCGTCGGCATCAAACCGACCATCGGGCTCGTGCCGAACGCGGGCGTCGTTCCGCTGTCCGGTAATCGCGACGTCGTGGGACCGATTGCGCGTAATGTGCGGGATGCGGCGCTGTGCCTCGACGCGCTTGCCGGCTATTCGAGCGAAGATCCGAAGACGCTCGCCAGCGTCGGCCGTCAACCGGAGAGCGGTTATGCGTCGGCGCTGAAGCCGGACGCGTTGAAGGGCAAGCGTATCGGCTTATACGGCCCCGGATGGCGCACGCAGCCGCTTTCGGATGAAGCCGCCGCGCTGTACGAGCGCGTGAAGAATGAGTTGACGCGGCTGGGCGCGGTCCTGATGGACGATCCTTTCTCGGGCTCCGGTTTCGCCGACTTGAGGAAGCCGACGCCGCCGCTGGAGCATTTCGATGCGCGCGGTCTCGAATCCATTCCGTACGATCTCGAGAAGTATCTGCAACGGCTCGGCAAGCATGCGCCGCTCAAGAGCTTCGCGGAATTCGCCGAAGCGACGAGGGACGACGATGCATTCGGCCCCGAAGGCGTGCTTGGCTATCTGCATAGCCTCGCGGATTTCCGCTCGGCGCTGGCCGATCCGTCGCTGCCGCCCGAGATGCCCGAATTCATCGAACTGAAGGCGCGCTATCTGACGATCTTCAATAGGGTGATGAGCACGCATCGGCTCGACGCGCTCGTCTTTCCGCAGATGCGATGCGAGCTTCCGCCGCTTCACGGCAAGGACCTCATCCAGGAGACGACGGTCGGCGAGATCAATATCGCGGGTCTGCCGGGCATCGCAGTGCCGGCGGGCTACTATCGGTCGGGCTCCCCGTTCGGGCTGATCTTCGTCGGACGGCAGTGGGATGAGGCCGCGTTGCTCGGCTATGCGTACGCGTATGAGTGCGGCACGGGGCGCCGGAAGGTGCGCAGGGTCGATTGACCGGGTTCCCGGCGGGGGGCGAATGGGTCAAGCCGGTCGAAAGTCCACCGCGACGAAGGCGATCGCTGGCTGCGCGAGGTGGTGATCGACTGTTCGCGGAAACGGCGATGCGAATGCGAAAAGCGAAGTCGTGAGAAAAAGCCGCGATGCATTCGTCACGCCGTCACGCCACCGGCAAGCCATTGCGCCTGCGTAGTTCGCGGATCAACGCGCTGTGATCCAGCTCACCGTCACCATGCTCGACCATGTCGGTGAAGAGGCCGTCGACGAGCCCCAGCACCGGCAGCTCCAGCCCCACGCTGTGCGCGAAACCGAGCGCCGTCTTCGTATCCTTGATCTGATACTTGGCCGGCCCACCCGGCTTGAAATCCTGCGCGATCATGCGTGCCGCGTGCTGACGCAGGATCGTCGAGTCGGCGAATCCGCCGAGGAGCGCCGCGCGGACCTGCGCGGGATCGGCGCCGCCGCGTTCCGCGAGCAGCATCGCTTCGGCGACGGTGGCGATCGTGCTCGCGACCATCATCTGGTTGACGAGCTTCGCGAGCTGGCCCGTGCCCGCCGGGCCGATGCGCGTCGGACGGCCCATCGTCTGCAGCACGGCGCGCACGCGTTCGAATACCTCCGCCTCGCCGCCGGCCATGATCGCGAGCGTGCCGTCCTGCGCGCCTTTCTCGCCGCCAGAAACGGGCGCGTCGAGATAGCCGACGTCACGCGCCGCTGCGGCCTGCGCGTGGCGCTGCGCGGTATCGACAGGAATCGAACTCATCACGATCAGCACGCTGCCCGCACGCATCCTGGCGACGATCCCGTCGTCGCCAAGCAGGAGGTCGTCGCACGCGGCGCCCGAGCTCAGCATGCAGATGACAACGTCCGCATCGCGCGCAGTTTCGCTTGCATGACCGACCACCTCGATGCCCGCCGACACGAGCGGCGCCGCCTTGTCCCGGGTGCGGTTCCACGCCGCGACCCGGTAGCCGGCGCCGGCCACGCGCCGGGCCATCGGCAAGCCCATGATGCCCGTGCCGATGAAACCTACTGCAAGGCTCGCGCGCATCATGCAGGCTCGCGACGGCCGAAGCACACCGGGCGCTCCTTCACGATCAGCGCCGGAAAGCCGGCACGAAACCGATCGAGGTGCGAGGTCTGCAAGTGCGCATCGAACGCGGCGCGATTGTCGTACACCTCGTAGAACATGACGCGCGCCGGCGTTTCTTCGAACTGGACGATGTCGAACTGCCGGCAACCGGGCTCGTCGGCAAGCGAGTGCCGCGCGTCGTCGCGTGCGAGTGCAAGGAAGTCGCGCACACACTCGGCCTTCACTTCGAACTCCGCGACGACGACGAATGCTTCCGTTCGGCTATCCATGCTGGACTCTCCAATCGATGCACATGATGTGCGCACTTCACGCTGCTTTCGCGGGCTTGCCGAGCGCGCTCTGCTCCATCTCGCGACGCAGCGCGACGACATCGAGATCGCGTTCCAGTTCGACGTCCTCGAAGCGCACGATGGTGTCCTTGGCGACCGGGCGCTTGAGTCTGACGTTGTGCGCGAGCCCGATCGGCAGGCCGCCGATGGCGAGGCTCTTCGATGCCGGGATCGCATTGGCCCAGACTGCGTAGCCGCCTTCGCCGTCTAGCGTCTCGCCCGGCTTGAGGTCGCGCTTGGCGGTCGCCACGGCGTCGCCGCGGAATTCCTTGGACGAACCCGTGGCCTCGCCGCGCAAGACGGCCGACAACACGCTCACGCTGGTTTCGAGACCGATCATGTGGAACGGACGCCACATCGAGCCGTACCAGCCGGTCGGATCGACGAGCAGGCCGTACTGCTTGAAGCACGCGCGCGCGTATTCGTTCGGCGCCTTGAACGTGACGAAGACGCCGTAGCGGATGTTGTTGAGCACTTCGCGGCCGTCCGGTTCCTGGCTCGCGGCGATGTCCACGAGACCGCTGCGCGACAAGCGTCCGCCGTCTTGCGCCGGCCGAAAGACGCGCGCCAGATCATGCAGGCCAGCGGGAGGAAAGGCGAGGCCGTTGTCCGGACAGTCGAGGCCGGTTCCGTTCGCGACCGCAGCCATTTCGATCGCGGCCTTCGTGCCATCGGTGAAGGAGTTGTACATCTTCGGGTTGAAGTCGCCCTTGGCCACTTCTTCCTCGGTCCAGCCGAAGAAGCTCCATACCGTGTCCGGCGTCGAATAGCGATAGCGCGGCTCGAAATTCATGCCCTTGCCAGCCGAGATCAGCTCGAAGCCGCACGAGCGCACCCAGTCCACCAGTTCGCAGATGATCGCGGGCTGATCGCCGTATGCCATGCTGTAGACGAGACCGCGCTCGCGAGCGCGGGCGGCGAGCAGCGGGCCGCACATCGCGTCGGCCTCGACGTTGACCATCACCACATGCTTGTTGCCTTCGATTGCGGCCAGTGCGTGACGCACGCCGGCGATCGGATGGCCCGTCGCTTCAATGATGCATTCGATTTCCCCGCAGGCGGCGAGTGCGGCGGCATCGTCGAGGACGCAGGTGGCGCCGGTCTCGACGGCATCGGAGAGGGTGCGTGCGCCGTATTGTTCGGCAGGCCAGCCGACTCGCGCAAGCGATGCGCGCGCCTTGCCGACGTCGAGATCGGCGACGCCTACGACATGCAGCCCTTCGATATGGCGGGCCTGCGACAGCACCATCGAGCCGAACTTGCCGGCGCCGATCAGGCCGACGCGTACGGGGCGTCCGGAAGCGTTGCGTGCCTGGAGCAGACTGGAGAGATTCATTTGCAATCCTTTGTGGTCGAGACTATGGATCGTGGCCGCGAGCGCGGCGCGCGGTGAGTGGCCGGGGAGGCGTGTTCGAAGGCATGACAGCGGTGCGCCTTACTTGCGAGCAAGTGTAGTCAGGGGGTTCAGCCAGAACAATTAACATTTCCGAGGCGATTTGTTAGCCAGGCTTCAACGTCAGCGGGCGGCGGCACGCTACGAAGCGGCTTGCCAGGCGGCACGCTCGGCGCGCAGCCAGTCGAGGAACAGGATCACTTTCTTCTTGTGCAGATGCTCGAACGGACAGACGACCCACTGCGTCGTCAGCCGTATCTCCGGAGGCTCACGCACAGGGCAGATCAACGTGCCGTCGCGCAGTTCGCGCCACATCATGAGCGTGCTTTCGAGGGCAATGCCCATGTCGTCGACGGCGGCATCGATCGCCATATGGCTGCGGTCGAAGAGCACGCGCTGCCCCGGATCGAGCGGTTCTGTGCGCGCCACCGAGAACCAGTGCGGCCACTGGACCTGCGACTTGATCGAATAGATGAGCCGATGGCGCCGCAGTTCGGCGGCATCGAGACTCGACGGTGCGCAGTACGCGGGTGAGCAGACCGGCAGGAACGATTCCTCGGTCAGCGCCTCGACATACAAGCCCGGCCATTGCCCGGTGCCGTGACGAATCTCGATATCGACGGATTCCTGCGCGAAGTCGGTCATTTCATTGGTGCCGTTAAGACGCACTTCGAGATCGGGATGACCGTCGAGGAACGAGCGCAGGCGCGGCAGGAGAAACTTGGTGGACAGCGTTGGCGTCGCGCGCACGGTCAGGAGCGTGACGGAGCGCAACCCGCGTATACGCTGAGTCGCGTCGGCGATGCGGTCGATCTCTTCTGAAATCATCGCGAAGTAGCGCTCGCCTGCTTCGGTCAATGCCACACCACGTCCGACCTTCGTCATCAACGTAGTGCCCAGATGCGTCTCCAGAGACTGGATTTGCTGGCTGACGGCCGATGGTGTGACGTTCAGTTCCGCGGCTGCGCGAGAGATGCTCCCCGAACTCGCAGCCGCATG
This sequence comes from Caballeronia sp. INML1, assembly GCF_023631085.1. Classification (NCBI taxonomy): domain Bacteria; kingdom Pseudomonadati; phylum Pseudomonadota; class Betaproteobacteria; order Burkholderiales; family Burkholderiaceae; genus Caballeronia; species Caballeronia sp. INML1. Next base: position 9,979 of record NZ_JALQDT010000056.1, on the reverse strand, counting down.
AAAAACACTGATGGCCCGCAATGGCAGATACATGACTCACCCTTTAGATTGGCTACACCTTTGCGCAAAATAATTGAATTGTCCTTCACCAACAAGCCTCTTATATTTTGCACACGCAGGACCGGCGGCGCCTCGACGAGAGTCGAACAAGTGTCGCGACGTGCCGCGACGCCATACAGACAAAGTGGCGCGTGGACACGCAAGTTCATAAACAGGAGACAGCATCATGAGCACGTCGAACTCGCCGCGCCGCCTCTCGCGACGCGCGGTGTTGAAGGCCGCGGCCGCCCTTCCGCTGGTAACGATATGGACCCGGCCCGCACGCGCCGCAGAGTTCACCTACAAGCTCGCCACCGGGCAATCCCTTAATCAGCCGATCAATGCGCGGCTCAAGGAAGCCATCGACCGCATACGCGAGGCGAGCAGCGGCAGGCTCGAAATCCGCTTCTTCCCCGCATCGCAACTCGGCTCGGACACCGATCTGCTCTCGCAGACGCGCTCGGGCGCCGTCGAGTTCCTCAACATCTCAGGCTCGGTGATGTCGACCGTGATTCCGCTCGCGGCGATCACCAATCTCGGCTTCGCGTTCTCCGACTACGATCAGGTCTGGCGCGGCGTCGATGGCGATCTCGGCAAGATCATTCGCACGCAGATCGACAAGAGCGGGTATGTGTCGGTGTCGAAGGCGGCGGACAACGGCTTCCGGCAGATCACGTCCGCCACGAAACCGATCAAAGCACCCGACGACTTGCGCGGCTACCGCATTCGCGTGCCGGTCTCGCCGATGTTCACGTCGCTCTTCCAGACACTAGGCGCAAACCCTACGTCGATCAACTTCAACGAGCTCTACACCGCGTTGCAGACGCATCTCGTGGACGGCCAGGAAAACGGCCTCGTCACGATTGAGGCGGGCAAGCTTTATGAAGTGCAGAAATACGTGGCTGAGACCAACCACATCTGGGACCCGTTCTGGCTGCTCGGCAATCCGCGCGCATTCAACGCACTGCCCGACGATCTCAAGACGATCGTGAGACGCGAATTCGATCGAGCGAGTGTCGAGCAGCGTGCGGATGTCGCGCGGTTGAACACGTCGCTGAAGTCCCAGCTTTCCAGCAAGGGACTGACGTTCGTTCCCGCGGACAGGGACGCGTTTCGCGCAGCGCTCTCGAAAGCCGGCTTCTATGCGCAATGGCGCGACAAGTTCGGTGCCGGTCCCTGGAGTGCCCTCGAAGCGGTGACGGGGAAAATATCATGAGCGCCGCACACAATCTGGAGGTGCCGGGGCCGTCGTTCGTACGCGACAATCACGGCGAGACCGGCATCGAACGCTGGTTGCGCCGTGGCATCGAAGTGCTCGCCGCAGCCGCGGTCGTCGGCGAGGTTGTGCTGCTGTTCGTCGGCATCGTCGCGCGTGCGGTGTTTCATCAACCGCTCATCTGGTCGGACGAACTCGCGTCCATCCTGTTCCTCTGGCTTGCGATGCTGGGCAGCGCGCTCGCGGTGCAGCGTTCATGTCACATGCGGTTGACCTTTTTCGTATCACACATGACGCCGCGCGCACAGGCGTGGGCCGAGACGCTGGCGGTCACTGCCGCGGCCGCCTTCTTCGCGCTCGTGATGCATCCAGCGTTCGACTATGTGCAGGATCAGGCATTCGTCGAAACGCCGGCGCTCGGCTGGTCGGGCTCGGTGAGAGCGCTGGCGATTCCGTTCGGCTGTGCGGCGGCATTGGTCAGTTGCGGGCTGCGTCTTGCACGGCATGACCGGCGTCATATCGTCGGTGCGCTGGCGCTCATCCTGCTGATCGCGTTCGGCTGCTTTCTCGCCAAGGGGCCCTTGACGCACATGGGGCAGGGCGCGCTACTCGTGTTTTTTGTCGGCGTGCTTGGCGCGGCGGTGATGGCCGGCGTGCCGATCGCCTTCGCGTTCTCGCTCGCGACGAGCGCCTATCTGCTGACCACCACGTCGACGCCGCTCAGCGTCGTGGTCGGACGCATGGATGAGGGCATGAGCACACTGATCCTGCTCGCCGTGCCGATGTTCGTGCTGCTCGGCCAACTCGTGCATGTGACGGGCGTCGCGCGCGTGATGGTCGCGTTTCTCGCTTCGCTGCTCGGTCATGTTCGGGGAGGCATGTCGTATGTGCTACTCGGAGCGATGCTGCTGATCTCGGGCATCTCCGGATCGAAAACAGCCGATATGGCGGCGGTTGCGCCCGTGCTTTTCCCCGAGATGCGCAAGCGCGGGATGAAAGACGGCGAGTTGGTGTCGCTGCTCGCGGCGTCCGGTGCGATGAGCGAAACGATTCCACCGTCGCTCGTGCTGATCGCGATCGCGTCGGTGACGGGCATATCTATCGCGGCGCTCTTCACCGCGGGCATTTTGCCGGCGATCGTACTTGCTTTCGTGCTCGGCGTCGTCGCGTGGTGGCGTGCGGGGCGCGAGGAAGAAACGGCGGAGAGCCGCGCTGGCGCGGTGAGGGCGCCGTGGTCGCAGGTGCGTCGCACGTTCGTAATCGCATTACCAGCGCTACTGCTGCCGTTTCTGATTCGCAGCGCGGTGGTCGAAGGCATCGCGACCGCGACGGAGGTATCGACGATCGGCATCGCCTATTCGCTCGTGATCGGCCTCCTGATCTATCGCGGCGGCCTCAAGTGGAAAGCGATCATGCCGATGCTGCTGCAGACGGCGGCACTATCCGGCGCGATTCTGTTCATCGTCGGGGCGGCGAGCGCGATGGGCTGGGCGTTGACGCAGTCCGGCTTCTCGCACGACCTTGCGAACATGATGACGAGAGTCCCTGGCGGTGCCGCGGGCTTCATGCTGGTATCGATCGCTGCGTTCATCGTGCTTGGCAGCGTGCTGGAGGGCATTCCCGCCATCGTGCTGTTCGGGCCGCTGTTGTTTCCGGTTGCGCATCAGCTCGGGATACACGAAGTGCACTATGCGATGGTCGTCGTGCTCGCAATGGGGCTCGGGGTGTTCGCGCCGCCGTTCGGCTTGTGCTATTACGCAGCGTGCATCATCGGCGAGGTGTCGCCGGAAGCGGGGCTCAGGCGGATCTGGATCTATCTCGGCATGCTGCTTCTTGGACTGATCGCAATTGCCTTTATTCCCTGGATTTCGACGGTTTTCCTTTGAACGGCCTTCGCCATTTTTGCAGGCTATGACCGCACTTGCCAGTCGCGAAGTGCGGTTTCACATGTCGAGAGCAGCGCCCGGTGGTGGGTACGCTGCTCGTCGAGCGTCCAATCGGGTTTCCCTTCCACGCTGCGTACGCTCGAACCCGTACGCTACCGTACCGACTTTGCCCCGGGGCGCGCGCACTGTGGTGTAGACGCTCCGCAGTCCCACTGAAAGGCGCCCGAGACGGCCCCGCGCGGCATGATCGTCGTCGATCGCCTGCATCGGCAGCCTCCCTTCATCACATTTCGCGCCGCCTTGACTTCCATGCGAAGGTGCCTGCCGCCTTCATCGGCTGGTATCTGTTTCTCTGGGGCGTCTTCATGTTCTACATGTGGCTTGCCACGTTCCGCTCGCCGCGCGCGCCGCTCCAGTTCATTTTTCTGGCGTTATGGATCACGTTTTCTCCTGCTCGCCGGTGGCGAATGGACGGGCTCGGTAGCGTTGCGGATGGCGGGCGGATATGGCGGTCTGCTCACTGCCGTGCTCGCGTTCTTTCTGTCGGCCGCCGATGTCATCAACGAAGTATATGAGCGGACCGTGTTTCCGATGGCGAGGCGCGGACGTTCAGCCGGCACGCGGTCATCCTGCAGCGGACGATGGCGGACGATGCCACAAGCTAGTCACGCTACTGATTGTTCAACAACATGTCGAAAGGAGAGTCACCATGGCAACACCTGTTACGCAGATCGCTGATTTCAGCAAGATCCTGGAGAGCTTCAAGTTTCCCGGCGTCGATATGACGTCGTTGCTGGAAGCGCGGCGCAAGGACGTAGAAGCACTCGCGAAGGCCAACACACTCGCGTATGAAGGCATGCAGGCGTTGGTTCGAAAGCAAACAGAGATGCTCAATGCGAGCGCGCAGGCGATTCAGGCCGCAGCGGGCCGGATGAGCGGCGACAATGCAGCGGAGGCGATGGCAAAGCGGGGGGCGTTCATCCAGGAGTCGCTGCAGACGGCGTTCGAAAACATGCGCGAGCTTGCTGAAATGGCACAGAAGTCGCAGACGGAATCGTTAGCGGCGATCAGCAAGCGCGCCGAGCAGACGATGCAGGAGCTCACGGCGCTGTCGTCGAAGCGCACGCAGTAGGGAATAACAAAGGCGCCTTGCCGGTGGCACAGAGCGCCGCGCGAGGCGCGATTTAGACGGCCTTTAGATCGGGCAGCAGACGGTCGAACTCCTGCTTCACGACGCGATAACACTCGCAGACACGTTTTTCGAGCCCCGGCCGGTCGAGCACCTGGATGTGTCCGTGACCGTAGCGAATGAGCCCGGCGTCCTGAAGCTTAAGCGCTGCTTCCGTCACACCGGAACGCCGTACGCCGAGCATGTTGGCAATCAGTTCCTGGGTCATCTTCAGTTCATTGGAGGGCAGGCGGTCCATGCTGAGCAGCAGCCACCGGCACAGTTGTTGGTCGATCGAATGGTGCCTGTTGCAAACGGCGGTCTGTGCCATTTGCGTGATCAGGGCTTGCGTATAGCGCAGTAACAGCCGCTGCACGGGGCCGCCGCGGATGAATTCCTCTTTGAGTATCTGCGCGTCCAGCCGGAAGGCGGCCCCGGCGCTTTGCACGATAGCGCGGCTCGGCGTCGTTTCGCCGCCCATGAACAGTGCGATGCCGATGAGCCCCTCATTACCCACGATCGCAATTTCTGCGGACGCGCCATCCTCCATCACGTAGAGCAGAGACACGATGGATGTCGCAGGGAAATAGACGAAGCGCTGGCGATCGCCCGATTCGTACACGACCTGCCCCAAAGTCATGTCGACCGGAACGAGATGCGGCGCAAGGCGCACCCTTTCTGCTTCTGGCAAAACCGAAAGTAAATGGTTTTCGTCGAGACGTGCGTCGTCAACCATAGCGGGTCCTCAGGTTCGCCAGAATCGCCCCGGACAAAGGGGGCGGCGGACCGCGCGCGAGCGGGCCTCGCGACCGTTTCAGGGAATCGATTAATCGCACCCGCGCGGGGTCACTTCCTGCTCGAAGTATAGTTCTGGCGCGCCGCGCGGATCGACAGGCCGATATCGGCGGGCGGACGAGGCCGTGTTCAAGCGGCCATGCACTACAGCGACGGGGAAGCGCTCGTGATGCTTTATGACATCCTGCCGACGCGCTTCGAGTGCGACGTGTTGAACGGCAGAATTGAAGTCGCGCACCCGACGCCATCGGAAACGCCGTAGAGGCACGCGTTAAAGATCATCGCGTGGCATACATCCGTCGAACACGTCTGCGGCGCGAGACGCCAAGCAGACGCGCGGCAATGAACCAAGCAAAGCTAATATCGTGACATTGCTCGAGCTTCTCGCGGGCCAGCGTCGGGCCAAAGTCGGCGTAGCGTTCCCGGATGAGGTTCACGGCGCGCTGCGCCAGGACGTCGTCCAGCTTGCGATTGCCCGGTCGGCCACGCTTACCCGACGCCACGCCTTGCGGTCCGTGCTCCCGATAGCGCGTCAGCAGGCGCTCGATCTGACGCACCGTCAGACCCAAGCGCTCAGCCGCGCGTCCGGGCTTCAAACCCGTCTCGACGACCGCTTCGATAACCTTCAGTCTGTCCCATTCGCCCATGGTCAAACTCACAGGTGCGTTCGGTGACATGACGGGCTCCCGTCTGAACGGTCAGCCCCCAGCTTGCCACCGGTCAAAAACTCGACATCTGTAAATAGCCAGAACCCGACATTAGGATACAGCCGCTACAACCCAAAAATACGATAATTAGGTTTTTTCGGCGCAGGGCAAGCTGACGCTCAAGCGTCTTCAGTTGGACGCATCCGCGTTATCCGACTGCAATATCTTCGGACATTCGGATCTTGCGTGGGACTTCGGTCAGTTCGTCCGGACGCACCAAGCCGCAGGTCCGCGTGTCGCGGTAAGCGAGGCGCGGAAGCGTAGCGATGTATCCGCGAGGCGAGAACAGTCGTTTTCTGAAGAGTCCCGCGTAACTGGCCCGCACTCTCGTTGGACAAGTCTCGTTACATGCGCACGCTCGGTTGCACTGGCAAGCGTCCAGAGTCTTTATTTTTTTCGTTTCTCTCGCCGCGACGACATCAAAAAAGCTTGGATGTACCCTTTCACCTCATCCTCGTCGATTAGCAATCCCCTCGCATCTTCGACGTTGAACGTCATCTCAAAGCTGATCTTTGTCGGCGTTGCGCGTATCCTCAGAGACATGTCGGAATAGTCCCGTGCCCCCGCCAGTGCATTTAACAGTTCATCCGTAGAGCGACGCTTGGGCCTGTCGTGGAGCGCCCTTGCGTTCCGAATCAGTCTCTCTTCGCCGACCGTCCTCTGGATCCCGATCAGCGTCTCGCCGACCTCTAGCGACATATATGATCCGTCGAACAAGCTGAGGACTATTGATGGAAGCTTTGAGATTGCGATCGCCCTTGCAAGCGTCGACCGGTCCCAACCAGTGATGGTGGCCGCCTCTGCCATGGTTGACCAAAGATTAGAAGCCAAGCCGTCCGCAAACTGGGACGCCCGCTCAATTGGCGAGACGTCCTTCCACTCTGCCCTCCTTCGAACAGGCGGGGGCACCCCTTCTAGCATCGCTACCAACTCTTGCCAGCTTCGGCCATTGGCATCGATCCTCTCAGCCCGCCGTTGCACTTCATCCCTTCCGAACTTGTTTTCGAGCCGTATCAACTCGCGAGCAGTTGCGTCTCTAACCTTCGTCGATGAAAAAAGCGACAGGACTGCTTCCGGCATCGCAATCAGCCGCGCCGCTCGGTTTATGTGTGCACGAGTTACTTTGAGCCCGGCGAGCGCTTTGGCAGCCTGAGTTTGATTCTGCCATGTTCTCCCAAGTCCGCTTTGATAGACGGAGGCAAGCAGGAGCGGATTTTTTCCTAACGATTTTGTAGATAAGTCGACAGTCATTGATTTGTTGATGTGTCGATGCGCGGCGACGAACAACGCGGGTGCGCCAAAGTTCGGACAGCGCGTCGAGGGCGAGTAGACCTCTAGCCCGGAGGCACAACTTTGTATCGTTCAAAGATCGGGCTGACCTCATACACGCAGGATGCGAGAACCTGAGCACACCAGCCTTATCGCAATCTCCATTCAACGAAGCGTCATGGTTAGATTGCATTTCAAAGGTAGGGCGATACTTTACAAGCTATTCATCCCGGGTACGTACGTCTCGGAAGCCATTTGATGAAGGCTCGACGAGTTGCGAAGAGCTGACGTGACTACAAGGATCGGCACGTCCGTGAACAGCGGCGCATAAGTGCTTTTTGTGCCGAATTCCCTTTTTGTTCCTAATCGTAACACTCTCTCGAGGACCCGAGCCGGCTGTAGGTATCGTGACATTTCCTACGGCGCTCGCGGCAGTCCGCAAACATGCGCAGATGCACAAATGTGCCCAAACGCTCCTTCCGTCACAACTTAGTCGGTCCGCCACAGCATAGGGTTCATCTGCGAGCGACCGTAAAAGACGTGCGAAACAGAGCACGACTCCACGGAGATCCCGGTCGCGAGCGGAACGCGATGACGTGGTAGGGTCAAGAAAGCTGGTCGGTATCAGCGTTTGTCGTCGGCCTTACTCATCCTTGGTACAGCTCATACCGGTATGTCACGGCTTAGCATTCGTGATATTTGCTGGTCAACGCTGGTGACCGTAGTGACGCTTCGACCGTCAAAGACATGGCGATTCGCCGGTTCACGAGCGAGCCGGTGCTGTCAGACCGCCTGAAACGTCGCGTATGACCGCCAGCATCAACGCGGTGATAGCTCAAATGATCGGCGCGGCAGCGGGGCAGTTCCGCGACTGGCCACCGGCTGCGGCCAAGAAGGCCGCAAGCGACTCGCCGTTCAATGCAGCGATAGTCGCGGGCGACCCCATGAGCCCGACCAATCCGTTCAACGGCGGCGCCGATCCTTTGACGATGCCGAGCGTCGCACGCATTGGCGTGTTCAACAACCGGGACCAGATCTACCGCGTGCTGGCCGCCCCGCTCAAGTTGACGACGATTGAGCTGGAGAAGGGCGAGAAGCTGATTGCCGACCCCGCGATGGGCGACAGCGTCCAGTGTGAGCAATTGACTCTTCGATCGCAACGAGCAAGCATCGCGTGCCTTGCGCGGAACGCTGGAACGCAGTCGAGTCTGGGAGCGGAATGTAATGCCGTGGCACCGGAACGCTGTGCCGTGGTTACGTCCGCCGAACATCGCCAAATGAGCCTACGAATTATCATGATAATTCCTAGCTTGTCAGCCCCTAAACGATAAACGCTTGTTTCTAAAGATTTTTTCTGTCCAAAACGAGGGTGTAACAAATCCGCACACTTGCGAAAATGTTACACCCCACTCGCAGGATCGCCCAGCGAGCCGTTTGGCTAGTACATACATGGCCTAGGTCTGCAGCGGAAAGCGACATCTTTTCGCGCCTGTTCTCACGGATCGAGAATTATCATGATAATTCCTAGCGAACGCTAACCGACCGCAGCACGGTACCGAACGGCGCACCGTGCAAAGACGCACGAAACAAGCCGTCTTTCCGCCGACAAAAGCACGCGCACGCTGTTTCAATGGTGACCATTCCAAAGGGTTGCCATGCGTCTTCTCAAGAATAAGCGACGGGCCGCGCTGTCCACGGCCCCCGGCTCATACGCCGAAGAAGATCCAAGCAAGGTGATTTTCGAGACGAGCACGAAGCTCAAGCTTGAAGCAAACCGCTGGATGCTGATTTCGTTCGGCCTGGCCTTTCGCCGCCGGTGCTGTCTGGACGCGCCAACCTCCGCCTTCAGTCACTCGAGTTGTGGGCGTCTCTGCTGACACCGGCGGCCATCCGATCGTGACCGAGCTGGTCGCCTACAAGCCCGACTCGCAAGCTGTGCGCACGACCGTCAAAGACATGGCGATTCGCTGGTTCACGATCGAGCCGGTGCTGTCGGACCGTCTCGAGACTTCGCGCATGACCGCCAACATCAACTCGGTCAAGGCGCAAATGATCGGCGCGGCAGCCGGTCAGTTCCGCGACTGGCTGAAGGCTGACACACCGTTCCAGCAGATCACGGCAAACCCGAAACTGATCCGCGAAGTCGACGTGCGCAACATCGCGTTGCTTGAAGACTCGACGGTACTTGTCGAATTCACGACGACGACGTCGCAGGCTGGCGCCACGGGTAAGCCGGACGTGAAGTCGTACGCACTCACGCTGCGCTATCAAATCGTCGCTCCCACTGCCGAGCAAGCGCTGACGACGAACCCCTTCGGCATCTTCATTCCGTTCTTCCGCCTTGAGCGGACCGCATAAGCATGACCGCAACCACTCTCCATAAACCGCCGGTCATCGGCATGTGCGTTCTCGCTGCATGCGCAGCGTTCCTTGCTCAACCGGCTGCGGCTAAGAAAGCCGTGAGCGATTCTGCATTTAATGCTGCGATGGTCGCGGGCGACCCCATGAGCCCGATCAATCCGTTCAACGGCGGGGCCGATCCTTTGACGATGCCGGGCGACGCGCGCATTGGCGTGTTCCCATACAGCCGCGACCAAATCTACCGCGTGCTGACCGCACCGCTCAAGCTTACGACGATCGAGCTGGAGAAGGGCGAGAAGCTAATTGCTGACCCGGCGATGGGCGACAGCGTCCAGTGGGAAATCGACGACGACAAGATGAACCACGTGTTCATCAAGCCTCACAAGGCCGATCTAGCAGGCCGTTGAAATATCCGTCGTTGGCGCGCTAAGACGCGTTGCGACGGATGCTGAACTCGCGCTTCTGACACGCGCAAAAACCCTTGTGAGCGTTCGATGCTGCTCGTGAGTTCACAAAACCGACGCTATCGATTGCTTCC